>JBEKOW010000006.1:0-40582 GCA_049521375.1 Terriglobales bacterium
CTGTTCCGCAAAGGCAGTGGTCACTATGAGTGCCGCCTCCGGGATCAGGATAAGAACATGGCAGACATGGAGGTGCACGAGCATGTCGTCGTCGACGGCGCCACGCGCCGGTTGCGCCATCCGCTGATTCACCACAACGTCGGCTCTCTCGACCGTTACATTCAAAAGCATAACGAATATTCCAACTGGGAAGCGCATCTCTGGATGAACCCCGATCAAGGCCACGATGAAATTCAGCCTGCTCTCTTTGGGACGCAGGCGCAACGTCGACGCTGGCTGCGCCACTACTTCCTGGAAGTGCCGGGATCTCCCGTATTGTTTTTTTTGTACAAATACCTTGCCTGCCTCGGTTTTCTTGACGGGGTTCCTGGTCTTATCTACTGTGTGTTCCAGGGAGTCCAGTTCTTCCACATCAAGGCCAAGGTTTACGAGCTTCGCACCGCGAGGAAGGGGGCCTGAGCCATGTGCGGAATCAGTGGCCTCGTGAATTGCGGCGATTCGGAGTCGCTAGCTCGAATGACGAGCGTGCAGTCCCATCGAGGGCCCGACGATTCGGGCCTCTGGGAGCGTCGTTTCCCGGATGGCACCTACATTGGCCTCGGAAGCCGTCGTCTCGCAATCCTGGATCTCTCTCCCGATGGCCACATGCCCATGAGCAACGAAGATGGCTCGGTGTGGATCACCTACAATGGCGAGATTTACAACTTCGCTGAACTGCGCCACCAACTCGAAGCCAAGGGCCATCGCTTTCGTTCTTACACCGACACAGAGGTCGTAATTCACCTGTACGAAGAGTACGGCGTCGACTGCCTGAATTGCATGAACGGAATGTTTGCCTTCGCCATCTGTGATCTGCGAGGCTCAAGTCCTGTGTTGTTTTTGGCGCGCGATCATTTCGGAATCAAGCCGCTGTACTACTGGCAGCGAGCCGGCAATCTGGCGTTTGCCTCCGAGATCAAAGCGCTTCTTGAAGTCCCTGGCATCGAAGCCCGCATGAACATGGAAGCGTTGCACCAGTACCTGACGTTTCTCTGGGTGCCCGATCCTTCCACCATGTTCGAAGGGATCCGCAAACTGCAGGCAGGCCACTACGCGCTCTGGAAACAAGGCGAACTTAATATCAAGCAGTATTGGGACTTGACGTTCCCCGCCGCGGGCCATCGCTTCGAACAAAACCAGGCGGATCTCGAGCAGGAAATCAGAGAGCGCTTCTGCGCATCGGTGGAGCAACAGTTGGTCAGCGATGTTCCCGTCGGCGCTTTCTTGAGCGCCGGCCTCGATTCCTCCAGCGTCGTCGCTGCCATGGCGCGGAAGCAGTCGGTCCGCACCTACACAATTACATTTCCTAAGAAGTACCGCGTCGGCGAGACCGCAATGGATGACCCAGCCGTGCCGCGGCGTCTGGCGAAAAGTCTGGGCTGTGAACACCACGAAATTGTGGTCGAGCCGGACGTCGTTAACCTGTTGCCGGAACTGACGTGGCACATGGACGAACCTGTCGCGGATCCCGCGATCCTCACCGCCTACCTCGTGTGCCGCGAGGCCAGAAAACAGTCGACCGTGCTCCTGTCCGGTGTGGGCGGCGATGAACTCTTTGCCGGATATCGTAAACACGTCGCCCACGGTTGGTCTTCGGCGTATCGCCACACTCCGGCATTGGCCCGTGTAGCGGCGGAACGAACTCTTCTCGCAATGCCGTCATTGCGCGGAACCCGAATGAAGGGCCCGATGCGAATGGCCAAGAAGATGGCCCGCAGCGCCGCGCTTAGTCCGTCAGAGGCATTTATCCGCAATTGCACCTATTTCGATGCAAACCAAAAAACGGGTTTATACACTACGGAATTGCAATCTTTCGCGAAGCTCAATCCCCTGAGCCGGCATCAAGCGGCTTTCGATAGAGTGCGTGATTCCGATTTTCTCAACCAGATGCTCTACCTCGATTCGAAAATTTTCCTGCCGACGCTCAATCTCACTTACAACGACAAAATGAGCATGGCATCTTCGGTCGAGGTTCGGGTCCCTTTTCTCGATCGCCACCTGGCAGAATTTGTCGCTTGGAACGTGAAGCCGGAGTGGAAGCTCAAAGGCAAATGGCGTCCGGTGACCAAGTACATCTTCCGGGAAGCGATGCGCAGTATGCTGCCGGAGGAAGTCCTGAAGCAGCCGAAAGCGGGATTTGCCGCTCCGGTGGACCATTGGCTGGCGCATGATCTGCGCCCGGTTGTGGATGATCTGCTCTCGGAATCCCGAGTCCGTTCTCGCGGCCTGTTCCGCCCCGAAGTCGTGCGTCGCTATGTTGACGAACACCAAAAAGGCTCTGAAGACTGGTCGATGCAGGTCTGGCAACTTCTGACGCTCGAAACCTGGATGCAAATGTTCATCGATGGAGGAGCGCAAACGATTGCGCGCGGAAAGTTGTCTGGCCAAGGGGCTATGCCCCGTCCGGAGCGAGCACGCCCACAACTGGCGAGCGCATGAAGCAACTGCTACAAGACGCGCGTACCGGAGAACTGGCGGTGACCGAAGTCCCCGCCCCGCAATTGCTGCCCGGTTGTGTGCTGGTGCGGTCCGCTGCATCGCTGGTTTCTGCAGGCACGGAACGCGCTTCGGCAGAGTTTGCGGGCAAGAATCTTCTAGCCAAGGCGAAGGCGCGTCCGGATCTTGTGCGAGATGTGCTTGGCAAACTGCAACGTGATGGCATGCTTGCCACCCTAGGCGCGGTACACTCGCGCCTCTCTCAGCCGCAATCGGTCGGCTACAGCAGCGCCGGCACTGTGATTGCTGTTGGCGACGGAGTGTCTGACATCGGCATTGGCGATCGGGTCGCCTGCGCCGGCGCGGGATACGCGACCCATTCCGAAATTGCCTGCGTTCCACGATTGCTGGTTGCCAGGACTCCTGACCGCGAAAGAGTGCTCTTCGAAGAAGCCGCTTTCGGTACGGTTGGCGCCATCTGCCTTCATGGGATCCGAACAGCAGAAGTCGAATTGGGCGATACAGTAGCCGTTATTGGTCTCGGTTTGCTGGGCCAGATCACAGTTCAGTTGCTCAAGGCCGCCGGTTGCCGCGTGCTCGGAATGGATCTGATACCGGATCGCGCCGCCCTCGCGCTCCATAGCGGAGCCGAAGAAGCATGTGCAAGTGCCGGCGAATTTCGAGATATCTGTTTCCAGAAGACGGGTGGAGCAGGCGTCGATGCAGTGTTGATCACCGCTGAGACGCCAAGCAGCGACCCGGTCGATCTTGCGTCGGAAGTGGCGCGTGATCGCGCCATCGTGGTCGCTGTTGGAACCGTCGGCATGAATCTTCAGCGCAAGCTCTTCTACGAAAAAGAACTCGACTTCCGCATCTCCCGTTCCTATGGCCCCGGCCGGTACGATGCCGCATACGAACAGAAGGGACGCGATTACCCGATTGGTCATGTGCGCTGGACTGAGACCCGCAACCTGCAAGTTTTTCTGCGCTTCATCGCCGAGGGCAAACTCAACCTCGCCTCGCTGATTACCCATCGCTTTTCCATCGAGCAGGCGGCGCGGGCCTATGACCTAATTTTGGGCAGGACCAGCGAGCCCTCCCTGGGCGTCCTGCTAACCTTTCCCGAGAACAATTCTGAATTACATTCAGACGCCATATTCTGCGAAAAAATCCCCGTGGCCAGCGCAGCGCACCGTCCACATTCCACGAGCGGATCATCCGTTGGGCTCGGTGTTCTGGGAGCTGGCGCGTTCATGCAAAGCACGCTCCTCCCCGCTTTGAAGCCGATCCCCGAGGTCTCGTTCATCGGCATCTGCAATGCCACCGGCCCGCGAAGCCGCAGTGCCGCGGCAAAATTCGGATTTTCCTATTGCTCAAATTCGGAAGAAGAACTTTTACGCGATCCCAAAATCGGTGCTGTATTGGTCGCCACCCGTCATCATCTTCACGCTAGACAGGTTCTCGCAGCGCTCGAAGCCGGGAAAGCCGTCTTCTGCGAGAAACCTCTTTGCCTGCGCGAGGACGAACTTGTTTCGCTCGTGCGAGCCATGTCCAGGAAAGCAAGATCGGCGTCCGACCGCCCTCCCTTGCTGATGGTCGGTTTCAATCGCAGATTCGCACCCATGGCCGTTCAGTTGAAAACTTTTCTAGCCAGTGTCCAGGAGCCACTCTCCATACATTATCGAGTAAACGCGGGATACCTTCCTGCCGATCATTGGGTGAACGATCCCGAGCAGGGCGGCGGACGCATCCTGGGTGAGGTTTGCCATTTCGTCGACTTCCTCTGCTTTCTTGCGGGCATGGCTCCCGTGGAAATACAAGCAGAGTGCATGAATAATCCCGGGCAGTACAGCATGGATAACATTGTCGCCACGCTGAAATTTAGCAATGGCACGCTGGGAACCATCACCTACATGGCGAATGGAGACAAATCTGCTTCAAAGGAACGCCTCGAGGTTTTCGGTGGCGGGTCGGTTGCGATCCTTGAGGATTTTCGTCGACTCGAACTTGTGTGCAGCGGACGCAAACGAGTTTCGCGCAGCCGCTGGTCGCAAGACAAAGGGCACAAGGCCGAAATGCGCGCCTTTGTCGACGCCCTGCAGGACAGAACGCCGCTCCCGGTTCAGTTCGAACAGATCATTGGTTCCACTCTGACTGCTCTGCGCCTGAAGAACGCCTGCCAGATCGGTCAGCCTCTGCAAGTCGACGTGCGGGAGTTCATTGCATCCTCCCTGCAGGAAAGCCCAGGCATTAACAATCCCGCACGAGAAGAGGGAACCCGGCGTACATGCTGATTCTGGGTCTCAACATGTTCCACGCCGACTCGTCGGCGGCGATCATCCAGGACGGAAAAATTCTTTTTGCCGTGGCGGAAGAGCGACTGAATCGTCATAAGCACTACGGGGGCTTCCCGGCCCTTGCCGTGAAAGCTTGTCTGGATGCTGCTGGCGCAAAGCTTTCCGACATCGAGCACGTCGCCGTGGGCCAGGACAGCGATGCCAACCTCGCGAAGAAAGTTCAATACGCGTTGGCAAATCCCACCAAGATTCTGAACTTCATCAAGATGCGCCAGCGCAAGGAACCCATGCGCGACGTGCGCTCTCTTCTAGCGCATGCCCTCGAGGTGGACTCCGTCCGCCTGAAGTTTCAGGAGCATCACGTCGAGCATCACCTTGCGCACATCGCCAGCGCGTATTACTGCTCGCCCTGGGAAAAAGCCGCCGGCTTTAGCTATGACGGCTCCGGCGATTTCGTTTCCACCATGATGGCGCGCTGCGAAGGCAACAACATCCAGATCCTCGACCGCGTCTTCCTTCCGCATTCGCTGGGCAGTTTCTACACCATGATCTGCGATTTCATCGGCTACAGGAAATATGGCGACGAGGGCAAAGTCATGGGACTCGCGCCCTACGGCAAAGACACGTTTGTCGATGAAATCCGCAAGATAACCCCGTTGAGGGACGGCGCCTTTCGCCTCAACATGAGTTACTTCAAGCCGCTCGGCAGCAACCAGGGGATGCAGGTCCTTCCCGACGGAACTGTACGGCTGGCACGCCATTTTTCCGACAAGATGGGAAAAGTTTTTGGCCCTTCACGGGAACCGAACTCCGAAATCACACAGCGCGATATGGACCTCGCGTATGCCATGCAACTCCGGTTCGAAGAGGTGTTCTTTCACCTCGCGAACGAGTTGCATAAGCATGTTCCGGAGGAGAATCTAGCCATGGCCGGAGGCTGCGCCCTCAACAGCGTTGCCAATGGCAAGCTATTTTGCCGCACCCCCTTCCGCCGCACATGGATTCAACCCGCCGCCGGAGATGAGGGCCTAGCCATTGGTGCGGCCCTGCACACCTATCACGCCGTGCTCGAGCGACCGCGCGAACATCAAATGAACCATGCCTATCTAGGCCCTGAATTTTCGGAGTCTCAGATCGAATCAGCCCTGAACAGTGCGGGCATAAAGTATCAGCGTCTTGCACGTGAACCTCTGCTCGATGCTGTCTCCGATCAGATGGTGAAGGGCGATGTGGTGGGATGGTTTCAGGGCCGCATGGAATGGGGCCCACGCGCGCTCGGCAATCGGTCCATCGTAACTCACCCCGGCTTGCCCAACATGAAGGACGTGCTTAACGCCCGCATCAAACATCGTGAGTGGTTTCGTCCCTTCGCGCCCGCGATTCTCGCCGAAGCGCAGCATGAATATTTCGAGCACGATCACCCGTCTCCCTACATGCTCCACGTCTACAAGATTCGTCCCGAGAAGAGAAAGAGCTTGTGCGCAGTGAATCATCTCGACGACACGGGCCGTTTGCAAACCGTCACTCGGGAAGAGAACCCGCTGTATTACGATCTGATCCAGACCTTTGGCAGGAAGACTGGCATCCCGGTGATCCTTAACACAAGCTTCAATGAGAATGAGCCGATCGTGTGCACCCCTCAGGAGGCGATTGACTGCTTCCGGCGGACAAAAATGGACGCGCTTGCCATCGGACCTTTTTTCGCGCTAAAAGAGCGAGATATAAGTTGAGTGCCGAATTCATTTCATGCGTGTGAATCCAGTTGCGCCCGCCTCGTCTTCCCCGGTAAAGATTCGTCGAGTTGCCACGTATCCCGGAATTCGAGTGCTTACATGGCACGGGGCCTTTCTTTACGCCTCCAGAAAGTATCAAGTCGTTCGAATGAAGGCTCGTGTCGACGATTTACAGCGCATTGATGAAAACACTCAGTGGGAACCCGTTGCACGCTTCAATACCGTTTGGTGGAGGTGTCAGACATCGCGCACGAAGATCGGATTTCGACTGGTCCGGGATGGTTTTCACGCACTCGCGATTCATTGTGATGGTGACGAAGATGGCGACTGCACAATGATCGGTGCAATCCCGGGAGCGATCATCACACGGGCTCCCGCCTGCGAAGATTTCAAGATGACCCACGAGATCCGCCGGGGAACCCGTCCATTGCACCTAACCGCCGTTCCCGGCGGAAGGATCTATTGGGGCGAATATTTCGATAACCGGGAGCGGGCCGCAGTCCATATCTACGCGTCCGTTGACCAAGGTCAGACCTGGCAGGTCGCCTATACGTTCCCCGCCAGGTCCATTCGCCATGTCCACAATATCGTGTATGACCGCTGGGCCAACTGCCTGTGGATCCTGACCGGCGATGAAGGTGCCGAATGCAAAGTGCTCCGCGCTGACTGCAATCTCAGTTCCGTCGAAGAGGTGCTGGGGGGGAACCAGCAAGCCCGCGCCGTAGCCGCTATCCCGACTCCCGACGCCTTGTATCTTGCGACCGACACGCCCTTTGAGGAAAATCATATAGTGCGCCTGGATCGCCGAGGTGATGTCGCAGCGATCGCCAATTTGCCTAGTTCATCGACCTTCGGATGCCGTGTCAGTGAAGCAATCTTTTTCTCAACCATGGTCGAGCCGAGCGCAGTGAACACAAGTCGCGACGTCCATCTCATCGGCTCAATCGACGGGAGCGAATGGCAGGCTCTGGCCTGCTGGAGGAAAGACAAGTTGCCGATGCGATACTTTCAATATGGCAACATAATTCTGCCCGACGGCGACAACACGACAAACTATCTCGCGGCTACGACCATTGCGGTTGAGCGCGACGATCTCACTACAAGTTTATGGGAGGTTGAGTCCTCCGCCAGGACGCCGCAGCAGGGTCGCCCGTCTTTATGAGCGTCCAAACTCGGTGGCATTATTACCGCCGCCTTTCGGCTGCCTACTTCGGTTCCCGACCAAGCCAGTTAACGTTCTGGCACGATGTGCCGCAGATCAACCCGAGAGCCCTTACCACCCGGCTTGGCGAATACTACATGTCGTTCAGCGAGAAGGCGGACTATGCCGGGCCGTTTGATGCCGCCGGCATTCCTATGCTCGACTATCACGGCCGGATTGGCCTGCAGTACAACCCGATCGCGATCGCGCAGTGGGGGCTTGCCAACTACAACCGCTTCTGCCAAATGGCCGACGACGCGCGCCTTCAAAAGGCTCTCAATTCCGCCGATTGGCTCGCGACCCACCTCGAACTGAATCCTCGCGGCCTCTGGGTGTGGAACCATCATTTTGATTGGGAATACCGTGATACGCTTCGTGCGCCGTGGTATTCAGGACTGGCCCAGGGCCAGGGCGTCTCTCTGCTGCTCCGCGCGCATGCGCAGACCGGAGATATGCTTTATCTGCAAGCTGCGGAGCGGGCCTTTGTTTCGTTAACTCGGCATGTGAACCAGGGAGGTGTCCTGTTCGAGGATCAGGATAAGAATTTGTGGATCGAGGAGTACTTGGTCGACCCTCCCACCCACATCATCAATGGATTTTTGTGGGCTCTCTGGGGTGTCTTCGATTTCTGGCTCGCGCGCGCCGATCCAGCTGCAAAACAGATTTTCGATCGCGGAGTCCAGACCCTGTCGCTCAACCTCGCTCGCTTCGATACTGGCTATTGGTCTCTCTATGAACAATCCGGCACTCGCCTGAAAATGCTGGCAAGCCCTTTCTACCACCGGCTGCATATCGTACAGTTGCGTGTGATGGCAAATTTGAGCGGAGACCGCAGGTTCGCGGAAATAGCGGATCGTTGGGAAGGCTACGCGCGGCATCGTTCCAACCGGGCGCGGGCGCTCGTCGGAAAGAGTATCTTTAAGTTGCTCTATTACTAATCGTGAAGATTCTTTACGTATCCCAATACTTTCCTCCCGAGATGGGGGCTCCAGCCGCGCGCGCCGCCGAGCTGTCCCGCCATTGGGTGCGGATGGGTCATGAGGTCACGGTCCTCACCGGATTTCCGAATCATCCCACCGGAGTTGTGCCCGCCGAGTGGCAATCCCGCTTCCGGCGGTTACATCACGTGGAAACTGTCGAGGGCGTCGGCATCGAGCGCACCTGGCTTTGGCCGCTACCTAACCGCAAGGCGCATGAAAGAATACGTACCTACGGGTCATTCTGTATCTCAAGCTCGATCTGTGGGCTCGGCCTCGCCAGGCCGGATCTGATCATTGGCACTTCTCCGCAACTGCTGGTTGCTCTTTCCGGCTTGTGGCTTGCGTCATGGAAGCGAGTCCCCTTCGTCTTTGAGGTTCGCGATCTCTGGCCGGAATCGCTTGTCGCCGTCGGCGCCGCGGCCGAAGGTTCTTTCATGCATCGCACGTTGGGTACGATCGCCGGATTTCTCTACGGGCGCGCGGACCGTATCGTCGTCGTGACACCAGCCTTCAAAAGCCACCTGATCCAACATTGGCGAGTGCCCGCCGAGAAGATTTCTATCGTTGAGAATGGAGTCGAAACCGACCTCTTCCGCGTCGATCCAGACAGACTGGACATTCAAAAGCAACTCAATCTCAATCGCGCCAGGTTCGACGACCGTTTCCTGGTCTGTTACATCGGGACCTTAGGCATGGCTCACGGACTGGAAACCCTGATCGACGCCGCTGAGCGACTCCGGCATACGCTTCCGAGTGCGCTGCTAATGCTGATCGGTGAAGGGGCGGAGAAGAAACACATTGCGGAACTGGCAGCTGCGCGCGGATTGACCAACATTGAATTCATCGGTCAGCAACCGCGAGAAAGCATCCCCGCGCTCATTTCAGTTTCCGATCTTTGTCTCGTAATGCTGAAAAAAACGGATCTGTTCAAGACCGTGATTCCGACCAAGCTCCTCGAATACATGGCATGCGAACGTCCTGTGATTGTCGCGGTGGATGGCCAGGCCCGCCAGATCGTCGAAGACGCGCAAGCCGGAGTTTACGTGCCGCCAGAGGACAGTCAGGCCTTGGCGCAAGCGATCTGCGATCTCGCGCGTAACCCGGAGCAGAGACGACAGATGGGCTCCAACGGGCGGCAATACATCAGAGCTAACCTGTCGCGGGAACGCACCGCGCAACGCTACCTTTCGGTGCTGGAGGAGTTGCTCGCCTTCAAAAACTCGACGCTGCACCGCGCCCGTCGCGACCAGGCTGCCTAAGGATGAACCGCCACTACCCCTAAAGCTGTTGACAGTGACACAGCCGCGTCGGCCGTGCGATAAGCCGCGGCCTTGGCCGAACTCCCGGGTACGAATAGAATGTCGCCCTTCACCAGAGGCACGTCTGGTGCTTTCGCGTACAGAACTTTCTTCAGTTCGATCGGAATTTCCTGTACCCCATTCGGACCCTGCCGCAGAATTTTGGTTTTATTCAATGAAGAAGTGCGCGTACTGCCTCCGGCCAACGCCAGCGCCTTCAGAACCGTCAGGGAAGTGTCTTCGATCATAAAGCCGCTTGGATGCTGGACGTCTCCGACTACATACACAATTCCGGCGCGCGATACGATGATCGTGTCTCCGGGCAACACTTCCGCGTTGTTCTGCGTATCTTCCGCCAGATTCTGTGAGAGCTGAATCTCAACTTTGTGCTCGGGATCGTCGCGGTGCTCAATGGTTACGACGCGGCCAGCCTTGTCGCTCAACCCACCGGCTGCCGAAATCAGATCGAACAGTCGGCGGTCGCCAATCGCAGGATAGGGTCCAGGGTGATTGACCTCTCCAATCATCGTGATCGCTTGCGACGCCGATTCATCCACGAAAATCGATACATGAGGACCGCGAACGAATCCTCCATCCTCGAGTCGCTTTTGAATCAGTTTCTGCGCTTCGTCCGTTGTCAGGTCGGCGACATGGACATAGTCAATCAGCGGGAGGTAAATATCTCCCGAACCACTGATTCTTGTCTTGGTCGCAAGATCCGGTACCCCGAACACGCTGACTTCGATCAGGTCCCCGACTCCCAGTTTCAAGTTGGAATTGGCGAGCAGACGGGGGGTAGACGCAGTGGCTGGCGATTGCTGCCCGCTTCCCGGCGCCACTTGCGCCCCGCCTTGCGACGGGAGAATGAGGCTGCAAAAACTGACAATCAGTACCTGCGAGGATCGCTGGACAAATTGGCGATTCCACCCCGACATGCTAAGGCTCCTGGATCTGCGCGTGCGTCGAGTCTAACACAGCAATCTCGACTCAATCCTTACTGGACGCTCACTTCGCTCCCGCGTCACTCGCAAAAATCAACAATCGGATGTGCATACGCTATTGCTCCTCCTCAGCAGTCGGTTGTATAGTTCGGGAAACTATACATTCTGCAGCTCTGCGCGGGATTTGTGCGGCGTGCTTGGGTAATTTGGCCTTCATTCCAGCCGGAAGGGAAGTCTGATTTTGACGGCTCTGTTCTTTGGGATGTTCGCGTTTTCGCTCGCGCTCTCCTTTGTGGCTACGCGCGAAGTCAGGGACATTGCCAGCCGTCGTGGCTGGGTTTCCATTCCGCGGGACGGACGCCACGTTCATCGAAGTCCGCTCCCTCGACTCGGCGGCGTCGCGATATTTTTCGCTTTCTCTGTAAGCTTGAGCCTGTGGCTGGTGCTTGCTCTCGTCTTCCCTCGGCTGATGGCCGGATTCGTTCCCACAACGCTTCTCCGTATTTATGTTCCGGCCTGCCTGATCTTCTGCCTCGGGATTTATGACGATCTTTTCAGCGCCGGCCCGTATCTGAAATTTGCTGTCCAGGCAATTGCCGCTGGCATGCTGTTCGCGGCTGGCATGCGCGTTCTCGAGTTACCTCTTCTCTTTCCGCATTTGCTGCCCTGGTTTGTCAGTCTGCCGCTCACGGTGCTTTGGGTGGTGGCCGTCACCAACGCCTTCAATCTGATCGATGGCCTGGATGGCTTGGCTGCGGGCTCCGCGTTGTTTTCGACCTTGGTGTTTTTCGTGGTCGCGCTGGTCAATCATTACTGGCTGTGCTCATTGATCAGCATCACTCTGGCCGGGGCGATCCTCGGTTTTCTTCGCTTTAACTTTAATCCCGCGACTATTTTTCTTGGCGACTCCGGCAGTTTGTTTATCGGGTTCATGCTCAGCGCCCTCGCTCTGGCGGGTGCGCAGAAAGCACCCACCTTCGTTGCCGTGGCCATTCCCGTCGTCTCTTGCGGATTGCCCATTCTGGAAACCTTGCTGTCCATCGCCCGCCGTTTGATCAGCGGGCGCCCGATTTTTACGGCCGATCGCGAACACATTCATCACAAACTCTTGCAGATGGGCATGTCGCATCGGCAGGTGGTGACGGTTCTTTATGCTGTGTCTGCGCTGTTTGCCATGCTCAGCCTGTTCTTGCTCTGGCCGACGGGAAGTACTCTCGGATTGGTCCTGGCGGTGGTCGGAACAGGCGTTTGGCTCGGTGTGCAGCATCTCAACTACCTCGAATTTGGCGAGCTTCGACGCGTAGCTCAACGTACCATCGAGCAACGCCAGATCGTCATTAACAACCTCGCGGTTCGCCGGGCGGTTGAAGAGCTCAAAGTCGCTGTGGATTTCGAACAGGTCCGTAGGATTCTGGTCGCCGCCTTCGAAGGTAACGATTTTGACGCGTTCGAATTGCTGGCAACTCATCCCCTCGACGCGCACCTCTCGTTTGACCCCAAACGCCGTTTCCATTGGAGCAGGTTCCCCCGTGTGCGGGCGATCTCCGCCGACCCCTGCTGGAAACTCACGCTCGACCTGATGACCACTTCGAATCAGGCCCGGGGGGCTCTTATCGTCTACCGTAGCTACAGTGAGCGGGATCTTCAATTGGATGTCAATCTCCTCACCTCCCAATTCCCGGCCGCGCTGGCGAATGCCCTGGATCGCGTATGGGCCACGCCGGGGGCGTCGATCGCGGCGCCACAGACTGATATGCAATCGCTCGCTGCCAACCTTTAACCACTCGTTCGCTCATTTCAGCTTCCCCGGTTTTCATTCTCTCCTCTAATCTTGGTTTTCCGGCCGAGCGCTGAGGTAATATGTAGGAAACTTCCATGGATCGGACCGCTGTCAGTCTGCCAGATTTCGTGCCGGTTGTTCCTCAAGGGGAACGTCGCCGCAGCCTTCGTCAAAAGCTCCACACGCCCGTGTTTGTAAGCTTCAATGGTCCACAGTCCGGCATGGTCGTGGACCTGAGCGAACTGCTCGACCTGCACGAAAACGGCTTCGCTGTTCAGACTGCGATTCCAACCGGCCTGCAGCGCAGCCAGCGTCTCGAGGTTAACCACGCGGTTACGCTCTGCCTCGAATTGGCGGAGACTAAAAAATACGTGCATGGCAGCGGTCAGGTCATGTGGACCGACAACACCGGCCGTGCCGGAATTCGCTTTTCCTTTCTTCCGGATGGATCCAGACAGAGTCTGAAAGAATGGCTATTCGCCAACCTTCTGGTTGCTTCGACCAATCATGCCACCCGTGCCGAGCAGGTCGCACGCCGACGGAAGGAAGAGTCCTCGCTTCAGGAGTTACCCTCGCCGGATTTGTCGCCCTCTGCCCAACCACCTGTGATGACTTCG
Source organism: Terriglobales bacterium (assembly GCA_049521375.1). Taxonomy (GTDB): domain Bacteria; phylum Acidobacteriota; class Terriglobia; order Terriglobales; family Acidobacteriaceae; genus Acidiflorens. The sequence goes on from JBEKOW010000006.1 coordinate 13,323, forward strand.
AATCCGGTAGTCGAGCCCGTTGTCCAGGCGACCGCCCCCGCGCCCGTGGATCGCGACGACTTGCTTTCCGCGTTGGATCAAGTCCGGCGCGTTGTGCGTCAGATTCAGTCGCGCGGCGGTGAATCCCGTGCCGTCGAGACTCCGCCTGGCCAAGCTCTGCCTGCCGTAGTACAGCCGAGCGAGGTTCGCGGCCTCGATCCTGTCAGCGACACAGATTCCATCCTCGAGTTCATTACCCGCTGCGCCTTGAACCTGACCGGCGCGACGGGAGCGGCCATGGCGCTTCGCACCGCCGAAAGAACAGTCTGCCGCGCGCGAGCCGGCGATCCCGCTCCCCCTATCGGTTCGGAAGTTGATGTCCAGGCTGGACTTTCAGGGGAGTGCGTTCGCAACGGCGTCCTCGTTTCTTGTGCGGATCCGGAGACTGACCCTCGTGTCGACGCGGAAGTCTGTCGTATGCTGGGGATTGGTTCCCTGGTCGCCGCGCCTGTATTCGGAACTTCCGGTGTTATCGGATTGCTCGAAATATTCTCTCCCTATCCTCAAAGCTTCGCTGAGATCCACGGAACAATTCTGCAGCGTCTAGCCCAACTGGTCTCCGAGATTGAAGATCATCCGATCGAAGATGGACCACTTCCGCCGGACACTGGTGGGACCACAACCATCGAACCGAAGATGCACCAGGGATCGACTGAACGGGCGAGCGCGGATGGGGGCACAACCGGAAGAGACGTTGCAAAGCAAAGTAGCGCGGAACGCTGGGACCGGCCCGAATCCCGCCCGCCGAATCCTCTTTCATTAAACTCGCCTGACGCGCCAGTTGGGCCGCCTGCCGACATGCCACCTGCGTCGGTTCTGAAATTGTCCGGCTCGGAACAACAGATGCCGGAGTCACCCGTGACCATGCCCGACGCCAAACTGCAAGCTTCCGGCCGCCGGCCCTACTTCATTCAAATCGCGCTCCTGTTGCTGGTTTTGGGCATGATCGCCTTGGTTATGGGCTATGTCCTCGCGCCCACCATCCAGAGGCGATGGCTGCCACAGTCGTCGCAAAATTCGCGACCGACTGCTGAACAGGCGTCCTCATTCTCGCTACGGAACGCAAGCGATCAGCGAAACCGTAAGCTGTCTCCCGACGACCTCAAGAAACTTGGCCAGCAAGGAGATGCCGATGCCCAGTACCAACTGGGAATTCTCTACCACGACGGGGACACCGTCCCCAGGAACGACGAGCAGGCTGTGCAGTGGTTTCGACGCGCCGCGGAACAAGGATATGTTCGCGCCCAGTCCACCCTTGGCGCCTACTACTGGGCGGGCCGCGGCGTCCCGCAGGACTACACCAAAGCTTATTTCTGGTCGCAACTCGCACTCGCCCAGGGCGACGAGAATAGTAAGTCTCGTCTGGAAGGCCTTTCCGCCCAGATGACTCAATCCCAGGTCTCAAGTGCGCGCCAGCTGGCCGAAGCCTGGCTTCATTCGCGCACACAAGCCAAGCCCAATCCCGGCTCGCGGTAACTCACCGCATAGCAAAATACCCGATGTCCGCATGCTTTTATGCTAGTTATCCCATGTCAGGAATCGCGGTTGGCAAGCCGCGGGGATTCTGACGGTTATTGGACTATAATTGGCCGCTCGCAAGTGGAAAGAAAACTCTGACGCTTTGCTCGCGGAGGTTCTTGACTATGCGCAATGGCAGGCTTTCCCGTTCCGTCCCGTTTTCAACTGCACGTCTGGCTCCGGCCGTCGCCGTTTTCATTTGCACAGCCGCGAGTCTGGTGCTCCTGACGGCTTGCGGCTCCAGCGGAAGCTCATCCTCCCATGGACTGGCTCCGATATTTACAAGCGTTCCGGTGACAGCAGCGACGCAGGACGTGGCCTATAGCTATCAACTGGCGGCGGTTGATCCTTCTGGCGGGAGTGTGACATTCGCATTAACGACCGGGCCAACGGGGGCTACCATCAGCGGGAGTACGATTTCGTGGACCCCGACGGGGGCGCAATCGCGAGTCTCGAACAATTTTGAAGTGACCGCGACGACAACATCTGGCGCGACCGCGACGCAATCCTGGATGGTGACACCCGGCGGCACGATCACTGTTAACTGGGTGAATAACTACTGGGAGGCGAGCGGGGCGGTACAGGTTCCCGCACTCGCTTCGGCTGGCGCCAACCTGTCCGCCATGTGGACGAATGCCGATGGATCGATTACGGTGCAGAAAGGCTCGGCTACTTCTCCGGGAGTCTTCAGTATTCCGAATGTTCCCGCTGGCTATTACTGGCTGCAGATCGGAACGGCAGAAGCTTTTTGGACGAATGTGAGCACCTTCGATGCAGGCAGCAACATCGCGGGCGGCCCTTTGCCCACGACCAGCACTTCACAATCCACGTCGTTTCTGTTTAATTTGTCAGGTCTGGAAAGCGTGGGGGAACTCACGCCAGTCTATTTCGACGCGGCGGTTTCGGGAGTCCCGGAATCTCTTTTTATCGACAATGCCAACAGCACCAGTTTGGACAACCTGACGCTTTCGGTTGGCAATCTCGATATCGACTGGTCGAAGATCAGCACGGTCTTTCTCTTGCAGTACGTTCCGGCTCCTCCGCTTGGACCGCTCAACAATCTGGTGATCGGTCCGTCGTCGATACTGACCGGGTTGACGTTCGTGGATGGCCAGCAGAATCCGATCACGGAGCAGTTGCAGGCCAGCACTCCGGCCTCGATCGATGTGAATGTGCCCGGGGCCTCCCAATGGGGGCCTTTATTGAGCAATGTGGCGCCGGCGACTCCTGTTCCGTTCGGTTCGGCGCTCCTGATTTCAGCGCAGATGTATGTCACGCAGGGCCTGGCTACCGGCTCGGTGCCGCTCTCATCCCCGGCGGGAATCACGCAATTCCTCACGCTGGCTGGCACGGCAGAGCAGGGCATCCCCCTTGGAACCGCCAATTGCGCCGGGACTGGGTTTGCCTTGATCACGCCGACAGCCCCCCAAGCTGCGATCACCACGGACGAGAATTTTGGGACGCTAACGTATGGCGATCCGTTCCCGTCGAACTGGGCGCGAACGGTTTCGTTGTGCCAGGAATCGACGGTTGCGATCCCGGTGCCGGATTCGTCGGCGACTGCAACCTTCATTCTCACGGACGGCGCAACCGCTGCGCCTTCCAACACGCCGCTGGCGCCGGTTGTGTTGCCGGTGCAGAGCCCCACGATCAGTGGCGGAAGCTTCTTCGGGGCCTCATCGCTCAACTCGAACGTTGTCACCCTGAGTTGGACGGCGCCCACGGGCACGGCTCCTTTCGGGTACACGGTGCGCGCGTATGTTCAAACCGCGGCCGGAGGGATTCCCACTTACGCGGCAACCGGGGGGGCTCTCTCAACGGCGGCAACTTCGATCACGCTGCCGCCGCTGGCTGGAGGGAACACGTATGTGTTCTCGATCACCGCCGATGCCGACGGCAGTGCGAACATGCTGATGAGCCCGTTCCGGTCGTCGCTGCCGACTGGGTACGCGACGGTGGTTTCCGGGCCGGTGACCATCAGTTCGAGCGCGCTCATGCCCGAGATTCATGGCGACCGGCGCGCGGTCGAGCGATACTCGAAGCCAGAGGCAAGCGCGGTCGTTCGCTAAGTTCAGTGTGCCCGGGTTGAGTGGGAGAGGTAGCCGGCAGTCGAAAGCCGAATGCTCAGAGTCCGAGGCCAGAGCCGCCGTACAATGTAACCGTGGCGACACTGCGCGAGATTCTCGACGAACACGTTTGCGAAGGCGATCGCGCGCTCTGGGAACCCATTGATCGCAATCGAATTCGCTGCTTTGCGTGCGGGCACTGTTGCCCGATTCCTGAGGGACAGCCGGGCGTCTGCAAGGTGCGCTTCAATCGCGGTGGAGTTCTCTACGTGCCGTTCGGCTATGTCGCGGGAGTGCAGTGCGATCCGATCGAGAAGAAGCCGTTCTTCCACGCCTATCCGGGGGCGCTCGCCTACAGCTTTGGAATGCTGGGCTGCGACCTGCACTGTTCGTATTGCCAGAACTGGGTGACGTCGCAGGCGCTGCGCGATCCGGAGGCGATATCGGCGCCGCGCGAGGCGGATCCGGAGTTGATGGTGAAAGACGCGCTCCGCCAGGGCGCCAAGGTCCTTGTGAGCACTTATAACGAGCCGTTGATCACCAGCGAGTGGGCCGTCGAGGTATTCCGGCACGCGCGCGAAGCCGGCTTGCAGACGGCTTTTGTTTCGAATGGCAACGGAACGGCGCAGGTGCTGGAGTATCTGCATCCGTGGATCGATCTGTACAAGGTGGATCTGAAGAGCTTTGACGAACGCCACTACCACGAACTGGGCGGACGCCTGCAGCCGATCCTCGATACGATCCGAAGCCTGCATCGGATGGGCATCTGGCTGGAGATCGTGACCCTGCTGATTCCCGGCTTCAATGACAGCGACGATGAACTGCGCGGGCTGACCGAGTTTGTCGCGGGAGTTTCCCCGGATATTCCCTGGCACGTGACCGCGTTTCATCAGGACTACAAAATGGTTTCGCCGGAAGATACGCGGCCGGAAGACCTGCTACGCGCCGCGGCCATCGGTCGCGAGGCCGGGCTGCGCTACATCTATTGCGGGAACCTGCCGGGAGCCGTGGGCGAGTTCGAGGACACGCGCTGCCATCACTGTGGGGAGACAGTAATCCGGCGCCGCGGATACTGGATCGAAGAGTACAAGCTGACCGCGGAGGGCGCGTGCCCCAACTGCGGGACACAGATGCCCGGGCGCTGGTCAAAGAAATTCGATGGACAGATTGCATCCACTCCTTTTCTACCCCGAAGACAGGGCCAATTGGTTAAAATCCTCTCGCGACAATAACTGCAAACTTTTAAGAGACAAGCGGCGGGCAGCATCGGTCTTGCTGCGCGCCGCGCACCTCGCAGCTTTATTCATGCGGACCGCGAAAACAGCGCTGCTCATCATGTCGATGTGTGCCGGGCTCGGATGCTCGCCGCGCGACTTTCTGACGCGAAGGCTGGCGGCGGACCTGATCTCCGCGTCGGAGGCGTTCCGGGCGCCGCAAACTTTCTGGTTGACCACGGGGCTGGTCTCCAATAAAGAGTTCACTTCGCCGGAGTCGATGGTGCTGCAGCGCCGGGGATGGATCATCGGCGACGAGCAGCCCTGTCCAGCGGGCGTTGAGCCCGCACCCTGCTGGGATGTGGCGCTTTCTCCGCTCGGGGTGGACACGATCCGCCCTGCGATTGCGAACGGTTCTTCGGACAATGGGCCCATCGCGATTCAGGCGGCGCGCCGCGAACTGCTCGCCATCACCGGCATCAGCAAGGCCGGAAATTTCGCGGACGTTGAGTTCACATGGCATTGGGTGGCGCTCAATCCGGTGGGCGGGGCACTTTATGACAGCGGGGTGCATTACCGTTCGAGCGTGGGCTTTCGCGGCTATGACGATGGCTGGCGCGTCGTGAACGAGAACGTTCGCAGCAACCAGACGATGGAAGATGCGCTACGCAATGCGGAGGCGACGGCGCCATGAGTCGAGGGGAGAGAACCTCGCGGTCGAGAAGACTGGTTGTGGCTGCGATTTTGTGCGCGGGCCTGTGGGCGCAGAGCGCGCGGGCGGACGCGCTGGACGATCTGGCGAAAGATTTCTGGGCGTGGCGGGCGGCGGAAATGCCGGTCTCATCGGACGACATTCCGCGCCTGGAGCGGCCTGCGGGATGGGAGCCGGACTGGTCGGCGGCGGCGGTTGAGTCGTACCGGCAACAGGTGGCACATTTCGAGCAGCGTTATAAGGCCATCGATGTTTCGAAAGAGCCCGTTGGGCGGCAGCTGGACTACCGGCTGATGGGCTCGGCCATTGCGCGGGCGCGCTGGGAATTGGATTATCTGGGCGCGTGGAAGAGAAATCCTAATTTTTATCTCGATCAAACTCTGGGCGCGTATTTCGATCTTCTGCTCGTGCCGCCGCCGTTTTCGCCGGAGCGCGGCCGCCATATCGTGGCGACGCTCAACGAGTTTCCGAAAATCCTGAGCGGAGCACGCGGCAATCTGACGGAGCCGGTGCGGCCCTTCGCGGATCTCGCGCTCGACCAGTTGGGCGGTGTGCGTGCCCGCCTGCTTGCGTCGGTTCATGCGCTGAAGCCGCTGGTCGATCCCGACTCGCAAATGCAAATTGATGCGGCCGCCGATGCCGCGATCCGAGCTTTAGAAGACTACCGGCAATGGCTGGCGGGCAAACTCGATTCGATGTCGCCCCAATCGGCGATCGGGGAGCGCGGCTACCGGTACTTCCTCAGGAATGTTGCGCTTCTGCCGTACTCGCCGGAGCAACTCCTGGAGATTGGCCGCCAGGAGTGGGCGCGCTCCGTTTCATTTCAAACGTACGAAGAGCATAACCACATGAGCGATGCCGAGTTGCCGTTGCCGGCATCGATTGACGAAGAGATCGAGCGCGAGCGACGCGATGAAGAGGCGGTGCGAAAGTATCTGGTGGAGAAGAAAATTCTGAGCGTGCCGGCGTGGGTGCAGCACTATACGTGGCGGCCCATGCCCGATTTCATTAAGCCTCTCGAGGGCGTTTGGGAGGCCGACGATTTCACTTCGGTGAGCCGTCTGAAAGAAAATGGTGTCCGCTATATCGACCCGCCCAGCCCCCGCCTTGGATATTTTGCGCTGGCGGACGCGAAGGACCCGCGCACCGGCATCGTGCATGAAGGCGTGCCCGGGCATTATTTTCAGCTTTCGTTATCGTGGGCCCATCCCGATCCGATCCGGCGTCACTACTACGATTCCGGCGCGAACGAGGGCATTGGCTTTTACTCGGAGGAGATGCTGCTCGAAGCTGGGCTGTTCGACAACAGTCCGCGATCGCGCGAGATCATCGACAACATGGTGCGCCTGCGCGCGCTGCGCGTGGAGGTTGACGTGAAGCTGGCCCTGGGCGAATTTACGATTGCGCAGGCTGCGGAGTACCTGGCGAAGACGGTGCCGATGGATTCGCAGACTGCGCGCGGTGAAGCAAAGATGTTCGCGTCCTCGCCCGGTCAGGCAATCTCTTACCAGATCGGAAAAACGCAGATCATGCGCTTTCTTGCCGAGGCTCGCCGGCAACAGGCGGAGAAGTTCGATTTGCAGGCGTTCCACGATTTTCTATGGCTCAATGGCAACGTTCCCATTGTGTTGCAACGCTGGGAATACCTTGGGTTGAAAGATGATGTGGAGACGGTAGACAGTATGAAGTTTTAGTAAAGCACGGCCGAGGGAGAAACGCGTCCGGTGCTCGTTTGCAACGTTTCACTTTGTACATTCCATCTTTGGGGATTCGTTCTTGAAAACTTCCTTGCGCCAATTCTGTGTGGTTGCTTCGCTGATATATTTCCTCTCTTCCGCGCTGCTGGCACAGGCCGCGAAGCCAAAACTCACGCTCGACGAGTTCTTCAACTCGGTGGATTTTCCGGATCTTAGGTTTTCGCCGGATGGGAACTCGGTTGTCATCGAAACCTCGCGCGCCGACTGGGAGCAGCAGATTTTCCGCAAGGAACTCTGGCTGTACCGAACGGCCGAACCCTCCGGCGGCCCGATGCAACTGACGCAATCTGGACACGACAGTTCGCCGCAGTGGTCGCCCGATTCAAAGTGGATCGCATTTCTCTCGGAGCGAAAAGTTACCGAGGGCAAAGACGCGGCGGGGGGCGACGATAAAGACGACTCCGAAAAAGATGTCACCCAGCTTTACCTGATTTCTCCCAATGGCGGCGAAGCCTTTGCCATTACCTCCGGCAGCGAGGAAGTGCATGCGTTTGGCTGGTCGCCCGACTCGAAGACGATCTACTTTGCGACGCGCGAGCCGTGGTCGAAGCAACAGACCGACGATCATAAAAAGGATTGGAAAGACGTCGTCCGTTATCGGGGCGATGAGCGTGGCGACGTAATTTTCCAGATTCATCTCGATCAGGCGCTGGCCGGCCATGCCGCGGTCGCATCGCGAGAATCGAGCGACGACGAAAAAGACGCAGCCGGCACGCCGGGCGCGGTGGCCGTCGCCCATACGACGCTGCGCGTGAGTGAAATCAGCGTCGCGCCCGACGGTAAACGCATGGCCTTCCTGACCAACTCGGTATCGCAGCGCCAGGAAAATATGGAAGACGTCGAACTCTATATCGTGAATTTTGATTCGAAGCAGGGCGCGGCGGAGGCGATTCCTCGCCGGCTGACGCACAATGAAGCCGTCGAATTGCATTTGGAATGGGCGCAGGACAATCGCCACATCGTTTTCCAGATCAACGAGGGATCGCTGGAACGGAAATATGAAGATGCCCAGCCTCGCCTGTACTGGGTGGACGCCGACAACGGGGCCGTGGAGCGCTGGTTCGCGGACTTTCCGGGCGAGGTCGTGCATTACACGTCCCTGCCGGATGGGTCGGTGCTGTGCGCCTGCCGAATCGGAACGGAAGTGCAACTTTATTCGCAGGCGAGTCCGAAGTCCGCGATCGTAAAGCACGAGGGCTGGGCGGGGACGTATGGAAATCCCGCGCTGTCGTCGCCCTCGTCTTCGTCGAATTCGCAGCTCTCTTCGAGGCGCATTGCGTTTACGTACTCGGCGATCGAGCGTCCGACGGAAATTTACATAGCGAACGGGCCCGACAAATTGGCCACGGCGCGGCCGATTACCGCATTCAACAAGATGTTCACGGAGCGCGACCTTCCGAAAGCGAAGCCCTATCGCTGGACATCCGCCGACGGGACGCCAATCGAAGGAATGCTGATGTATCCTCCGGGAAAGTTTGAGGCAAAAAACCTGCCGATGTTTGTGTTGATTCACGGTGGTCCGCAAGACGCCGACGGCAACCACTTCGAAGCCGACTGGTACCAGTGGGACCGCATGGCGGCTACGCAGGGCTGGCTGGTATTCGAGCCAAACTATCGCGGGTCGACGGGCTATGGCGATAAGTTCGCGCTCGACGTCGCTCCCCACCCATTTTCTGTCCCCGGCCGCGATATTCTCTCGGGCGTGGATGCGCTCGTGAAGGACGGGATTGCCGATCAAAGCCTGCTGGCCGTGGGCGGTTACAGCTACGGCGGTTACATGACAAATTGGCTGATTACGCAGACTACGCGTTTCAAGGCCGCGGTCACGGGCGCTGGCGGCGTGGAGAACGTAGCCGACTGGGGCAACGACGACTCGACCGTGGACGACGCGTTCTATCTGGGCGGAGCGCCCTGGGAGAAGCCGGAGCGATACAACACCGAGGCCGCAATTTTCTATGTCGACAAAGTTCGCACTCCAACACACATGGTTTCGGGCGCAGATGATATTAGGGTTCCACCGCTTGAGAATTATCTCCTTGATCACGCGCTGCACCACTTGAACATCCCCAGCAACCTGCTGCTTTTTCCAGGCGAAGGCCATGATCTCGAAAAGAATCCATGGCATGGAAAGATCAAGGTGCGGGAAGAACTGAAATGGCTGGAAAAATATGGAGGCGTGAAAAATACGAACTAATAGTCGATTTTCCTCAGAGGCTACCGGGCCGTCGTGCCAGATTGCAATTGGGCCACCTTCGCCCGCGGGGAAGATTCCTGATAGCGGGCGATCCCCTTATAAAGCGCTTCGGCGATTTGCTGGCGATAGTTCTCACTCTGCAGGTTGTGCTCGTCCGCCGGACTACTAACGAATGAAATCTCGGTCAGGATCGCGGGCATCGTGGTTCCGGTAAGAACCGCGAAGGCTGAATCCTTGATACCGCGATCGCGGATGTCAGGACTCTTTGCCGCGAGTGTGGCGTAAAGAGAGCGCTGTACACTGGTCGCCAGACGCCGCGACTCTTCAATCTTGTCGTGCAGAGCCCCCGCGGAGAGCGAGACCGGAGTTACTTGCGCCGCGGTGCCATCCACGTGTTTCTCCAGTTCCTTGGATCCCGGAGCGGCAAAAAAATTCGTATAGTAGGTTTCCACGCCGCGCGCGGTCGCCGAACTGCTGTAATTGGCGTGAACGGAGACGAACAGATCGGCCTGCGCCTGGTTGGCGAAATCCGCGCGCTGATCAAGCGGCAGGTACTGGTCGTCACTGCGCGTAAGCATAACCTCGGATCCAAGCCGGGTCTGCAATAATTTACGCAGACGCTGCGTAACATCGAGAACCAGATCCTTCTCCAGCAATCCCTGGCGTCCCACTGTGCCCAGGTCCCAGCCCCCATGCCCGGCGTCGAGAACGATGCGGAACTTGCCGGTCTTGACAGGCAGGGGCGGGACTGAGGTCGAGCCCGTCAGCGCCGCCAAGGGAGCGGATTTTGGGGCCGCGGACATCGGCGTGTTCAGCGCGGCTGATTTCGTAGTGCCTCGCAGTTCGACCACCAGACGGTAGGGGTTTGTCTCCATACTGACTGAAAAATTCGATCCGTCCGCGGTATCGAGAACCACTCGCGTTACTCCGGCGACCGGCTGCCCCACCCGCACTTTCGCGAGCGCCTCATCGCCCACGTCCATTGTTTTGCCCGCCAGTTCGTGCGGGAGAACGGTATCGTGCAGGTCAAAATATATTCTTGCCGGTGAAACCAGCCGATGCACTTCGTAGGGCACTTGGTCCTGCATATCGATTACTACGGTCGTTCCGGCCGATGACGACCAGTGACGCACGGCGGTAACTTTCGGGAGCGCTGCCAGTTCGTCTTCCGGCAACGCCACCAGAGCTGCCGGCTGTGCCGGTGGCGTGGGATCCATAAGATTGTCCGGGTCGGATGAGTTCGCCGGCGACGCCAACGCTACTTTACTTTGCTCCGGCCTGCTTCCGGGCGTCTTAGATGCGGTTGCCTTGCTACCGGAATCCTTTGCGTGAACCCGCATGCCCCACCAGACGCCCGCCGAGAAAAGTGCCGCGACGGCCATCAGACCCAGGACAACGCTCAGTCCTGGGCGCGAACTGATAGCGAATGAAAGACTCCTACGCGGGGACGCGATGAGCGCGAATTCCGGAACTTTGGGCTCGGAGTATTTCGGAGTGGGAAGATTCGCGGGCGGAGTTGGAAGCTGAAGATCGTTAGCGCCGGCAGCAGATAATACCGCCGGCGATGCGTCGCCTCCCGCGCGTGCCGCAGTGACTTCAGTCTCGATTGCGCCAGTCCTGAGGGTCTGACTACCGAGTTCTTCCGTTCCCCTTGCTTCACAGTCGATCCCGGCGCTGTCGGTTTGGGAGATTTCCTTCGTGGCAGTACGCAGCGCCAAGGGCGCGGCTGGCTTAGCCTGTAAGATATCCCCAGCCACGTCCGAGAGCCAGTGGAAGCGGCGATCTTGATCCGCTGGCCGGAGCGCCGCCAGAACCAGTTCCGTAAAAAGATCGAGGTTGCGGATGTGCTGAACCGTGAATGCCCCCGGCTCTCTCGAAAAAGCCTGCAGTACCCCCAGGCGATCACGCCGTCCCCGTAAGGGAACGAGCACCGTGGATAGGGCTCCCACCCGGCGGGTGAGGTCAAACTCGGCACGCGAGTCGTTGGCTGTATCTCCGCAGTGAAGAATCCTTCCTAAGCCCAAACATTCGCGAAGAAGTTGTGACTCAGGGCCCAAACGAAAGCCGGGCGCAATTGACAACGGGCCGGCAGCAGCGCGGCACACGAACTTCGAGATTTCAGCAAGCGATCCGTCGCCGGAAGCTGTGGGCAGCGATCCGTCCGCAAGCGCGATAATGACGGCGTCGGCATGGGTGAGCGCTTGCGCGCGGTTGCAGACCAGTTGCAGCACTTCATCGAGAACGAAGAGCTCAGTCTGAAATAGGTCGAAATCCGCGATTGCCCCGCCGTTTGGATGCCCCTTATGAATTTGTTCGTGAAGATCGGAGAAAGCCAAAAGCGAACGCAAGCTCTCCTGACGGCCGATGGATTCAAGTACGCGATTGCCCTCTGCGAGCGGAGGCCCGGCAACGCCGAAACCCGTTTTCCTGCTCACGTGATTTGAAGGGTCGCTCATGATGGGGCGATTGCCGCCCAAAATCCAGTGTTTATCCTATCTTGACTACCTATTGGCAGTGTAGTTTTCTGGATATTCGTCCCCAGCCCATACACCGTAGCGTTGGTACAGAATTGTTGTTCATCAGCCGCTTCCAAGGCAAGTCGAACGCAATCGTGGTGTTCCTTTCGGTTGCGCGCACACTTTCCCCTGCCCTCGCGCACCGCACCACTCTCCAGCCTAGTCGTGTTCCGGATGTCCTCGCAATGTTCGGCAGTACACGTCCCGATGCGCCTCCGCTCGCAGATGTTGGATATTCAAGGACATAGCCTCGAATTCTAACTTCTCCTACGTACCTTCATGGTTTGCCTTGGGATGCAATTCGTCCTACTCTAAGAGGCAAGGTGGGAGGCGGCGATGTCGGACGAAGAGAACCGGATAAAATCGGTGGAAGACACCTCGAAATGCGGCAAAATCAGGTGGTTAGGGCCATTTGGACTGGTTGCAACTAGTCTGGCTGGACTCGCCGTGCTGGCCTTTCGGGGCTGCTGGCACCCGCGCATGAGCTGGCCAGTCTGCATGCAGGGTCACTCCTACCAGGTCTGTCTGGAGTGCGGCGTTAAGAGGTTATTCGACGAGGAGCATTTTTGCTCCTATGGGCCTTCCCGCTATGACTTGGCGGAATTGATCGCATGGAAGCGGACTCACCCCCCGCATTCGCATTCCCTGCCGCGTCTCGCCTCTTCCCGAAACGATGTCATCGGCTCGGAAATCGTTGCACCCCGGATCATCCCGCCAAGAATCCTCGAAGCAAGCATCGAAGAGCAAATATTGTCTAGTTGACAGTTGCCGGTCGGCTATTGCTCACTCGAACGACCTCGCGCTCCCGTTCTCCGGCCCCCCCGGGGCCCATGCCCGACGTTTCCGTTATCTGGCTCCCACCGCTTTTGCCTGGCTCTTGTACCACTCCACCGTGCGTCGCAGTCCATCCTCAAAATTCACCAGCACCTTGTATCCCAGGTGCTTTTGCGCCAGCGAAATATCGGCGAGCGAATGTTTGATGTCCCCACTGCGCTCGGGAGCGTATTTGACCGTTCCCGTGAAGCCGGTCAGTTTTTTCATGGCTTCGAACGTTTCATTCAGCGTTACGCGGCGGCCGGTGGCGCAGTTGAAAACGCGGCCGGCACACTCCTGTGCAGGTGCCGTGCAGGCCAGCAGGTTGGCGGAGACGGCATTGTCGATAAACGTGAAGTCGCGGCTCGTCTCTCCATCCCCAAAAATTGTGGGCTGCTCCCCCCGCAGCATCTGCATGCTGAACTTGGCAAGCACTCCGGAGTAGGGAGAAGACGGATCCTGCCGTGGACCGAATATATTGAAGTAGCGCAAGCACACAGTCTGTAGCCCGTAACACCGGTAGAACGACACCATGTAAAACTCGCTCGCGAGTTTGGCGACCGCGTACGGGGAAATCGGGTCGGGATTCATACCTTCGTGTTTCGGAAGCGTCGGCTTGTCGCCATATACCGAAGACGAGGCGGCATAGACCACTCGCTTTACCTTGGCGTCGCGGGCGGCGACGAGAACATTCAGCGTCCCGTCGACGTTGGCCTGGTTGCTGCCTACCGGGTCCAGAACCGACTTCGGCACCGAGGGGATGGCCGCCTGGTGGAGCACGTAATCCACGCCCTCACAGGCTTTGTGCATGGCATCGAGGTCGAGGATGTCGGTCTCGCGAAAGTCCATTCTGTGGAGGATTTCGGTCAGGTTCTCGCGCCGACCGGTAGAAAAGTTATCGACGCCCCGGACCTGCTCGCCCCGCTCCAGCAGTGCGCGGACGAGAGACGACCCGATGAAACCAGCGGCGCCCGTTACCAGATATTTGGCCATGCCCCTCAATCATAACGGAATGAGCGTAAGCCCGGTGCGGGAGGGCGGTAACCGGGGTAACTGGCGGGACCGGCCTATCCAACCTCGCCTTGAAGCGGCAAATCAACACGGGGGTTTCTAGATACGAGAAAGTTCTCAACCGCCGTGCGAATCTGTGCCCAGAGGGCTTCTTTGCCAATCCCCGTTTTTGAGGAAAATGGCAGGATCGTTACACCCGGATATTCCTCGCCAAGGTTCCGGAGCGCCCGCGTCAGGTCGTTGCCGGACATGCGGTCGCATTTGGTCGCGATGACAGCATGCGGTCTGCCTCGCGATGACAGAAACTCCAGCAACTGGCGGTCGCTCTCCTGCGCCGGGATATTGGCATCGACGAGCGCGAAACAGAAAGCCAGCGTCGCTCGTTCCTGCAGGTAGGGATCGACGAAGAGCGCCCAATCCTGCGAAATTTCACGCGAAATTTTCGCGTAGCCATAACCGGGCAGGTCGGTGAACAGGAACTCCGGTTTGGGCTGTCCTGCGCGGCGGATTTCGTAGAAATTGATGGCGCGCGTCCGCCCCGGCGTGTTGCTGGTGCGAGCGAGTTTCTTGTCGACCAGAGAATTGATGACGCTGGATTTGCCTACATTGGAGCGCCCGAGAAACGCGATTTCCGGCAGGCTCGGGGCAGGGAAGTGCGCCACGTCGCCCGCCGACAACATGTATCGCGAAAGAATCCGCATGGACCAGTTTGCTGCGTTTGGGAGGCGTATGGCAAGCGCTGGAGGAAATAAATTCGCTAGAGCCCAAGCGGTCGCTTCGGCTGCTCTAAGTCTTCCTCTTTGATCGGGCGGAGCCTGTACCAGAGGGCGAGGACGCTAGCGATAGCCAAGCCGATCAGCACGCTGATCAGGAAAAACAGGCGGTAGCCGGGGACGGCAATCAGCAGGATGGCGATAACAGCGACGGCGACGATCAGGCCAGATGACCCTTTCAAACTGAGGCTGGATCGGCCAGGGGAATCCGGCTCCATGACCGATATTTTATCGCGCTAGCGCAGGCGTGAAAAGCCGCGGCAGTAGCCGCGGACAAAGTGTCCGCAACAGGAGGCTTTACTGCCTGGCCGCCGGAATATCCGCGGCAGGCGGCGTGGCGATGGGTGCCATGGTGGCCGCGTCGGACTCCGTGATCTGGGGAAGCGGGCCCTCCAGCGCGATGGCCAGAACCTGGTCCATGTTGTCGACCAGATGCAGCTTCATGGCGTTGCGCAGATTTTCCGGGACTTCCGCCAGGTCTTTTTCATTTTCCTTGGGAAGAATCGCCTCGAAGAGTCCGGCGCGATGGGCTGCCAGAAGTTTTTCTTTCAGGCCGCCAATCGGCAGAACCTTGCCGCGAAGAGTAATCTCTCCGGTCATGGCGATGTCGCGGCGCACCGGAATCCGGCTCAGGGCGCTGGCCAGTGCAGTCGCGATGGTGATGCCCGCCGAGGGGCCATCTTTCGGGATCGCGCCTTCCGGCACGTGTACGTGAATGTCGAGTGTGCGGTAGAAGTCACGGGGCAGGCCAAGACGCGCGGCGCGAGATCGGATGTAGGACATGGCGGCCTGCGCCGATTCCTGCATCACGTCGCCCAGTTTGCCAGTCAACGTAAGTTTGCCTTTACCATCGACTACGCTGGCTTCTGTGCTCAGGATGGAGCCGCCCACTTCCGTCCAGGCAAGACCTGTGACCAGGCCGACCTCGCTCTTTTCGTGCGCGAGCGTGTCGCGGAATTTCTGCACACCCAGGAGTTCCTCGATCTTTTCGGGATCGATGGCGACCGCGTAGTCGGCACCTTCTTTTACCACCTTGCGTGCAACCTTGCGGCACACGTTGCCGATCTCGCGCTCCAGGTTGCGGACGCCCGCTTCGCGCGTGTAGCCGCGAATGATCTGCCTGATGGCGTCGTCGGAAAACTGGACATTCTTTTCCACCAGCCCGGCCTGCAGCATCTGCTTCTTCACCAGAAACTGCTTGGCGATCTCGACTTTTTCCAGTTCGGTATAGCCATGCAGCCGGAGCACTTCCATGCGGTCCTGCAAGGCAGGCGGGATGGTGTGCATCACGTTGGCGGTGGCCACGAAAAAGACCTGCGATAAGTCGTACTCGACGTCGAGGTAGTGATCGACGAACATGAAGTTCTGCTCCGGATCGAGCACTTCAAGCAGGGCTGCCGAGGGATCGCCGCGGAAATCCATCGACATCTTGTCGACTTCGTCGAGCATGAAAACAGGATTTTTCGTGCCGGCCTTTTTCATCATCTGGATGATCTGGCCGGGAAGGGCGCCGATGTAGGTGCGGCGATGTCCACGGATTTCGGCTTCATCCCGCACGCCGCCCAGCGACATGCGGACAAACTTCCGGCCCGTGGCCTTGGCAATCGACATGCCCAGCGAAGTTTTGCCCACGCCCGGAGGCCCGACGAAACAGAGGATCGAGCCCTTGGGATTTTTCACCAACTGGCGGACGGCGAGGAATTCGAGGATGCGCTCCTTGATTTTCTCCAGCCCGTAATGATCTTCGTTGAGAACTTTTTCCGCGCGCGAGATGTTGCGGATTTCCTTCGATCGCTTCTTCCACGGCACCGCCAGCAGCCAGTCGAGGTAGTTGCGAGAGACTGTGGATTCGGCCGACATCGGCGGCATCGCTTCCAGTTTCTTGAGTTCCTGGATCGCCTTGTCGCGCACTTCCTTGGGCATGCCCGCGGCTTCGATCTTCTTTTTCAGCTCGTCGAATTCGCTCTTCTCGCCGCGGCCCAGTTCCTTCTGGATGGCCTTGATCTTCTCGTTCAGGTAATACTCTTTTTGCGCCTTCTCCATCTGCCGCTTCACGCGCGACTGGATGGTGCGGTCCATGTTGAGCTTTTCGATCTCGACGTCGAGAACGTCGCCGATGCGGCTCAAACGCTCGGCGGGATCGAAAATCTCGAGCAGGCCCTGCTTTTCTTCGATCGACAATTGCAGGTTGGCGGCGATTGTATCCGTGAGCTTGGCCGGATCTTCCATGCGCACGGCCGCAATCATGGTTTCGTAGTTCAGCGACTGGCAGAGCTTGACGTACTGTTCGAAAAGCGAAGTGACGCGCTGCATGCCGGCTTCGATCTGGGGCGTCGTTTCGGTGGCATAGCGCGCCACGCGCACAGTCGCCTGCAGGAAGCCTTCCGTTTCGGTCACCTGGAGAATCTTGCCGCGCTCAATGCCCTCGACCAGAACCTTGATGTTGCCGTCGGGCAGCTTCAGGCTCTGCACAATGTTGACAATCGTCCCTACCTGAAAAATGTCCTGTGGCTTGGGTTCGTCGATCGACGCATCGTGCTGGGTGGCGAGAAAAATCTTTTTGTCGGCAGCCAGGGCTTCCTCGAGCGCGTGCACGCTGGATTCGCGGCCCACCACGAACGGAGTCATCATGTAAGGGAAGATGACCACGTCCCGAATCGGCATCATCGGCAGCTTCCGGCTCTCGAATTTTTCCCTGGGATTGGACAACTCTGTCTCCCGTCTCTGGTCTCAATTAGGTCTTCAGTCGCCGGTCGTTCGTCGCTTGTGGTGTCTCCCAAAATCGTTCGGCATTTCCGTTCGCGAACGACCAGCGACTAGCGACAAGCGACTGGTTCTAACTCGCTGCCTTTTCGATCATCGCGAGCGAAACGTTCCGCTTTTCCACCATCTCGCGCGTGACTTCAAATTCCTTGACTTTCTTCTGGCTTGGCAAGCTGTACATCAGTTCCAGCATCAGTTCTTCCAGAATCATGCGCAAGCCGCGAGCGCCCACTTTGCGAACCATAGCCTGGCGCGCGATCGCGCGGTTGGCGTCATCGCTGAACTTCAGCCGCACATTTTCGAATTCGAACAGACGCTGGTATTGCTTGACGATGGCATTTTTGGGTCGCGTCAGAATTTCCACCAGCGCGTTTTCATCCAGACTCTGCAGTACGCCCATCACGGGCAAACGGCCGACAAACTCGGGGATCAGTCCAAACTTGATCAGGTCCTCCGGCTGCGCTTCCGACACCAGTTCAAAATTGTGCTTGCCCGATGTCGCGGTCGCCTCTTCGTCGCTTTCGCCTCCGGTACGGAAGCCCAGCGCTTTTTTGCCCACCCGGCGCGCAATGATTTTTTCCAGACCTACGAAGGCCCCGCCGCAGATGAACAGAATATTGGTCGTATCGACCGGCGTGAACTCCTGGTGGGGATGCTTGCGCCCGCCCTGAGGTGGAACGTTGGCGATCGTACCTTCGAGAATCTTCAGGAGAGCCTGCTGTACACCCTCCCCGGAAACGTCGCGCGTAATGGACGGGTTCTCGTCCTTGCGGCCAATCTTGTCAATCTCATCTATATAGATGATGCCGGTCTGCGTTCGACTCACATCCCCTTCCGCGGACTGGAGCAGCTTCAGGATGATGTTTTCGACGTCTTCGCCGACGTAGCCCGCTTCGGTAAGCGTGGTCGCGTCCACGATGGCGAAGGGCACATCCAGCATCCGGGCGAGGGTTTGGGCGAGCAGTGTCTTGCCGGTTCCGGTCGGCCCGATCAGCAGAATGTTGGATTTGGTGAGTTCGACCCCGTCGCTGGGACGCTGGCGGTTCATGTAGATCCGCTTGTAGTGGTTATAGACGGCGACGGCCAGCTTCTTCTTGGTCTGTTCCTGGCCGATGACGTACTCATCCAGGAAGGTCTTGACGTCCTGCGGCTTGGGTAACTGGTTGGGAACGGCTGCGGCCGGTGTCGCAGTGCGATCGTCCTCGAGGATCGAGTTGCACACCGCAACGCATTCGTCGCAGATATACGCCCGGGGGTAGTCGCTGGGAGAGGAGATCAGTTTCGCCACTGCGTCCTGTGACTTATGGCAGAACGAACAGCGCAGTATCTCTTCCGAGCCCGATCTGGTTTTCACGGGGCTACACTCCTTACTTTGATCTTTCCCACCACCCTGAGGACTTCTACCTATTGACCTTCGCGCGGACCCGGCGCTCCCGTCATGTAGATAATATCGTCAATAATTCCATACTCTTTGGCCTGCTGCGAATTCATGATGAAATCGCGCTCGACGTCTTTTTCCACTTTATCCAGCTTTTGGCCGGAATGCTTGGCTAGTAACTGATTAGTAATCTCCCGCATGCGCAGAATCTCGCGGGCATGGATGTCAATATCGGTCGCCTGCCCGGAAAGTCCGCCCATGGAGGGCTGATGGATCAGGATGCGCGAATTGGGCAGCGCCAGCCTCTTTTTCGGCTCGCCGGCGGACAGTAGCAGGGCCGCCATCGACGCCGCTTGCCCAATACAGATCGTGGTCACATCGTTTCTTACATACTGCATTGTGTCGTAAATTGCCATACCCGCCGTAATGGAGCCGCCCGGCGAGTTGATATACAGCTGGATGTCTTTTTCCGGGTCTTCCTGCGCCAGAAACAGCATCTGGGCGATGGCCAGGTTGGCGACGTTGTCATCGATTGGCGTCCCAATGAAAATAATATTATCGCGAAGCAAGCGGGAATAAATGTCATAGGCGCGTTCGCCCCGCCCGGTCTGCTCAATGACCATTGGAACCAGCATCATTTTTGGATCGTTCAAGCTCACCCTCCACACTCCTGCCCTGAATATGCTTGACGCAATCGGGGGAGGATCGAAATGGTCCGCATCATTAAGTGATTAACTACGCGGACTGCTGATACAGAAATTCGAGGGTCTTCTCGTTGCGGATTCTTGTCCGGATTCTATCGAGGCCCCCATCCCGTGTCAAACGAGCGCGTATCGCTTCCGAAGTCTGTTTGGTCTGTTTGGCGAGTGAATCGACTTCCATGTTCACGTCGTCATCGCTGGCCTGCACATTTTCCAGCTCCGCTACTTTTTCCAGCAGCAGTGCGGCCTTTACATCATGAATTGCCTGCTCGCGTTGACCTGCCCGCAGCCGATTCAGATCCATTTTCTTCATCTGCTCAGCGGATAGCCCCTGAGCGGCCAGGGCGCGCAGCCCGCGCTCCAGCCGGAGATCGACCTGTTGTTCGATCAGCGACTCGGGGACCTCGAAATCATTGCGCTGTATCAGCTCCGCCACCAGTTTGTCCTTGGCGGCGTGCTCCGCCTCGTGCTTGCGTTCGGCTTCCATCTGCTCTCGAATGCGTTTGCGAAGATCGTCGACGGTGGCGAATTCGCCGAACTGCTTGACGAACTCCTCGTTCAACTCGGGCAGGCTCTTCTGCTTGAGAGCGTTCACCTTGACGGTATAAGTAAAAGTCTTGCCCGCCAGCCGCTTGTCCTGTGCGTCTTCGGGATAATTCACGTCAAAGGTACGTTCGTCGCCGACATTGGTTCCCCTCAGGTGCTCGGTGAACTCGGGCATGGTGTTCTTGCCCGCGATCTCGACCAGTACCTCGTCCATGTGAACGGGCTGGCCTTCGTCGGTCTTTTTATCCGCGACACCCTTGCTCTCGGCATTCTTGGGAGTGCCATCGAGTGCAACCTGGGCGAAATCTCCATCGGCGAGCGAACGGCCCTCGATCGGGTTAAAGCTGGCATGTTGCTCGCGCAGGTCGCTCAACGCGCGCTCGACATCTTCTTCGGAAACGGCGATCTCCGGCCGCTCGGCGCGCAACTCCTTGTAGCCCTCCAGCTTGATCTCGGGGAGAACTTCAAACGCCGCCTTGAAACGCATCGGCTCGCCATCGTGCAGGTGGAGATCGGTAACCCGCGGCTGCGATACCGGATGAATGCCGAGCCGCTCCGCCTCCTGCCGGAAGAAACGCGGAATAAGGGCATCGACGACGTCAGTTTTGATTTCCTCGGAGAAGCGCTGGCGGATAATAGACGCCGGAACATGGCCTCGCCGGAACCCGGGAATGTGGGCCATCTTCTGATACTTCTGGATCAGAGTTTCCGTCTGCCGGCCAACTTCTTCGGCTGGAATCTCGATCTCAATCTCGCGCTTGGTGCTCTCTTTGGCTTCTGTGGGGCTCACAATTACCTTTCCAGGTGGCACGGCGGCTTAGCGGCGAAGCCAGAACGGCTTCAATTGAAACTCCCTATGCCGCACACCTGAGTGTAAAGACTAGCCGAGAGCAACGTCAAACCGGGGAGAGGAGTTTCCTACCCACCAAAGTAACGGGTAGAGGATAGATACAAAGAACGCCTAAGCAGAGCGATAAGCGTTGCATCCATGAGGGCTTTGTCGTAGCCTGATGCGATGGAAGTTCACTTCACGCCCGAACAGGAAGCGCAGCTTTCGCAAATCGCCATAAACACGGGAATCGACGCGGAGCGATTAGTGGAGGATGCCGCGTTACGCCTGATCCAGGAGGACGCCCGCTTCCGGGCCGCAGTGCGCGAAGGCGTCGCGCAGGCCGATCGGGGTGAGTTGATTGAAGAGGAAGAGATGAACGCCCGTCTGGAGCAAATGCTTCGTTCGTAGATGCGCATCCTCTGGACGGCCGCCGCTGCATCAGACCTTGAGCACATCAACAATTACCTTAAAGAGCGTCATCCCCTCTACCGTCAGCCGACCATGCGCAAACTGTAGGAGGCGATTCGGTCACTGAAGGAATCACCGCTCCGTGGCCGCGTCTGTCGCGAGGACGGAACGCGAGAGTTGTTGTTTCCTCCCATGCCCTATATCGCCGTGTACCGGGTTAAAGAGCAAAGCATCGAAGTCTTGCGGATTTACCACGCAGCGCAGGACCGGCCTTAGCCACCACCGCGAAGGATTATGTCAGACTGGTATTGAGAGTTCGAGACCTATACGGCTGGCTTATCTTTCCCCGTTTATACAATGAAGTTCATGTCTGCCCCCAACTGGCTCAAAGTCCTGAACGCGGAAGTCGTCGCCTGTACCCGTTGTCCGCGACTCGTCGAATATCGCGAACGGATCGCGCGCGAGAAGCGGCGCGCTTATCGCGATTGTGAGTACTGGGGTAAGCCGGTCCCGGGGTTCGGCGATCCGAATGCCGCGGTTCTAGTGTTAGGCCTGGCTCCGGGCGCCCACGGTTCCAACCGCACCGGCCGCCCATTTACCGGAGATTCCTCCGGCAACTTCATGTATCCGGTGCTCCACGAAACCGGATTTGCCAACCAACCCACGGCCACGGCTTGCGGCGATGGCCTGGTTCTGACCAACCTCTATATCACGGCCGCAGCCCGCTGCGCACCGCCCGACAACAAACCGCTGCCGCAGGAGTTAGCCAACTGCGCGCCTTACCTCGAGCGCGAGTTGCAGGGTCTGAAGCGTCTGCGCGTGATCGTCGCATTGGGAAAGATTGGGTTCGACGCGTACCTGGGTTACCTGAAGCGTCGAGGCATAATCGCCAGCAAGGCGCCCTATGTGTTCGCCCACGGAGCCTGTTACGCGATGCCGAACGAGGTGACGTTGCTGGCGTCGTACCATCCCTCCAACCAGAACACGAATACAGGCAAGCTGACGCGGGCGATGTTCGTGAAGATTTTCGAGAAAGCCAAGTCTCTGGTGCTATAACGGTCAGTTCGATTCGGTGGAGGGTCGATGAACCTCGGCGATTCCAACCGGCGCTTTGGCATCTGCTGGCTCTTCTTTGGCTACACTCTGGCCCTGCATGTTCTGGACGAAGCCGGAAACGATTTCCTGTCCGTCTATAACCCGAACGCGCTTGCCATTCGACGCGCGCTTCTTCTTCCGATTCCAACCTTAACGTTGCAGACATTTATTGCCAGCCTGCTATGCGTGCTCACGCTCTGGCTGGCGCTGACGCCGTTGGCGTTTCGTGGCTCGAAGTCGATGAGGCGGCTGGCAATTCCTGTTGCCGCGGTCGGTGGAATCGCCAACGCGCTGGCCCACCTCGGGTCTTCGATCTATTACAGACGGTTCATGCCGGGCGTCTACAGCGCGCCCCTCATTCTGTTTTCCGGGATCGTCCTTCTGCGAGTGGCAGTTTCGATGGCGCGTCGTGCGCCGGTTGAAGAAGATTGAAAGGATGGAGCCCGCAGAGTTCGCTTCAAAACCCCACGAACACAGGTTCGGGCGCAAGTGAAATCTCCCATTCGCGTTGAACGCCCTGCTGAATGGCATCTTTGAGTTGGATGATGTCGCTGGCGCTCGCATCTCCCTCATTGACCAGCGCGAGCGCGTGCTTGCTGGAGATGCCGGCGCGGCCCAGCCGGAATCCTTTGCCGAAACCGGAATGCTCGACCAGCCAGGCAGCCGAAACCTTGCGCTGCGCCTCGAGCGCAGGGTAGCAGGGGATCTCGAGCCCTTTCGAGCGAGCGCGCGCCGCAAGTTCCTCAAACTGCGCTTCGCTGAGCACTGGGTTCTTGAAGAAGGATCCTGCGCTGCGCGAGTCCTCGTCTCCGGGCACGATCAGCATGCCCTTGCCTCGCCGAATCTGGCGGACGGCTTCGCGCACGGCGGCGAGAGACGGCGGGGTCGTGGTCTCTGTCTCAGCAAAATGCTTTTGCAAGTCGGAATACTTCAGGTTCGGCGCGCCCCCGCGCTTCAGCCTGTAGTTGACGCGCAGAATGATGTAGCGCCCCTGGCCGCCCTGCTCGCCTGCCGGATTGTCATCGGACCGATTAAAGATGCTCGAACGGTACCGGAACCCGCATGCCGGGTTGGGCAAAACCACGACGCGATCCTGTTTGCGGTCGAGCGCGCGCACCGACTCGATCGTGTCGGAAACCTGCTGCCCGTAGGCGCCGACGTTCTGCACCGGAGTGCCGCCGACGCTGCCCGGAATGCCGCTCAGGCACTCGATTCCCGCGCAGTTCTGCGCGACGGTCTGCGCCACAAAGTCGTCCCAGTCGTGCCCCGCGCCCACGGAAAACAGCACGGCGTCGCGCGCGCTTTCGCTCGTGATGCCACCCATGGCCACCCGCAGCACCAGTCCCGGCCAGCCGGAATCGGCCACGATCAGGTTGCTGCCTCCGCCAAGAACAATAAGTGGCAATTGCCGCGCCTTCGCGAACTCGACCCCCTCCCGTACTTCATCCTCGCGCCGGGCCACGGCGAAGTAGCGGGCCGGCCCTCCGACTTGTAAAGTCGTCAGCGGCGCCAGCGGAACGTTTTCCTGAATCGTCATAGGCCCGAATTCACTCTATATTGGACTGAGCATCTCATGTCCGCCCGCGATGGTGAAGTGCCAGGCTTGTCATCCCGAGCGAAGCGAGGGATCTGCAGTTTGCCGCGAGTTTCCACTACCTCGCCTTGCTCGCGATGACAAAGATGTAGCAGCATAGAATAAAGGAGCATTCATGTATCCAGAAATTATGGTGATCCCGATGCGCGAGGAACTAACGCGTCTCGGAGTTCAGGAACTGCACACCGCCGCCGATGTCGATCACGCTCTCACCGGGCATCCGGGAACGACCATGGTGATCGTGAATTCCATCTGCGGATGCGCCGCCGGTCGGATGCGTCCCGCCGTGAGGCTCGCCCTGCAGCACTCCAAAACTCCGAACACGACCGTGAGCGTGTTCGCGGGACAGGACAAAGAAGCCACCGAGCGCGCCCGTTCCTACTTCACTGGATACGCGCCCTCCTCGCCTTCGATCGCGATTCTGCGCGACGGCAAGCTGGTCTACATGATGGAGCGCCATCAGATCGAACGCCGCGAGGCTCCAGTGATTGCGGAGGATCTCAAAGCCGCATTTGAACAGTTCTGCGCCACACCGGCCTGAGCAGCGCCTCCCGAAACGGTGACCACAGGTTTAGCGGGGTTAACGGAACGCGTTTCCCGGCCACGCCACCGTGATATTCTAATAACAGCAGCTGCGTTTCCTCCTTTTGGATCGATTCCCGCAGTTCCCTTAAAACATCATGATTTCAGTCAGTAATGTCTCAATGCGCTACGGCGCCAAAATTCTGTTCGACGAAGTTTCTACCGGGTTCGTTCCGGGGAAGCGCTATGGCCTGACCGGCCCCAACGGAGCGGGCAAATCCACCTTCATGAAGCTCCTGACGGGCGAACTGGAGCCGCAAAAAGGTTCGGTCGTGCGCCCGCGTAAACTCGGCGTTCTCAGCCAGGATCAATTCGCGTTTGATCGCTATCGCGTGATTGACGCCGTGATCATGGGCAACCGCCGCCTCTGGGCTGCTCTCGAAGAGCGCGAACTCATCTACGCGAAATCTGAAATGACTGACGCCGACGGCATGAAACTCGGCGAACTTGAAGGCATCGTGGGCGAAGAAGACGGCTACACCGCCGAGACTGATGCGGCGATTCTGCTGCAAGGTCTCGACATTCCCGACGAAATGCACGAGCGAAAAATGGCCGAGCTGCCCGGTGGACAGAAGATGCGCGTGTTGCTGGCGCAGGCTTTATTCGGACATCCCCAGGCTCTGCTGCTCGACGAGCCGACCAACCATCTTGATCTCGATTCCATCCACTGGCTGAAGTCTTTCCTGAATGCCTACGAGGGTGTGCTGATCGTGATCTCGCACGACCGCCACTTTCTGAACGGCATCTGCACGCACATCGCCGACATCGACTACCAGACCATCATTACTTATACCGGCACGTATGACGACATGGTAGTAGCCAAGACGCAGATCCGCTCGCAGGTCGAAGGTCAGAATGCCCAGCGCGAAAAGAAGATCGCGCAGTTAAATGAATTCATCGCCCGCTTCGCCGCCGGTACGCGTTCCAGCCAGGTGCAATCGCGCCGCAAGGAAGTGGAGCGCCTGCAAGTCACCGAGCTCGCGAAGTCTAATATTCAGCGGCCCTATCTGAAGTTTGAACAGAAGCGTCCTTCGGGAAAACATATTCTGGAACTTGAAGGTGTGGCGAAGTCCTACGGCGATGTGAAGGTGATTGCCGGGTTTACGGCCAGTGTGCTGCGCGGTGAAAAGATCGCTCTGATGGGACGAAACGGCGCCGGCAAGACCACCCTGCTGCAGGCTCTGCTGGCCAGTTCGCCAACCGTTTCAAAGTCCGAGATCCAAGCCGCCAGCGGCTATGACGGGCCTTTCATCGACGGCGGAAAAGTGACATGGGGGCACGAAGCCTCGGTCGGTTTCTTCGCGCAGGATCACAAGGCGCTGATTGAGCCCGGCGTCAAAGTGCTCGAGTGGCTGCATCAGTGGGATCCCTCGGCATCGACCGAGGAGATTCGCGGCTTGCTGGGGCAAATGCTGTTTCCGCGCGACGATGCCGACAAGCGCACCGATATCCTCTCCGGCGGCGAAGCCGCGCGCCTGCTCTTCTGCAAGCTGATGCTGCAAAAACCGAACGTGCTCGTGCTCGACGAGCCTACCAATCACCTGGATCTGGAATCGATCAACGCCCTCAACATTTCATTGCAGCGCTACCAGGGAACTGTGTTGCTGGTCACCCACGATGAAGATCTGATTGACGAAGTGGCCACCAGGATCTGGCACTTCGAGAGCGATCACAAGATCACCGACTTCAAGGGCGCGTATCAGGACTACGAACAGGTACCGGCCTGAACTGCTCGATTTAGCGGCCTTATGCCGCTGTGGCGCTCTGCAAGCGCGGGTGTCGACTTTCGGCGTGTTGGCTACGCGTGATTCTTGTCAACCAGAGCGAGAAGGGCTGCATCTTTCTTCTTCTTTCTCTCTTTTGTTTTCTTGCGCGATGCAGCCTTGCTGAGCAAATCGGCGACGGTAGTGCTCTCCAGAATCTTGGCGGCCGAATCGCGCACCTTGAGAAAAACTTCATAGAGTGCGCGATGCTCTGCATCCGAGGCGATCAGGCTGCGCAGTTGTTCCGCATCGCCAAAAGGCGCCAGCGGGCCGTCCACCAGCCGAATAATTTCGCTCAAATGGATTTCGTCCGGAGGCCGCCGCAACTGGTATCCACCCTTGGCGCCGCGCACGCTCTCCACAATGCGCGCGTTCTTCATCTCCAGCAGAATCAGCTCCAGAAATTTTTCCGGCAGATCGTTCTCGATCGCAATCTCCCGAATCTTGACCGTCCCGGTCCCGTAGCGCTGGCCAAGTGTCATGACCGCTTCCAGCGCGTAAAGCCCCTTTTGCGAGATCTTCAATCCTGCATCCTTTCGAGGACACTACACCTGACTTGCTTTGACGTACTCTAGTTCGATTGCGCTGCCTTTGCAACGATCTTCTTTTTACGATCTTTATCAGCGGGATTCAACGACGGCTCCATTCCAGCCCCGTGCGATGCGCAACGAGTTACTTCCACTCTATGACTCCGGCTTCCACGCACGCTTCCAGGTAGTCGGCGACCAGGCTGACGGGCAACGGCCCGTATTCGGCGGACACCGCGTCACGAATCTCGCCGACCGTCCGCTCGCCGTTCACGAAGTTCACGATTTCGTACGCATAGAGTTCCGACTGGTCTTTGACGTTGAGCATTTGCGTTGCATCGCTATTAATGAGCTTGATTTTTCCATAGCGCTCTTTTCCCAGCCGCGCGCGCAGCACGTCATCATTCTGGTAGGTGAGCGGACCAAATTCGCCAATCCGCAGCGGAACCCGCCGCGCC
>JBEKOW010000007.1:0-40005 GCA_049521375.1 Terriglobales bacterium
ACTCCGACGCAAGGAGATTCATAAAGCAATGAAGACAATTCACAGGATTCTGGTGATTTTTGCCGCTGTTCTGGCAATCCTTGCCACTACCAGTTGCGCCAAGTTGCAGGCGCGCGATCATCTGAACAAGGGCGTGCAGGCGTACAAGAATGCCAAGTACGAGCAGGCGATCGATCACTTCCAGCAGGCGGTGGCGCTCGATCCGACTCTTATTAATGCGCGGCTTTACCTGGCGACCGCTTTTGCGCAGCAATATATTCCCGGCGCGGATACTCCGGACAACAACAAGTTTGCCGAACAGGCGATTGACCAGTACAAGATTGTCCTGGAGAAGGATCCGAAGAACATCAACAGCGTGAAGGGTATTGCGTACCTTTACCTGCAGCAGAAGAAGTTCGACCTCGCGAAGCAGTTTTACAAGAAGGCATCGGAGATCGACCCGAACGATCCCGAACCGTATTACTCGGTGGCGGTGATTGACTGGACCCAGACGTATGTTCCGCGGCAGGAAGAACGCGCGAAACTGGGGATGAAGCCAGAAGATTCGCTGCCGGCCAAAGACAAGAAAGTCTGCGCGCTGGTAAAGGAGAAAAATATCGGGAACGTTCAGGAAGGCATCGACAATCTGACCAAGGCGCTGCAGTTGCGTCCGGATTACGACGATGCGATGGCCTACATGAACCTTATGTATCGGGAACGCGCGGATATTCAGTGCGACGATCCAGCGGCGCGGGCGGCCGATCTGAAGAGCGCCGATGAGTGGGTCGACAAGACGATGGCCACCAAGAAAGCCAAGGCTGAAAAGCAGCCGGGCGCGGGTGGAATTGTCATGGACCAGAGCAAGTAGATTCGATTTTTCTTAACGCGAAGGCCCCGACAGTCGGGGCCTTTTTTTTCCTGCGCGCTCTCCGATAGAAGAAGCTTGACTTCAATGCTGAAACAGACTCTCCTGACAGTGAGGGATCGCAGAGTCTCATCGTTCCGATGCGGACGCAAACAAAGACCGTGAAGCACGTTCCTGACAGAGCAGACTGGATGGCTATCATAAGGAAGAAGAGATGACGGAGCGGTCGTCACAATGCAGTGTGATTCGCCGCATGCATGCCCCTCCCATTCACAAGTAGAATGGGGCGGTCCCGATGTGGGCGCCTACTCATGTTCAAGAAAATTCTGATTGCGAACCGGGGAGAGATTGCTGTGCGCGTGATCCGCGCGTGCCGGGAAATGGGCATCTCCACGGTGGCGGTTTATTCCGATGTAGATCGAGGCGCGCTGCACGTGCGCAAGGCCGATGAGGCTTATCCGATCGGTCCGGCCCAGGCATCGGAGTCCTACCTCCGCATGGACAAGATTCTGGACGTTGCCAGGCGTTCGGGAGCCGAAGCCATTCATCCCGGCTACGGATTTCTTTCGGAAAATGCGAAGTTTGCGCAGGCGTGCGCGGATGCGGGGATCAAGTTTATTGGTCCGACTCCACAATCGATGGAAATGATGGGGTCGAAGACGCGGGCCCGGCAGCACATGGAAAAAGCGGGGATCCCTTTTGTTCCCGGAACTGCGCGGGGACTGACGTCTCCTGAAGAAGCGGAGAAGGTCGCCGAGCAGGTGGGCTATCCGGTGATGCTGAAAGCTGCGGCGGGCGGCGGCGGCAAGGGCATGCGGTTGGTGCACACCCGCGGAGAACTGCGGTCGGCGCTGGAATCCGCGCAGAGCGAGGCGCAGCGCTCTTTCGGCGACAGCGAAGTGTATATCGAGAAGGCGATCGTCAATCCGCGGCACATTGAGATGCAGGTGCTGGCCGACGAGCATGGGAATACGGTGTGGCTGGGGGAACGCGAGTGCTCGATTCAGCGGCGGCACCAGAAAGTTCTGGAAGAGGCGCCGTCTCCGATTGTGGATGCCGACATGCGGCGGCGGATGGGCGAAGTGGCCGTCAGGGTCGCGCAGGCAGCGAATTACACGAATGCGGGGACGGTGGAGTTCCTGGTCGACCAGCAGAAGAATTTTTACTTTCTGGAGATGAACACGCGCCTGCAGGTGGAACATCCGGTCACCGAGTTGACGACCGGGCTTGACCTCGTGCATCTGCAGATACGGATCGCGAGCGGGGAGAAGCTGCCGTTCCGCCAGGCGGACGTGGGGATTCGCGGACACGCGATTGAATGCCGCATCTACGCCGAGGATCCCGACAACAATTATTTTCCGAGTCCGGGGAAAATCACTTTACTGCTTGCGCCTTCGGGGCCGGGGATCCGGCGCGACAGCGGAATGTATGAAGGGTGGAATGTGCCGATCGATTACGATCCGCTGCTGGCGAAACTGATCAGCTATGGAACCGACCGGCAGCAGGCGATCCAGCGGCTGCAGCGGGCCCTCTATGAATATTTTGTGGCCGGGATCAAGACCAATATCTCGCTCTTCCAGCGAATTCTGCGCGACCCGGATTTTCAGGCGGGAAAGCTCGACACGGGATATCTGGATCGATTGCTTTCGAAACCCGATCCGGAACTGGCGGCACGCGCGGCGGAACCGCGTATTGCGGCCATTGCTGCCGGGATGTTTGCGGTACTCGATCCGCAGGCTACGAGCGGTTCCGCGATCCGGAACGGGCAAAGTTCGGAAGGGGCGTCCGCGGCGTCGAACTGGAAAGAGAAAGGACGCGCGGAAGCGCTGCGATAGATCCTATGGTTTATGAAGTGATCGTGAGCGGCAAGCCACACCGGCTGGAACTGGAAAAGGCCGACGGAGGCTGGAAGTGTCGCCTGGATGGCAAGGAAATCCATGTGGACGCCGTGCTGCCGCGCCGCGATGTTTTGTCGCTGCTGGTGGATGGGCATGCTTTTGAAGTGAAGCGCGAGCAGACGGCCACCGATCTCCATATGTGGGTGGGGAGCACGCGTTTTCCTGTGGAGTTGCGCGATCCGCGATCGCTGCGCGCGCGCAAAGGGGCGGCGGCGGATGAAAAAGGGCCGCGCAAGATCGTGGCTCCGATGCCGGGGCGGGTGGTTCGCCTGCTGGTCGCCGAGCATGATGAAGTCGCGGTTGGGCAGGGGATCGTGGTGGTGGAGGCGATGAAGATGCAGAACGAGATCAAGTCGCCCAAGAAGGGGATCGTCAAGAAAATCATGGCGACGGCGGGCGCGGCGGTGAATGCGGGCGATGTGCTCGCGATTGTGGAGTGAGATTGTCCACGTTCGGTCACCGCCCGTTTTCAACTCGCGGCGACAGTGAGGGATGATTGTTCCCGCCCCGGAGGGGCGACCGACAATAGCCCGGCGCTTCAGCGCCGGGAATAGGCGCCCATTCAAATAAAGTCCCGGAGGGACGGCTGAGTTTCCAAGTGTCTGCCTGGGGCGGACAATCACGCGGCATCGGAGAGTTGGGTCATTGGCCTCACGGGCCGAACTGGGTGGCAGTCGTCCCTCCGGGGGCGTTTCGTAATGGCCATATCCGGCTCCTTTTGGGCAAATAGCCCAACGACCTCCGTCATCTAAGACCGGCCCGCACTGCGGCTTACCATGATGTAAGCGGGGGGGGGCCTTCTGAAACTGCAGCGCATCATCAGTTATGCGACTTTGGCGATTTCGATTTTCACGCTGATTTTGGTGCTGCGGAAGCCGGCTCCCGTGGCCGCGCCGGCTGCTCCCGCGGCGGCGGCTGCCAATGCGCAGTCCTTTCAGGAGAAAATGGACCGGCTGGGGAAGCCGAGTCCTGCCGGGGAGGGAGCGAGCGAAGTTCGGATGAACTCCGACGAAGTGAATGCGGCGCTCGCGCAGGCTGCCGGCTTGTTGCCGGCGGCGGCTTCGGCGGCAGGGGGGACGGCTGCGAGCCCGAACGGTTCAACGACGCAGGCTCCCAGTGGTTCGATGGAATTTCCGGGTCCGGTTCCGAATATCAAGGATTACCAGGTCTCGATGGATGGCGACATTGTGCGCGGACAATTTCTGACCCAGATCGCGGGCAAGGACGTTTATCTCACGCTGGCGGGCCATCTGGGCGCGAAGGATGGCTACGCTACCTTCGACGCGACTGAAGTGAAGATTGGGGATCTCTCGGTTCCGGCCTCGCTGGTGAACGATGTGCTGCAGAAGAAGCTGGCGGAGCAGCGCGATCAGCTCAAGCTGCCGAATAACGTGAAGGATCTCAAGGTGGAGAACGGGGAGCTGGTGTTTGTGGAGAAGTGAGCTTCCAGCCTCGAGCTTCTAGCTTCTCGCTTCTAGCCTCTTGCTCTCGCTTCCCAGAAGTTGACACTTCGGATTGCTTGCGGCCCCGTTAGCAGGTTGTTGGGGGATTGAAAACTGCCAGGCAGAAAATGCATGAGCCTGTCACTGCCCTACTGCTGTAAAGCAAAACTTGCCGGTCGCGTCACACGATAGTTTCCTTTCCTCTGATTTTTATAATCTGCGTCTAATCTCGTTTTAATCATTTCCCGCTTCAATCGTCAGCATGACGACTTTTCCGGTGCCTCCCAATTGTGCGGACCACATCCTGGTGGCCAGCCCCAGCAGTGTGGTTCGAGAGCGCGTGCTTGCGAGTTTGCAGACCGGCGCTCGGCGCGTGGAACAAGCGAGCGGAGGCGCCGAGGCTCTGCTGCATCTGGAAAAAGGTCCGTGGCAGGTGTTGTTTCTCGACCGGAGCCTTCCCGATCTCAACGCGGAAGAGCTCAGTGAGACGGTGCGGCGGCGCTATCCGGCGATCGAAGTTGTTTTGCTGGACAACGGGAATGAAGCTGCAGAGGGCGCGGCCGAACTGGCGGAGAGATGGCCGAAGGCACGCTGTGATGACGGTGGGAGCGAGCCGCTGGCGGCGTTGAGCGGCGAGAGCGAGTTCGATCATCGAGCCGGTCGGGATATTGATGGGCTATCCGCGGCGGATTCCGGAGCGAAGCTCGAGCCCGAGCGGCCGGGGAAAACCTCGTCTAGTTATGACGGTCGAGGCCATACGGCTCAGTCTGGCGCACGCGCTGGGGCGCTGGCGTTGCCGGGAATGATTGGCAGCTCCGCGATCATGCAGCCGGTATACGGGATGGTGCACCTGGTGGCGCCGCGCGACACGACGGTGCTGATCACCGGTCCGACGGGCAGTGGCAAGGAACTGGTAGCGCGGGCGCTGCACCAACTGAGCCCGCGGGCGGCGCATGCGCTGGCGGTGGTGAACTGCGCGGCGATTCCGGAAAGCCTGCTGGAAGCGGAACTGTTCGGGTATACGCGGGGGGCTTTCACGGGCGCGCAGCAATCGTATGCGGGGAGAATCCAGGCGGCGCATCTGGGCACGCTATTTCTGGATGAGATCGGCGACATGCCCATCAGCCTGCAACCGAAGCTGCTGCGCTTTCTCGAGCAAAAAGAATTGCAACGGCTGGGGAGTTCGCAGGTGGTGCGGGTGGATGTGCGGGTGGTGGCGGCGACGAATGCGGATTTGCTGGCGCTGGTGCGGGAAGGAAAGTTCCGGGAAGATCTGTACTACCGTCTCTCGGCGTTTCCGCTGGCCATTCCTCCGCTGCGCGAGCGGCCGGAAGATGTGCTGCAACTGGCCGAGCATTTTCTGGAAAAATTCTCGAGCGCGGCGGCAGCGCCCATCCTGTCGGAAGAAGCTCTGGGTTTGCTGCAGGCGGAAGCGTGGCGCGGCAACGTGCGCGAGTTGCAGAACGTGATGGAGCGGGCGCTGATTCTGGCGGGCGGCCAGCCGGTGATCCGGGCGGCGCACCTGATGCTTTCCGGCGCGAGTGGTCGCAGGGCCGCAAGCGATAGGACACTCTCATCTGTACCAGCCATGAGAGGCTTCTAAGGCAATATGTGCCGGGCTGGCAGGGCTCTTGCAGTGGAGTGAATGTATGTCGACTTCTCCTCCATTACCCCGCGATCCCGCCCGCGAGGGTGACAATCCGCTGGCGCGGGCATTTCGTTCCTTCACCGAAGCGGCCGGGTCGCTCGAGCGCACTTACGGACAATTGCATGGGCAGGTGGCGCATCTGCGGCAGGAACTGGAAGTGACCAACCGCAATCTTACGGTCAGCCTGGAAGAGAATCATCGCATGCGGGAGCGGCTGCGCCGGATTCTCGAAGGGCTTCCGTGCGGTGTGCTGGTCACCGAAAGCGGCGGGCGGATCGCGACCGTGAATCCGGAGGCGGCGCGCCTGCTGGGAGGGCGGCACGAAACGGTGGAGGCGCTGCCGGGAGCGGTGGCGGCCGCGCTTGAAAACGCGCGGCAGACTGGGGAAGAGCGCGAGCTGGAGATTTTTCCGGAGACGCGGGGAGAAAAAGCGGGCGGGGCGTGGGTCGCGATCCGGCACGCGTGGCTGGAGCGCGCGGCCGAGGGCGCGAGCTCGGTATTCATTGTGCGCGACGTGAGCGCGGCCAAGCAGATGGAGCGCGACTCGGAAGATCTGCGGCGGCAGCATGCGCTGGTGGAAATGTCGGCGCTGCTGGCGCACGAGATACGCAATCCCCTGGGCAGCCTGGAACTGTTTGCGGGACTGCTGGCCGAGTCGAGCCAGGAAGAAGAGAGCAGGCGCTGGATCGAGCACGTGCAGGCGGGTCTGCGCACGCTGTCCTCGACGGTCAACAATGTGCTGGACCTGCATAACCAGCCGGCCGGAGAACGCGCGCCGATCGACGCCGGAGAACTGATCGGGTGGGCGTACGAGTTTCTGATGCCGCTCGCGCACCAGGCGCGGGTGGAGTTCGAGGTGGTGAACGGGCTGGCTGGGATCAAGATTCAGGCCGACCGTCATTTGCTGGAGCAGGTGTTGCTGAATCTTGCGCTCAACGCCCTGCACTTCATGCCGGGAGGCGGATGGCTTTCGATTCGCGGGGTGGACCGGGGAGCGGCGGGCATCGAAATCGAGGTGCGCGATACCGGTCCGGGAATTGCGGAGAGCAACCTGCCGCGCATCTTCGACGCGGGCTTCAGTACGCGTCCGGGGAGTTCGGGGCTGGGGCTGGCGGTGTGCCGGCGCATTCTCGAGCAGCATGGGGGCACGATCGAGGTCGAAAACCGTCCGGGCTATGGCGCCAGTTTCAAGATAAGTTTGCCGGCGGCGGGAGGGCGCTCATGAAGCGTTTGCTGATCGCAGACGACGATGCGGGCATGCGGGCCGCGCTCGAAGCGCGTTTTGCGCGGCGGGGCTGGCAGGTGGATGTGGCCGTGAACGGCAGCGAGGCGCTGGCCATGTTCCGTCCCGGGCAGCATGCGCTGGTCATCACGGATGTGCGCATGCCGGGCGGGGACGGCTTCGCGCTGATGCGCGGCGTGCAGAACTGTTGCGCGGGGACGGCGGTGATCCTGCTGACCGCCTATGCCTGCGTGCCGGACGCGGTGGAAGCGATGCGCAACGGGGCGTGCGATTACCTGGTCAAG
This sequence comes from Terriglobales bacterium, assembly GCA_049521375.1. Classification (GTDB taxonomy): domain Bacteria; phylum Acidobacteriota; class Terriglobia; order Terriglobales; family Acidobacteriaceae; genus Acidiflorens. The sequence continues at coordinate 7,360 of JBEKOW010000007.1, forward strand.
CCGGTGTCTTTCGAGAAGCTGGAGTTGACGGTCGAACAGTTGTTGCGGCGGGCCGAGATCGAGAAGAGATCGGGCGAGAAAGACGGCGAGGCGCTGGTCGGCCAGTCCGAGGCGTGGCGGCAGGCGCTGGCCCGGGCGCGGCAGGCGGCGCTGACCGATGCCGACGTGCTGATCGAGGCGGAAAGCGGCACCGGCAAGGAACTGATTGCGCGACTGATTCACCGGCTGAGCGCGCGCAGGAACGGTCCGTTTGTGGCCGTGAACTGCGCGGCCTTTCCGGAAACGCTGCTCGAAAGCGAACTGTTCGGGCATGCCCGGGGAGCGTTCACGGGCGCGGTGGGGGCGCGTCCGGGGAAGTTCGAGATGGCAAGCGGCGGCACGCTGCTGCTCGACGAAGTGGGCGAGATGCCGCTCGCGCTGCAGCCGAAATTGTTGCGCGTGCTGCAGGAGCGGGAGTTCGACCGTCTGGGCTCGAACCAGACGGTGCGGGTGGATATCCGCGTGATATCGACCACCAACCGGCCGCTGGAGGCGGCAGTCGCCGAAGGGCTGTTTCGCGCCGATCTTTACTATCGCCTGAACGTGATTCCGGTGGCGCTGGCGCCGCTGCGGGAACGCGCCGGGGACGTGCGCGAGTTGGCGTGCCATTTCGCGCGGCTCTACCATCCTGCGGGAGGAGGCGCGTTTTTATCGGAAGAACTGATCGCGCGTCTCGAAGAGCAACCCTGGCCGGGCAACGTGCGGGAGCTGGCGAACTTCGTGCGGCGCGCGGTGGCGCTTGCTCCGGGTGGCGAAATCGGCCTGGAAGCGTTCGACCACGGGAAGATTCCTGCGCCGCGGGCGGCGCGCGCTCCGGAGTGGAAACCGGGCTTGTCGGTGGGAGAGATGGAACGGCAGCTGTTTGCCATGACGCTCGACGCGACCGGCGGCAACCGCGCCCGCGCGGCGGAGTTGCTGGGAGTGAGCCTGCGCACGGTGCGCAACAAGGTTCGCGCCTTTGGACTGCCTCCGCGGGGCAACTATCGGGGGAAGGTGGGGGCCGCCGAGCGCAGTCACAATCAAAATCAAAATCAAAATCGTGACGACGGCCGGAGCCCGTGGCTCCAGGAGTGAAATAAGCATGAGTGATCCCAGCATGATTGAAACTCCGCTGATGCGGGGACTGGAGCGCGTGCTCGACCAGGCGGCTTTCCGGCACCAGGTGCTGGCGACGAATCTCGCGAATATCGATACGCCGGGATACCGCACGCGCGACGCGCGCACGTTTGCGGGTGAGATCGTCCGGGCCATGGCGGGAGACGGGCCGGAAGGCGCGTCCGGGGAGAGCGCATTTATGAGCCCGGTGGCGTATGAGATTCGCGGGCTGAGCGAGCGTCCCGATGGAAATAACGTGAGCGTGGAGCGCGAATCGCTGCTGCTGGCCCAGAACCAGTTGCGCTTCGAGGTGGCGGTCGCGTTCCTGAAATCCGAGTTTCATCGCCTGTCGAATGCCATCAATGGAGGCCCGACATCATGAATCTGTTTGGCATGCTCGAACTGAGCGGATCGGCGCTGGGCGCGGAACGGCAGAGGGCCGAGGTAGTGGCGGCGAACATGGCCAACGCGCAGACGACCCGGACTCCGGCAGGCGGCCCGTACCGGCGGCAACTGGTGGTGTTTCAGGCGCAGAGGCGGTCGCGTTTTGCGCTAGCTTTGCATTCCTTGCATCCGGAGAGTGCGGCGGCGGTGCGGGTGGCGGCGGTGGTGAACGACGCGCGGCCTCCGGTGCTGCGCTTCGAGCCGGGGCATCCCGATGCCAATCCCGAGGGCTATGTGGCGTATCCGCAGGTCGATCCGATCGAGGAGATGACCGACCTGCTGAGCGCGGTGCGGTCGTACGAGCTGAACGCGTCGGCGGTGCAGGCGACGAAAAACATGATTCAACAGTCGCTCGACCTGCTGCGGTAAAGGCGGAGAAAGAGCGGGAGGCTATTTATGAACAACGCAATTTCGCCCATCCGCATTCTGCCCGCCGACATTGCCCAGCCGGGATCGACCGGGGCGTCGTCCGCGGCGGCGGGAGGCGGCGCGGGCGAAAGCGACTTCCTGAGCACGCTGCAGGAGTCGATGAACGCGGTCGAAGGGGCGCAGGGCGAGGCGCAGAGCCAGGTCGCGCAATTGCTCACGGGGCAGGGTGCGGACGTGCACAGCGCGATGATCGCGGTCGAAAAGGCCGACCTGTCGTTTCAGCTGATGATGCAGGTGCGCAACAAGATCGTGCAGGCCTACCAGCAGATTTCGAGCATGCAGTTCTGAGAAGTCAAAAGTCAGAAGTCAGATTGATGAAGGAACCCCCGCAAGCTCCGCTCCCCGCGTAGTTGGCGGTTCGATAGTCACAGGAGCCGGCAGATTTGAACCAGGGACTCAAACAGGTGCAGGAATTCCTGCGCGGGCTGAGCCTGCAGCAGAGATTGCTGCTGGCGGGCGGCACGCTCGCGGTGGGGCTGACGCTCTGGGGATTTGTCGCGTTGCTCGATCACGGCAAGAACGTCGTGCTGTATTCCGGGCTGCGGCCGGCCGATGCGCAGGCGCTCGGCGGGCGGCTGGCGGCGAAGAATATTCCGTATGAAATTTCTCCCGATGGCGCGAGCGTGCTGGTGGCGTCCGACAAAGTCGATGCGGCGCGCCTGGAGACGGCGGCGCAGGGCCTGCCGCGCAACGCGCGCCTGGGCTTCGAACTGTTCGACACACCCAACTGGGCGGGCTCCGATTTCAGCGAGAAGGTGAACTACCAGCGCGCGCTCGAAGGCGAACTGGAGCGCACGCTGCAGACACTGAACGAGGTGGAAGCGGTGCGCGTGCACCTGGTGCTGCCGCGGGAGTCGCTGTTCACCGAGCAGGAACACGAATCGAAGGCGGCGGTGATCGTGAAGACGAAAGGGGGCACGCTCTCGCGGGAGGCGCAGTCGGCGATTCCGCAGCTGGTGGCGAGCGCGGTCGACGGGCTGCGTCCGGAAAACGTGACGGTGGTGGATGCGGAGACGGCGACTCCATTTCTGGCGCGGCGCGGGCCCTCGGGCCGGGCATCGTTTGATTCGGACGAAGAACTGGCGGCGGCGGCGGTGCATGCGATTGAGCCGGTGGTGGGCGCGGAGCACGTGCGGGCGAGCGTGCATGTCGACTACGACCTGAGCACGAGCGACGACACCTCCGAGGTGTTCGATCCGAAGGCGACGGCTCCGTTATCGGAGCAGCACGCCGAGGAACTGGCGGGAGGAGCGAACCCGGCGGGGGTGCCGGGAACGGCGTCGAATGTGCCGGGCTCGACGGCGGCGGTCGCGCCTCTGGGCGCTCCGGGCGTCCCGAATGCAAGTGCGGGCGCGGCTCCGGTGACGGGCAGTGCGGTCCTGACGGCGCTCGACAGCCAGTCTTCGAAATCGCAGAGCGCGACCTATGCGGTGAGCAAGAACATCCGGCATGTTTCGCAACCGGCCGGACGGGTCCGGCGGCTGACGGCATCGGTGCTGATCGACGATGCGAGCGAGACGCACCAGGAAAAAGACGGGAAAACCACGGTGGTGCGGCGCAAGCGCACGCCCGAGGAGATGACGGCGATCGAGAAACTGGCGCGGGCCGCGATCGGAGTGGACGAGCAGCGCGGCGACCTGCTGGCGCTCGAAAACCTGTCCTTTCAGGCGGCGCCAATCGAGCCGCTGGCCGTGCCCGGCAAACTCGATCGCTACCGGCTGCTGATCCTGCCCTGGGCGGGAGCGTTGCGCTATCTGGGTATCACGCTGCTGTTCCTTTTTGTATATGCGCTGGTGCTGCGCCCGGTGAAGAACCAGGCGCTGGCGGCTTTCCGGCAGACTCCGCAACTGGGCCAGCCCCAGGCCGCGGCCGCGGGGGCGGAAGGCGCGGAAGCGCTGATCGATCTCGATTTGCCGGCGGGAAGCGACGAGGCGAAGCGGGCGGCGGCGTTGAAAAAAGAATTGAGCGAGAAGATCAAGACCGAGCCGGCGGCGGCCAGCCGGCTGGTGCAGACCTGGATTCGCGATCAGCAGCGGGCCCGGTAAAGCTCGATCCGGGTGGTGGCGAAGAACCAGCGAGGCGAACAGGGTTTAGAAATCCAGAACCGGCAGGAGCGAAAGCGATCGCATGGCGCATGCTGTTTCCACTCCCGGATTGCAGAAGGCGGCCGTGCTGATGGTGTTGCTCGGGGAAGAGGCGGCCGGCCATATCTACCGCCATCTTTCCGAAACCGACCTGCACCATCTGACGCAGCGCATTGCCGAACTGCAGCACATTACGCCCGAGACCGCGATGTCGGTGCTCGAGGAGTACTACCAGCTGACGGTGACGCAGAGTTACCTGGCAGAAGGGGGCCCGGAATTTGCGCAGAAGCTGCTTGTGAAAGCCTTCGGGGAGGTGGGCGCGCGCAAGCTGCTGGAACAGGTTTCAAAAACCATGGAGATGAGCATGATTCGCCTGGACAGCCTGCAGAACGCCGATCCGCAACAGCTGTCGAAGTTTCTGGAGGGCGAGCACCCGCAGACGACCGCGCTGATTCTGGCGCACCTGAACTCGCGCCAGGCGTCGTCGTTGCTGGTGTGCCTGCCCGAGGACGTGCGCGCGGAAACTATCAAGCGGCTGGCGCAGTTGCGCCAGTTCTCTCCGGATGTGGCGCAGAAAGTTTCGCTCGCGCTGCACAAGCGCCTGGAATCGCTCGGAGAGCAGAGCCGGCGCGCCTATGCGGGATACAAAGGCGCGGCCGACCTGCTCAACCAGCTCGAGCCTGCCATCGGAAAGGGGATCCTCGAGAATATCGAAAAGGAGGATCCGAAGATGGCGCTCGCGATCCGCAACCTGATGTTCACCTTTGAAGACCTGCTGGGGGTGCCGGAGGCGGGAATCCGCGAACTGCTGGGGCAGCTGGACAAAAAAGGGCTGGCCCTGGCGCTGCGCGGCGCCAGCGAGGAGTTGAAGAACCTGATCTTCAAGTCGATGTCGTCGCGGGCGGTCGAGATGCTGAAGGAAGACATGGAGATCATGGGGCCGGTGCGGGCGCGGGATGTGGGGCAGGCGCAGCGGGAAATTGTGGATGTGGCGCGGCGGCTGGAATCGGAGGGGAAGATGATGCTGAGCGCGGAGGAGCAGGAGGAGTATGTCGTCTAGCGCTCCCAAGTTGCAGCCCGTGCCTGAAGCGGCGCCCTTCTGCTATGCCGAAGCCCGGCCTGGGAGCGCCGGGCAGACGGAGCCGGCCGGCCTGCCGGCCGACGAACTGGCGGCCGAGGAGCGAAACCGGCGGCAGCAGGCGGAGGCTTTCGAACGCGGGCGGGAGGGCGCGCAGCTACAGTTCCGGGCGTCGCTCGAGGCGGCGGTGGCGAGCGGCCGGGAACAGATCCGGCAGGCGATTGCGGAATTCGCCCGCGAACGCGGCCAGTATTACCGCCGCGTGGAAGGCGAAGTGGTGCAACTGGCGCTGGCCATTGCGCGCAAGATCCTGCACCGGGAAGCGCAACTCGATCCGAACGCGCTGGCCGGCATTGTGCGGGTCACGCTCGAAAAACTGGATACCGGAACCAAGGTCGATCTGCGCGTGCATCCGGCGGAAGCGGCCGACTGGCGGCATTATTTTGCCTGCCAGATGGAAGGCGCGCCGGCACCGGAGGTGCACGAGGATCCCGCGGTGGGGCGGGGAGAATGCCGGATCGAAACCTCGCTGGGGGCGACCGAGGTCGGGTTCGAGTTGCAGCTGAAGGAAATCGAAACCGGGTTGCTGGACCTGCTGGCGGAGCGTCCCGTGACGGCTCCGGCGGGAGCATCCGGCGCCACCGCGCTGGGCGACGGGAACGCTGGATGAGCGCTCCGTTGCTGGCGGCGTATTTCTCGCATCTCGAAACTTCATCTCCCTTGCGCTGGCGGGGCCGGGTCACGCAGGTAGTGGGACAGCTGATTGAATCGGAGGGGCCGTTCTCGACCATTGGCGAAGCCTGCGAAATCATCGACTCCAAGGGACGGCACTGGCCGGGAGAAATTGTCGGGTTCCGGGGGCATACGGTTCTCTCGATGGCCCTCCGGCGGCCGACGGGCATCCGCTATGGAGACCAGGTGGTTGTGTTCGGGCGCCGTCCGTCACTGCGGCTGGGGAAAGAACTGCTGGGGCGGGTGCTGGGCGGCGACGGCCATCCGATCGATGGGGGAACGTTGCCAGGTTGTGGAGAACGATATCCTCTGGACCGCGCGGCGCCGCTGGCGCTCGAGCGCACGTTGATTCACGAGCCGCTCGGCTGCGGCATTCGGGCGATTGATGGCTTTCTGACGTGCGGGCGCGGCCAGCGGGTTGGCATTTTTGGCGGGAGCGGGGTCGGCAAGAGCACGCTGATCGGGATGATGGCGCGCAACACGAACGCCGATCTTACAGTGCTGGGGCTGATCGGCGAGCGCGGGCGCGAAGTGGGAGAACTGCTGCATGCGCTGGGCGCGGAGGGGCGGCGGCGCTCGGTGGTGGTGGTATCGACCTCGGACGAGGATCCGTTGTTGCGTATCCGCGCGGGGCTGGCCGCAACCACCATCGCGGAATATTTCTGCGCGCGCGGGAAGCACGTGCTGCTGGTGGTTGACTCGCTGACGCGGCTGGCCATGGCGCAGCGCGAGATTGGACTGGCGGCGGGCGAGCCGCCGACGGCCAAGGGCTACACGCCGTCGGTGTTTACCTTGCTGGCGCGGCTGATCGAGCGCGCGGGGGCGTTCGGATCGGGCACGATCACCGGGTTTTACACGGTGCTGATGGAAGGGGACGATGAAAACGATCCGCTGGTGGACGCGGCGCGGGCGCTGCTGGATGGCCATGTCATGCTGGACCGGCGGCTGGCGGCCGAGAGCCACTATCCGCCGATTGCGATTCTCGACAGCATCAGCCGCATCATGCCGGCGGTGATCTCGGCGCAGCATCTGGCGAAAGCGGGGGCGATTCGCCGCCTGCTGGCGACCTATAAGGCTTCCGAAGAGCTGATCCGGATTGGGGCTTACCAGAAGGGCAGCGACCCGGATCTTGACCGGGCGATTGCGCTCATGCCGGGGCTGCGCGATTTTCTGGTGCAGTCGACCGGGGATGTGGCGGGCATGAAGGATTCGCTGGACCGGCTCATGGCGCTGCCGGTGTGACTTGTCATGGCATTTGAATTTGCGCTCGCGCCCCTGCTTCGCCTGCGCCAGAGCATCGAACGGCAGCGCACGCTCGGCCTGCAGCAAGCCGCTTTGCAAGTCAATCGGGCCGAGGAGACCCTGCAGCGGCTGGAGCGTTTTCTGGCGGACTCGGCGCGCTCCGATGCGGCCAGCCTGGCGCGCGGACGCACGGCCGCGGAACTCCAACACGCCAGCCTGCTTCGGGAGCAGTTCGGGCAGTACCGCATACAACTGCAGGAAGATATTCGGCGCCTGGAAGCGCTCCGCCAGCAGGCGTCCGAGGCGTACCAGCAGGCGTTCCGCGAACGCGAGGTTCTGGACGCGCTGCGCACGAGCCAGCGGCGGGCGTACGATCTCGAAAAATCGCGGCGGCAGCAACAGGAACTCGACTCCGCGCACTTGCTGCAGCGCTGGCACCGCCGGGAGGGCTGATTTTGCCGCGTTTAACCCGGCAACTGTTGCTCGTTTTGCAAACCTTCACCCCCATGGCCACGGGGCGCACGCCACTTCGCGTTTTTCCTAACTCACTGAATCGGCGGCGAGGCGGGCGCGTTTTTTTGCGGAGTCCGCGGGAGTTTGAGGTTGGCTGCCGGAATGCATCTCGAGCGGTGAGGACTGCAATGCGCGTGGATGGGCAGATGATTCCGATCGCGACACCGGCGGCGAGCAGCGCGACATCCTGCGCGAGTTGCGCGCCGGCCACGCCCAGCTTCAAAGACGCGCTGAACTACTCGACGGCGGCGGAGAGCGGCATGACGGCAGCCGTGGCGTCGCGCACCGGAACCGGAGCGGGGGCGGGGGCTACGCGATCCAATGCTGGTTCACTGGAACAAACCCATGCGGCGGCTGACGATGCGCGCGCCGATGGGGAAAGCGTGCCCGCTGCCGAATCGATGCCGGTCACCAATGCGGGTGCGGGTGACAAGTCGAAAGCGGGCTCGGGGAATGGCTCGGCTTCGTCTCGGATGTCCGGGCGGGCGGCGAGTGCGAATGCGTGCGGCCCGAGCGCAAAACAGAGTGCCGGGGGAATACAAGCAGGAGGGCTGCCGGGACACAAGGCGGAAACGAATCTGGTTGTTGCGAATGCCAGGGTCAACGCGAGCCCGAAGGCATCGACGCAGACGCACACGGGAGTTGTTTCCGGACTTGCGAGTGCCCGCGCGCCCGCGCTGCCACTAGCGATTCCCGCCAACCTGACAGCGAGTACGGCTCTGCCTGCGCTTGCCCCGGCGGCTTTGCCGGTCGCGATGAGCGCCTCGGTTTCGAAGGCCGTTGCCAGAGCGAGTGGGGATTCAACGAATGAGATCTCTGTCAATGTGCCTTCGCCGGCTGCGGCCGATGCGTCCACCCTCAGTGTGGCATTGGGCTCGAATGAGCGCGTTGCTGGTTTGCATGCGGGGCCTGCGATTGTGACCTCTGCGGTGGCCCAATCGTCGCCCCCGGCGATGACCGGATTTGGTTCTCCGACGAATTCGCCAGGCGAGAACATTTTGGAGAAGCCGACGCGGCCCGTTGTTTCGGCGGGCGAGCATGCTGCGATCACGAGCGATGCCCGGGCCAACGGGTTGCCGGGCGCGGTTTTCGTGAGCCATGTTTACGCCGGGGATGCAGTCGTCGGCAGGGACACGCCCGCCGGCGCGGCGCAGATTTCGACGTTACAGTCGCAAGGCGCCGGACCGGGCGCGGAGCTAGTCGGGAACGTGCCGGGCAATGTTCCGACCTTATCCGCCGCTGCCGGAGTGGCCACAGCTTTGAGTTCTGGTTCGCTTCCAGTTCCGAATTTTGTTCCGACCTCGGTCCCGACGTCTGTTCCGCCCCCGGTTCCGACCTCAGTTCCAACCTCGGTTCCGGCGGCTGCTCCGCTTTCGGTTCAGACCTCTGTTACTTCCGACCCTCCCGTGATCTCTGTCCCGGGGTCTGCGACACCCAGTGTCGGGAATCCGGTCCCTAGCCTATTTTCTGGTTCTTTGGCCGCGCCCTTGCCGCAGCGGACTGGAACGCATTCCTTGCCTGTGCCGGAGTCTGTTCGGGTGGCAGTCTCGTCGAGTGCGGAGTCCGCGGAGTACGCGCGGGGAGCAGTCAAGGCGGGGCTGGTGGGGGAAGCGGCGAACGCTGAGATGCGCGGCAATGCCGTCAGTGAACCGGTAATTCCAAGAGCTGCGTTGGCAGGCGCTTCCCGCCCCGGTGTTGATGCCGCGCCACGCGAGAGTGCGCCTTTGCCAGCGAATGTCGGCACTTCATTTTCCTCCCCCGTTTCTTCTCCGCCGGATGCGATACCTTCTCGAGTCGTGCCGGACCTCGCCCCGACGGCGGCTGCCAAGGTCGCGGGGGTAGCTTCCGGCTTTGAATTGGAGTCTTCCGAGATTAGAGGTCTGAACGTTGCGGACGCGGCCCCGATTGCGCAGTCACCGCCAGCGGCACCAAAGGAAAGCAAGCAGGGGGCGCCTTCGAATAGCGATGCTCCGAAGACGATCATTTCTTCTTTAGTGGAGTCGATGTCCGTCGTGCGCAAAGCGGCCTCGGCCCCGGTGGCGTCCACGGGGCAAACGCCCGCTGAAGGCACGGACGGGACGGTCGCTGAGAGAAACGATCCGGCAGCGGCTGCGCCGCCAGCAATCCTCGGTGGCGATGCCGCCGCCATCACGAATGCGCCGACGAACAATCCGGCGGGAAGCACGAACCCGATGGCGGGTGCGGCGCCGACGGTGAATGCGAACGCGTCTTCGTCAGGCCGGGGCGACGCTGCCGATGCGAAGTCCGGCTCTGGAGTCGTGCAGGGAAGCCCAGCCAGTGCCGAGGCACCTGGACCGGGGATCGACAGTGAGAAGTCTCCCGCTTCAAACGGCCCGGCGGCGGCTGCGCAGACGTCGATGGGACATGAGGGTGCCGGGGGTGGATCGGTTGCGCCCCCAGCGACGCCAGTGCCGGTGGCGAATCCTTCTTTTTCCCCTTCTTCTTCCCCGGCGCTGGAGCGTCCGGGCACTGCTGCGGAACTTCCGTCGGCGCACCAGGCGCTGGACTCGGCGCCGATCGCATCCCCGAATGAGCCGGCGGCAATGCGGGGAGCACAACTTCCGGCGGACAGTCCCGGCTCCGATGCAGCCGTGCTCCAGATGCACATGGGGGTTCATACCAGCGCGTTTGGAAACGTCGAGATTCACACCGTGGTGGAACAGAGCCAGGTCGGGGTGAGCATTCATGGCGATCGCGAGGTTGCGCGCTGGTTCAATTCGGAAGTGGGAGGCCTGGAGGCTGGGCTGAAGAGCCAGCATCTGAATCTTACGGGAGTCGATTTCTCGAGCAACCGCTCGGGCGTGCAGACGGCGACCAGCTTTCAGCAGGGACAGCCGCGGCAGAATTTTTCTCAAAATCCGGGGACCAATGGCGGAGCTTTGCCGGCCAACGCGGCGAAGGCCGAGTCCGAACCCGAAACTGAAACCGAAACCGAAACCGTTTCCGTCGCGCTCTCCAGCGGGTTGAAGGGGACGCGCGTCAGCATTCTTGTCTAGGAGGTTCTTGTGTATATACCGCTGCTCCAGCCGCATGCCAGTTCGAATCCGGCCACGTCGTCCACCAATTCGTCTTCGTCGTCTTCGTCTTCGTCTTCGTCGTCCACTTCATCCACGGATGATACCGGGGGGCTGGACACGATGTTTCTGCAGTTGCTGTCGGCGCAGCTGCAGGCGCAGAGTCCGATTGACCCGCTGGACCCCAACCAGTTCGTGGGCCAGCTCGCGCAGTTCCAGTCGCTCAGCGAACTGACGCAGATCGACCAGTCGATGCAGACGCTGGTTGCCAACACTACGGCACCGAGCAGTTCGAGTGGGAATGCGCAGGCCGCGGCGGCCGCCCATTCGGGTTCGGTGCCGAGCGCAATTTTCTAAATTCTGTTGCTGATTAAAGGAGATCCGTTATGCCCTCGTTCTCAGTGCCACTTTCCGGATTGAATGCCAGTTCCACGGCGCTCTCTACAGTCGCTAACAATCTGGCCAACCTCAACACGATCGGATACAAGGACCAGCAGGTGCAGTTTTCCGACCTGTTTTATCAGAACCTGGGGTCGGATGGTGCAGGCGATCCCATTCAGCAAGGCGCGGGCGTGGAGGTCGCGGCGCAGCCCTCCGATTTCATTCAGGGAGACGTCACTTCGAACGGAATCGAAACCGATGTCGCGGTCAACGGCAACGGATTTTTTGTGGTGCAGCAGGACGGAGTGCAGAGTTACACGCGCGCCGGAAATTTCGAGGTGGGCACCGACAACCTGCTCGAAACCGCGGGCGGCCAGCAGGTTCTTGGCTACCCGGCGGTGAATGGAGCGGTCGATACCAGCGGCGGCCTGAGCACGCTGGAACTGGGGGCGGGGACCAGCAGTCCGGCGGTGGTCACTTCGAACGTCACGCTGACCTCGAACCTGGATGCGGCTTCCGCGGACGGGTCGACCTATTCGACCCAGGCGACGATCTACGACTCGCTGGGGGCTGCGCATCAGATTACTTTTACCTACACGAATGCGGATTCTCCGGCGGTGGCGGCGGCTCCGGCGCAGTCGGCGACGGGCACGCTCACATCCAGCGGCGCGGCGCCGAGCGATGGCGACCAGGTAACGATCGGAGGCACGACTTACACGTTTAAAACCACTCTGGACGCGAGCACCTCGGCGAACGAAGTGCTCATTGGGGCGAGCGCAACCACCGCGCTGGCAAACCTGGTAAATGCCATCAACGGCAACACGGCCGATACGAATGGAAGCGGTACGGCCGGGTATGGAACCGATACGGTCGCGAACACGTCGGCGACGGCGGTGGACACGACTCCGGGAAGCGTGATCACTTTGACCGCGTCGACGGCGGGGACGGGCGGAAACAGCGTCGTTCTCACGGGCGGGAACACGCTGGCGGCTTCCGGCAGTGGAGACCTTAGCGGAGGAGCGGCGGCGGTTGCCGCTGTGCCGGCGGTTACCAACACCTGGACGTACGCGGTAACGCTTCCGGGCGCGGATGTGTCGGGTGGCAACGCGCCCGTGTCTCTCGCGACGGGGACGCTGGTTTTCAACGGCAACGGGACGCTGCAGAGTATCACTCCGAATAACGGGAGCGCTTCGACCACCAATCCGGTCATCAAGGTGCCTCCGACGGGGAATCCGCAAACGGTGTTCGCGGATGGAGCCAACCAACTGACGTTTACCTGGCATGCGTTTGACGCGAATGGCAACGGGATTATTACGCAACTGGCGTCGGCGAACAGCACGGCTTCGATTCTGCAGGACGGCACCAGTAGCGGCACGTTGCAGAATTTCAGCATTGGTTCGGACGGCACCATTACGGGAGCTTTCAGCAACGGGACGACCGCGGTCCTTGGGCAGATCGCGCTGGCCAGCTTTGCGGACGAGCAAGGTCTCACGCGGAACGGGGGGAACGATTTTTCGCCGACGCTGGCTTCCGGGCAGCCGACCATCGGAGCGCCGAAAACGGGAGGATTGGGCACGATTTCGGGAGGCGCGCTGGAGCAGTCGAATGTCGACATTGCGACCGAGTTCGCGAACCTGATCGTGGCGCAGCGCAGCTATGAGGCGAATGCTCGGGTAGTGACAACCTTCGATCAGGTCGCGCAAGCCACCATCGCGTTGAAGCAATAGTGGCGATTGCCGATGGACGGATGGGCAGAGAAAAAGAAGGAATCGGACGAGCCTCCGCGCCGGGCGCGGTACGATTCAGAATTTCCTAATGGGAATGCTCTCAGAAACGGGGGAGCATTCCCATTTTTTCTCTTTCCATCCGCAGCTCAGGTTGCTGGCGGCGCCGAAATGACGGGGATTCAATAGCTTCCTCCACGACCTTTTGAGTCTTCCCCCACCTCCCCCCGGCACGGTGCTTGCAGGGTCCCCGGCATGCCCGACGTGCCGCTGAATCTCGTGTCTGGACGGGTGGGGAAGAGCGGGGCGGAGAGAGCATCTGGCGAACCGTCCAGCCCAAACTTGCCGGGCGCGGGCCCAGCCAAACGGGCGGGTGGCAAAAAGAAATGGGCGGGCGCGATCGCGGGCGCGCTGATCCTGGGCGGGACAATTTTTCTGTGGCCGCATGCGCCGGGACCGGGTGGCGGCGGGGCGGGCAGCGCTCCGACCGAGACCACGCTTCCGCTGGATACGTTTGTGGTGAACCTCGATGGCGCGGGGCAACGCGCGTACCTTCGCGTCGGCATCACGCTTGGTCTCGCCCATCCGCTGCGGAAAGAGGACGCGCCCATTGCGCTGGTGCGCGATTCCATTCTTTCCGTGCTCGGCAACGCCCAGCCGGACCAGTTGCTGGCGGCCGGGGGCAAACAGAACCTTAAAGCCGAGATTGCCAAAACCCTGCAGGAAAACGCGCCTGCGCTGGGCGTCGAAAACGTGTACTTCACAGAATTTCTGGTGCAGATGTAATGGCCGCTCCCGCCCCAGCCAGGATTGAGCCCGCGGACGGCGATCCCTGGACGCGCGTGGAAACCTTGCCGTGCCTGTTGTCGATCGAAATTCCGGTTCCGGCATTCACGGTGGCCGATTTCGTGTTCCTGAGAAGGGGGGGGCTGGTCAACACCCGCTGGACGGTAGGACAGGACGTGCCTCTGCACATCAACGGGGAACTGGTGGCGTGGAGCGAATTTGAAATTGTGAATAACCACATCGCGGTGCGTTTGACGGAGCTCGCGTGAACACGGAAATCACATCTCGAACGTCGATCCGGCTGGTCCGGGACGGGGCAGGCCCGCGCCGGTTCGCGAAGGCGCTCGGCCAAGCGCGCCGCGTTTTGGGATTTTTCTGGCGCGGCATGGTGAGGCGCGCCCGGCGCGCGCCGAAAACGCTGGTGCTGCTCGAAAGCTCGGCGCTTGGCGATCGCCGTTTTGCGGCGGTCGTGCAGTTCGAGCGGCAGCGCTTTCTGATCGGCTCCAGTCCGTCGTCGGTGAGCCTGCTGGCGCGCCTGCCGGATGCAGATCCAGGCCCAAAGATTGAAGAGGGTGGCAGCGCACCCGGGGGAGGGAAGCAATGACCGGAAGGCGGCCGGGCGTGATGCGGGCGGGCATGAAATCCGGCGCGACACTTTTGCTGTTGGGGATGGCGGGCGCACCCGATCTCTGGGCGCGGGCGCATGTGCATTCGCCCGGCCTCTCGCTGCCGGGAGTTCCGGTGAATTCCGTTCCCTGGAACATTGTCGTCCTGCTGACCCTGCTGACGCTGGTGCCCACGATTGTGCTGTGCATGACGCCGTTCGTGCGCCTGCTGGTGGTATTTCATTTTCTCCGCCAGGCGCTCGGCACGCAGACCGCGCCCAGCAACCAGACGCTGATCGGGCTGGCGCTGGTTCTGACTTTTTTCCTGATGCAGCCAGTGGGGGCTGCGATTTATGCGGACGCGCTGGTTCCGCTCGAAGGCGGACACCTCACATCCATGGCGGCGCTCGAGGGTGCGGCCGTCCCGATGCGCCATTTCATGCTCAAGTACACGCGGGAAAAAGATCTGGCGCTCTTTGTCGAACTGGCGCACGCGGCGCGCCCGGCGCGTCCCGAGGATCTCGAAATGCGCATCGTCGCGCCCGCCTACCTGCTCTCGGAATTGCAGGCCGGGTTCCGCATCGGGGCGGCGCTTTTTCTGCCTTTTCTGGTGATCGACATGGTGACGGCCGCGATCACGACTTCGGTGGGCATGATGCAGCTGCCTCCGGTGGTGATCTCGACGCCGCTCAAGATTCTGCTGTTCGTGGTGGTCGACGGATGGAACCTGCTGGTGGGCTCGCTGATGAGGAGTTTTGCCTGAGAGGCGCTTATGGAAACCGCACAAACGGTCGCCCTGCTGCGCAACACGCTGGAGACCGCATTCTTCCTGGTGGCTCCGCTGCTGCTGATCGCGACTGCCGTCAGCCTGCTGGTCAACGTCGCGCAGGTGCTCACATCGTTGCAGGACCAGACGATCTCAACCGTGCCGCGGCTGGCGGCGGTGGCGGCCGCGGCCCTGCTGCTGATGCCGTGGATGCTGCGCAAACTGGTGGTTTTCACGGTCGGCATGTGGGGCGACTTCCGTCCCCTGGTGCGTTGAAGGGAAGCTTCCGGAGAAGGTTCACGTCATGGGTTTGACGTTTTCGGGGATCGAGCTTGACCGGGCGCTGCTGGCCGCGATGGTGGCGCTGGCGCGCGTGAGCGGGCTGCTCATGGTGGCGCCGTTTCTGGGCAGTTCCGCAGTGCCTCCGCGCATGAAAGCGGGGCTCGCCTTGCTGCTCACTCTGTTCATGGTTCCGCTCATGCCCGCGCCGCCGTTGGTGACAGGCGCGTCCGCGGCGGCGCTCCTGCTGGGCGGAGAATTCGCGATCGGCTTCCTCCTCGGGTTTACGCTGCAGCTGCTGCTGGATGGCGTGCTGCTGGCGGGGCAGGTGTGCGGCACGCAGATGGGCTACGCGCTGGCGAGCGTGCTGAACCCGGACAGCCAGGCCGATTCGACCGTGCTCTCCACGCTCTACCAGGTGGTGGTTGTCCTGCTCTTCATTCAGTTAGGCGTACCCCACTGGCTGCTGCGCGGGTTGGCGCGCAGCTTCCGCTATCTGCCGCCGGGGCAGTTCGCTTGGACCTGGCCCGCGGCTTCCGCCTTGCTGTCATTTGCGGGCGGGATGTTTGTGGCGGGGGTGCAGATCGCGGCTCCGGTGGTGGTGGCCAGCCTGTTCGCGGATGTGGCTCTCGGCTTCCTCGGCAAGGCTTCGCCGCAGCTGCCGGTGCTGTTTATCGGCATCTCGCTCAAGAACCTGCTCGGACTGGCGCTGCTCGCGGGCGCGGTTTCATTCTGGCCGCGCTTTTTCGACGCCCGCTTCGCGCGCGCTCTCGAGGCCTCGGAAAGGATTCTGAAACTCGCGCACTGACGCGCGGGAAGCTGACCCCGCATGCCGCAATCGAACCAGACCGAGCAGGCCACCCCCCGGCGGCGCCAGAAGGCGCGCGAAAAAGGGCAGGTGGCGCGCAGCCGCGACTTGATCGGAGCGGCGGCGAGCGTGGCGGCCACGGTGGTGCTGTTTCTGAAGATCGCGAGCTTTCCAGCGATGTGGCGCGCCTTTCTGCGCGATTGCCTGGAGGGCGCAGCCTCGGGCAGCCTGCGCATGGACGCGCTGCCTCCTTTTCTGACCCATGCGGGACTGTTTGGCGCGACCGGTGCGGCGCTTGGCCTGGGCTGGATCGCGGCGGTGTCCTCGGCGCTCGCGCAGGGGGGATTGGTGTTTGCTCCGGCATCGCTGCAGCCCACGCTGGCGCGCATCAGTCCGGGGGCGCGGCTGCAGCAGCTGTTTTCGGTGACCGCGCTGCGCTCGCTGCTGAAGTCGCTGTTGCCGGCGAGCGCGGTGGTCTACATCGCCGTGCAGTGCCTGCGCCGCGACTGGAGCTCTCTGCTGGTGCTGTCGGGGCGCAATGCTCAGGGCCTGGCTGCGTTTGCGGGGGGACGCATTTTCGAGATGGCGTGGAAGGCGGCGCTGGTGCTGCTGCTCTGGTCGTTCCTCGATTTCCTGTTCGAGCGCCGCCATCTGTCGAGCGAACTCAGGATGAGCCGCCAGGAACTGGTCGACGAGTACAAGGAAACCGAAGGCAATCCCATCATCAAGTCGCGGGTGCGCCGCCTGCAGCGCCAGATGCGGCGTCGGAAGATGCTGGAGGATGCCAAGCGGGCGGCGGTGGTGGTCACCAATCCTACATCGTATGCCATCGCGCTCGAGTACCGCCCCGACATGCCGGCGCCGGTGGTGGTCGCGAAAGGTCGCAACCGGCTGGCTGCCGAGATCCGGGAAATTGCCCGCTGGAACGACATCCCGATCGTCGAAAACAAGCCGCTCGCGCACCTGCTCTACCGCAGCGTGGAGATTGGCGGGAGCGTGCCGCCGAAACTCTACGCGGTTGTCGCCGAAGTGCTGGCGGCCATCTACCGCGCACAAGCCCACGCCATGAGTCGCGCGGTACGGGCGGCCGCCGGCAGTAGTACGGAGAGGGGCCGCTGATGCCTGCTGCCGCTGCGGCCGCGCCCGCTCGCAACCCGCTCAGCGACTGGATCGTCCCGATCGCGGCGGTCAGCCTGGTCTTCGTCATGCTGGTGCCGTTGCCGGCGGTGGTGCTCGACCTTCTGCTCGCGACGAGCATTGCGGCGTCGGTGCTGGTGCTGCTGAGCGCGCTCCAGATCCTGCGTCCCGCGCAGTTTTCGGTTTTCCCCAGCCTGCTTCTGCTGCTCACGCTGTTCCGGCTGTCGTTGAATCTCGCCTCCAGCCGCCGCATCCTGCTGCACGGCAATGAAGGCGCCGCGGCGGCGGGGCGCGTCATCGAAGCCTTTGGCCAGTTCGTGGTGGGCGGCAACTACGTGGTCGGCTTCGTTCTCTTCATTGCATTGATTGCCATCCAGTACATCGTGGTCAGCCACGGCGCGGTGCGCACGGCCGAAGTCACGGCGCGTTTTACTCTCGACGCGCTGCCCGGCAAGCAGATGGCGATTGACGCCGACCTCAATGCGGGATTGATCGACGAGCAGCAGGCCAAAGCGCGGCGCGAGCAGGTCGCGCGGGACGCCGAGTTTTACGGAGCCATGGACGGCGCGGCCCGTTTCAACCAGCGCGATTCGATCGCGACCATCCTGATCACGGGGATCAACATCCTGGCGGGTTTTCTGATCGGCGTGTTCCAGCTCGACATTCCATTTCGCGAGGCGCTCAAGACCTACACCGTGCTGACGGTGGGCGACGGGCTGGTGACGATGATCCCGTCGCTCCTGGTGTCGATGGCCGGGGGCATGGTGGTGACGCGCGCGTCTTCGGGGGCGACGCTCTCGGTGGACCTGGGAACGCAGTTGCTCTCGCGGCGGCGTCCTCTGCAGATTGCGGCGGGGGTGATGGTCGCGCTGGCCCTGATCCCGGGACTGCCGAAGTTCTCCTTCCTGTCGATTGCGGCCCTGATCGTGGCGCTGGCCACGCGCCTGCCGGAGTCATCGAAGGAAGCGGAAAAGGATCGCGCCGCGGCGCTCGGGGTCGCGCCTGGGGAAAAGGACAAGAAGGCGGGCGCGGGGGCAGGCGCAGGCGGAAAGAGCGATTCGATCGAAGACCTGCTCAAGCTCGACGAACTGTCGCTCGAAGTGGGCTATGCGCTGGTTCCGCTGGTGGATGCGCAACAGGGCGGGCAGCTGCTGGCCCGCGTCAAGTCGTTGCGCAGCAATCTGGCTCTGCAACTGGGCTTCATCGTACCGCCCATTCACATCACTGACAACGTGCGCCTCAAGCCGCAGGAGTATGTGATTTCGCTGCGCGGGGTGGAGGTCGCGCGCTGGGAAATGCTGGCAGACCGGGTGCTGGCCATCAGTTCGGAGTTGTCGCCGCCTCCTCTGGCCGGAACTCCCACGCGCGAGCCCGCGTTCGGGGTGGCCGCGCTCTGGATCGAGCGCGCGCTCGAATCGCAGGCGCTGACCAGCGGGTATGCGGTGGTCGACCCGACTTCGGTGCTGTCGACCCATCTGGCGGAACTGATCCGGCAGCATGCCTACGAGCTGCTGACGCGGCAGGAGACCAAGCGGCTGCTCGACCGCCTCGGCGAAAGCCATCCCAAGCTGGCCGAGGAACTGGTGCCGAAGACGCTTTCGCTCGGCGAAGTGCAGAAGGTTCTGCAACAGCTGCTGCGCGAGCAGGTTTCGATCCGCGACCTGTCGAGCATTCTGGAAGCGCTGCTCGACATTTCCGCTTCCACCAAGCATCCCGTGTTGCTGGTGGAGGCCTGCCGGCAGGCGCTGGGGCGGGCCCTGATCCGGCCGCTGCTGTCGGACGATGGCGGGTTGCGGGTGCTGACGCTCGACCACGCGATCGAAGAGGAACTGAGCCGCGCCTACGCTCCGCAGGCGGCGCCCGCGACCGGCAACGGGTTGCAGCCGTCGTTTGTGCGCCGGGTTCTCGACAGCCTGAAGCAACTGGCGGGAGAGCAGGTGGCGCAAACAGCTCCGATTCTGCTTTGTCCGACGCCGGCCCGCTTCCACCTGCGGCGCCTGCTCGAGCCGTTTCTTCCCAAGGTGGTGGTGCTGTCGCCGCTCGAAATTCCGCCCATGGTTCCGGTGCAGTCGCTGGGGATGGTGCGATGAGAGCGGGGCGTCGATTTCATGAAAGCAGGCGAGCCCAATGACGAAACATCCCATTCACGCTTATCAAAACGTCGCCAGCGAAGCCGAGCGCGAGCGCATCCTGCTGGAGCAGTTGCCGCAGGTGCGCTATATCGCGCGCCGGATTCACGAGCGACTGCCGCGTCATGTGCCCTTTGAGGACCTGGTGCATGCGGGGGTGGTCGGACTGATCGATGCGCTCGGCAAGTTCGACCAGTCCAAGCACGTTCAGTTCAGCTCCTATGCCAAGTTCCGCATCCGGGGCGCGATTCTCGACAGCCTGCGCGAACTGGACTGGAGCCCGCGCGAGCTGCGCCGCAAGGGGCGGCAGGTGGAAGAGGCCTACAACCAGGCCGCGGTGCGGCTGGGGCGGACGCCGACCGAGAACGACCTGGCCCACGAACTGGGGCTGCGGCTGGATGAATTGCAGGCCCTGCTGGCCGAACTGGACTCGCTCGAGATCAGCAGCCTGCGGGTCGAGTCGCAGCACAGCGGGAAGGAAGAAGATCTCGCGGATTCGGTGGCCTCGAAGCCCGAAGAGACGCCGTTTTTCCAGTGCCTGCGGTCGGAGATGAAGCATCTGCTGGCGGAAGCGATTGCGGAGCTGCCGGAGAAGGAGCAGCGCGTTCTCTCGCTTTATTATTTCGAGGAACTCACGATGAAGGAAGTGGGGGTGGTGCTGGGCATCGGGGAATCGCGGGTCTCGCAGATTCATTCTCTGGCCATGGTGCGGCTGCGGGCGCGGCTCAGCTTTCTGGACGCGGATGCCGAGCCGGCTCGCGCCAAGAGTGCGGGGGCGGGGTACCTGTAGGGACGCGCGATGGAAAAAGTTCTCAACCAGAGCGAAATCGATGCCATGGTACGGGCCGCGTCCGGCCATGGGCAGGAGAGCGCGCGGCCGACCGGCCCGGTGGTCCAGCCCTGGGACATACGGCAGGCGGGACAAATCGGGAACGAACAACTGCGGGCCATCAACCAGCTGCACGAACTGTTCGCGCGGAATCTGACCACGTCGATGGGCGGCTATTTACGCGTGCCCTTTGACTGCAGCCTGGTTTCCGCCGAGCACCTCACTTACCGCGAGTTCCTGCAGCGCGTCCCGGAAAAGACCTACCTGGCATCCTGCGGGGTGGCGCCTTTCGACGCCGTGGCGGTGCTCCACTTTGACCTGGGCATCACGTTTCCCATCATCGACATCATGCTGGGGGGCGGCGGAAAAGCGGGGGAACTGAAGCGCGGGCTCACGGAAATTGAAGAGCAGATTCTGGAAGGGGTGGTGCGCATCATTTGCCGCGACCTGCAGACGAGCTGGCAGGCGATCAACCTGGAATTCAATTTCGGGTCCAGCCTGCAGATCTCGCACGCGCAGCGGCTGATGCCTCCGGATGAAAAGAACCTGTGCCTGAGTTTCGAAATCAAAATGTCGGAGGCGCGCGGGACGCTGAACGTGGCGGTGCCCGCGCTGGTCTCAAACGCGCTGCTGCGCAAGATTTCGGCGGACAGCAGTTACCAGCGCCCCCACAGTCCCGTCGAATCGCGGCTGCAGATTCAGAAGAGGCTGATGGAGTGCCTGTTCTCGGTGGAACTCGCCATGCCGGGCCTGGAGGTTCCGCTGGAACATCTGTGCCGGGTGGCGCCGGGCGATCTGCTCTCCTTCGAGCGAAGCGTCTCCGCTCCGGCGGTTCTCGCGGTGGAAGAAGTCACGGTCTGTTCGGCCGCGCCCGTGCGCGTGAACTCGCGCCGGGCCGCCCGCGTACTTGTCCTGGAAGCGCCGGTCGCCGCGCGAGGTGAACGATGAGCGGCGCTTCTACCTCGCCCGGGATGAAAAGGGAACTGCAGGCCTGGATCGATGCCTGGAAAATCAGTACGGAAGATGTTCTGTTCCAGGTCTCGGGACATCCCAGCAAATTTGAAGTGGTGAGCGAGCCGCTCGCCGCCGCCGATACCGAGCTGCGCTACACGATTGTGGCTTCCGGGAAGGTGCAGGGAGAGATGGCTCTGCGCCTGTCCGACGGTGCGGCCATTCGCCTGGCGCGCAAGTTTCTGGGAGAGCCTGTCCCTGCGGCTCCCCCCGAAGGCGCGGCTCCGGAGAGGATCGGCAACGACGACCGCGACGCGCTCGAAGAACTGCTGCGTCAGATTGCGGGGCTGGCCGCAACCGCCGTCGCTGAGGCCGCGGGCGGCGAAGTTCAATTGCAGGTGACACGTGCCGAGGGGCCCTGGGCGTGGACTCCCGAGTCGATCGCGGCACTCCGGACGCGCGACGAAGCCGGGAACGAGATTGCGATCGAGATTCGCATCAGTCCGGCGCTGGGAGCTGCGCTGGCACCGGCGGGCGGGGATGGCGCCGCCGCAGCTGCGCCACAGGCATCGTCGGGAGCCCATGCCGCCGCCTCGAACGCCGATTTTCCTTCCGCCGGTTACCGCCGTCTGCATGATGTCGGGCTGGGCGTGAAGCTGCGCTTCGGGACCCGGCGCATGTCACTGCGCGACGTGCTGGCGCTCAGTTCGGGACTGGTGGTTGAACTCGACAATGCGCTCAACTCTCCGGTCGACCTGCTGCTCGATGGGCGCGTCATCGCGCGCGGCGAGGTGGTCGTCATCGACGGCAAATACGGATTGCGGGTTACCGATGTCGTCGAGCCTTCACCGGGGGTTGCGTCGGCCTGAGGGCGATTTCACGGGGCCGTCCAAAAAAGGATTCGCTTGTCATGCACGATTTTCTGAAGCCGCTCTCGTGGTCGTCGACCTGGATCAAACGCCACCGCGCGCACCCGCGCACGGTGTGCGCCCTGCTCTCGTGCTCCGGGCCAAGAACGCTCTGGCAGCGACTGCGCCGCCGCCGGGGAACGTTCCTCCAAGACGCGTTCTATTGCGGCCCGCGGTGTCTGGAGACGGCGCTGATGGGACAGATCTCGCGGTTGCACGCCCTGACTCCGGCCGCGCAGCCTCCCAATCGCATTCCGCTGGGGTTGCTGATGGTCGCGCGCGGCAAACTCACGCATCTCGAGGTCCAGGCGGCGCTCGAAGCACAACGCCGCGCGCGCTACGGCAAAATCGGCGAGTGGTTCGAAAAGCTGGGTTTCGCGAGCGAGCAGGATGTTACGACCGCGCTCGCCCTGCAGTGGGGATGCCCGGTTGTTTCCTCGTTCGGACCTTCGCTGGTGGATTCGCCCGGCCGTATTCCTCTGCGGATACTGGAGAGCTTCCAGATGCTGCCCTTCAATTATGCGGCATCGACTAACACGCTCTCGCTGGCATTTGGAGAGCGGGTGGATCATGGAGCGCTTTATGCCATCGAGAAGATTCTGGATTGCCGCACCCAGCCCTGCGTGGCGGGCCGCAAGACGATTGCCCGCCAACTGGAATTCATGCGGCAAATGAACCATGGGGGCGACGTGGAATTTCTGAGCCGGGATCTGAACGAGATGTCCCGCATTACGTCCAGTTATGTCACGCGCCTCAGTCCCGAGGAAGTCCGGCTCAGCCGCGTGGGACGGTTCATCTGGCTTCGGCTCAAAGCGCGGTCGGCGGCTACCAACCTGCTTTTCTGCCTGCAGGCGGGTGCGGCGACGCGGCCGGGGGCGAATTCGCTTGGGGCTTCTGCGAGCTCGCGTGGCGGTTGGAGTCCTTCCTCGTCGAGGGGATGAGGGTGAGGTGTAACTTCCGGGGCTCAACGTCAGTTTGCAGCTCCGAATGCCGGGCGCATCGGGCGAACTCCCTGAGGCTTTGCGGCAGATTCGAGGCGAGTAGAGGTCCTTCGACTCCGTGACTGCTGCGCTTCGCGCACCAGTCACTCCGCTCAGGATCACAAAGTGGCGGAAGAGGATCGCAGAGCGAAGTTCGAGGCTCGCGACTCGCAACTCGAATCTTTTCTACTCCACCGTCACTGATTTTGCCAGGTTGCGGGGTTGATCGACGTCGCAGCCTCTTCTTACAGCGATGTGGTAGGCGAGCAGTTGCAGCGGGACGATTTCGAGAATCGCGGAAAGCTCATCGGGCGCGGGGGGAACGAAGAGGACATGGTCGGCCTCTTCGACGATCTCCTTGTCGCCGGTGGTAGCGAGCGCGATTACGATGCCGGAACGAGCTTTCACTTCTTTCAGGTTCGACATCGTTTTCTCGTAGCGGACCAGCGATTGCGGGCTGTTCACATCGCGGGTGGCGATGATGATGACCGGGAGGTTCTCGTCGATGAGGGCGTTCGGGCCGTGTTTCATCTCTCCGGCGGGATAGCCTTCGGCGTGGATGTAGGAAATTTCCTTGAGCTTGAGCGCGCCCTCAAGGGCGATGGGGTAATGAATGCCGCGTCCGAGGAACAAGAAGTCCTGGGCGCGTAGATAAGTCTTGGCTAACTCGTCGCAAGCTTCATCGTGAGTCAGGATCTGTTCGAGTTTACCCGGGATCAGAGTAAGTTCATGGACCGCGGCTTTTGCCTGCTCCTGCGTTAATGTTCCGCGGACCTGCGCCAGATACAACGCAAACAGATACAGGGCGGTAAGTTGTCCGGTGAAAGCCTTGGTGGAAGCAACGCCGATTTCCGGGCCGGCATGGGTATAGATGGTTCCGGCAGCCTCGCGGGTAATCATGGAGCCGACCACATTGCAGATGGCCAGCGTCCTGGAGCCTTTGGCTTTGGCCTCGCGCTGGGCGGCGATGGTATCGGCGGTCTCGCCGGATTGGGAGATCAGGAGCGTGATCGTGTCGGAATCGAGGATGGGATCGCGGTAGCGCCATTCGCTGGCATAATCGACCTCGACTGGAACACGAGCGAGGGTTTCGATCATGAACTTGCCGGCGAGCCCGGCGTGCCAACTGGTGCCGCAAGCGGCGATGTTGATTTTCCTGAGCGCTTTGAACTCGGCTTCGCTGACCTGCATTTCGTCGAGGAAGATCTTGCCGGTATCCTGCGAGATGCGGCCGAGCGTGGTGTCGCGGACGGTGCGGGGTTGCTCATAGATTTCCTTGAGCATGAAGTGCTTGAAACCGCCCTTTTCCGCCATGATGGGATCCCAGGTGATGCGCTGCGCTTTGCGCTCCATGGGATTGCCGTCGAAGTCGGTAACGCGCACGCCTTCCTGGGTAAGGATGGCGAGGTCGCCATCGGCGAGAAAGAAAAGATCGCGGGTGTGGTCGAGGAGGGCGGGGACATCACTGGCGACGAAGTACTCGTCCTTGCCGATGCCGATCACCACGGGCGGGCCGTTGCGGGCGGCGACGATCTTGCGCGGGTCGTCGGTGGCGATCACGACCAGCGCGAACACGCCGGTCAGTTCCTTGACGGCCTTGCGAACGGATTCCTCAAGAGACGGGCGGTGGCCGTTCCCGGTTTGCAGATAATACTTTTCGATCAGGTGAGCAATGATTTCGGTGTCAGTTTCGGTAGTGAACTTGTGGCCCTCGGAAATCAGCTTTTTCTTGAGCGAAAGATAGTTTTCGACGATGCCATTGTGGACGACGACGATCTTGCCGGTGCAGTCGCGATGCGGGTGGGCGTTCTCCTCAGTGGGACGGCCGTGGGTGGCCCAGCGGGTGTGTCCGATGCCATAGGTGCCGTCGAGCGGCTTGATCCGGATGACTTCTTCAAGATTGCGCAGTTTGCCCTCGGCGCGGCGCACCTGCAGGCCGGCTCCATTGCCGGCGACGGCGATGCCCGCGGAGTCGTAGCCGCGGTACTCGAGCTTTCGGAGGCCTTCGATGATGACATCAACGACTGGCTTGTTCCCTACGTATCCCACAATGCCGCACATTTGCGATTAGTCTCCTTGGCGAAGGCAACGGTGGGGAACCGCGATGTTCGCACTGCGACGCGGCGGACCGCGTTTTACTGACGATGGGCGTGGCGAGCGACGTCTCTACGACTCCTCGAGGGAGAAACGAAATTCCTCAATCACGGGGTTAGTCAGAACTTCCCGTGCAATTCGCTCCACTTCCGCCGCCGCTTCGGTCTTGGAAATACCGCCATTCAGAGTGATTTCAAAATACTTGCCCTGGCGCACTTCCTGTAAGCCCTTGTAGCCGATCTTGCTGAGGGCTCCATGGATGGTCTTGCCTTGCGGGTCGAGCACGCTTTTTTTCAGCGAAACGTAGACTTGGGCTTTCATCGACAATCAAATTATACGTCACGCGCGGGGAAACGCGTCCGAGGTTTTGCTTATGGGAGGTATGCAGAAGGGCCAATCACTTTTGTTCTTCCACGCCAGGAAGTTTCTCAAAATGAGCGAGTTGTTTGTCGATCTCGGCGAGGGCCCCGGCCAGCATCTGGCGATGCCCAGGGCGGGTGCTGGATTGAAGTTGATCCACGAGGCGCTTGCGGGCAAGCAAAAGTCCATCACGTTGGCGGTTGAGTTTCTGCTGGGCTGGAGACAAGCGCGGGCCCGGGGATTTGCCCGAGTCTGCCATGTCAGCTTGTTGCTGTTCTACCGATTTGCTTTCCCAACCGCGCGCCATTCCGGGGCCGACTCTTTCTTTAATTTCGAAGGTTGCCTGACGCTTGTCAAGAACGATTGCCTGGTTGCCTAAGTCATCCACTAATGTTGGAAGCCTGACTCACTTGGTATCTCCTTATAGAACCTGACTGAGGAGATACAATTTCAATAAAACTACTTGATTGTAATGAAAATAAGTTTAAGATGTCAGATTCCCAGGTAAGGATGTAATCCTGAGAATGGCGATGCAGCCTGAGGGGGCTCCCGTCCCGGAGAATCAGATCGGTTCCCACTGATGGAACCGGCACCTGCCCATCGTCAACAGTGAATTAAACTGCGCGGCTTGGCATGCCGCTTAGATCCCCGGTACTGCTCAACATTGGGAGAGGGCCCTGTGGTTCGAAGGGGAGAACTCGCCACGTATGCAGGCTTTTGCGCGCGACCCAGATGATCTTCACCCGGAGGAAATGCCGGGACGAGGCCAGAAACATCCGAGTGGTTCAAAGCGTCCGGATGCCGAGATCTTACTAGCGATAGCAGACTTGGTCGCCAGCGGCGGTGCTCTACCGGCCATGTTCGAGGAGTTAGCCCCTCTCCTCAGGGAATTGATTAACTGCAACGTCGTAACTTTTGACCTGTATGATTCCGCGCAAGACATAATAGTCACTCACTGTTGGAAGAAAGATTCTCAGCTCGTGTCATGGACGACGGCAGCGGTGGACAAGTCGCCGGCGGGTTGGGCATGGCGGCACCAGGAGTCAGCTACGATTCCGGACGTGCAGCAGGAAAGCCGATTCGCGGGATCCCTGGGTGAGTTAGGAACACTAGGGATCCGTTCCTACACTATCGTGCCCATCAGCACCAAGAGGCATTACGGGGCATTAGGCGTCGGAGAAGAATCGCAAGAAGGCGAATTTACCGGCAGTTATCTGGAGAGGGTGGCGCGCTGGCTAGCGCTGGCGGTAGAAAACCGGCAACTTCAGGGCGAATGGCAGGAGCAGCATGATCGATTGCAGAGCCTGGTGGCGATCAGCCGCGAGTTGAGTTCCACGCTGGATCTGGAGCAGTTGATACCACTGGTTTTCGCGAATATGCGGCAGATCACGAATTATGACTATGCGCGCCTCATGTTATTGAATGCAGACGGGCGCAAATTAGAAGTACGGGCGGTCGATCCCCCTCAAAGTGCCGGCTCAGAACTGGGCAAAGGCCGGCAGATTCCTCTAGCCGACGCGATTTGCGCGCGGGCAATCGAAACGCGGAAGGTCACCTTTCACGACCGTGCGCAGATGGATAAGTTCACAGCCCCGACGATCAACGAAATGCGCGCTGAGGGTATGCAGTCCCTCTGTTGCGTTCCGCTCCTGATGGGACGCCGGGCGCTGGGCACGCTCAACCTGGTCGCGGTCCGTGAAAAGGCTTTCAGCCAGCAGGACGGCGAGTACCTGCAACAAGTGGCCACCCAGATTACGGCGGCGATCCATAACGCCAGCGAATACCGGGCCGTGGCACAGGCCAAGGACCGGCTGGTCCAGGAGAAGAAATATCTCGAGGGCGAAATTCGCGGAGAGAGTCCGGACGATATTGTCGGCAAAAGCGCCGCACTGAAGCGGGTGCTCGACCAGGCCAAGATCGTGGCCAACACGGACGCCACGGTTTTGATAACGGGCGAAACCGGCACGGGAAAAGAGCGGGTCGCACGGGCCATTCACCTGATGAGCTCGCGCCGGGACCAGAATTTCATCAAGCTGAATTGCGCCGCGATTCCGACCGGACTACTGGAGAGCGAGTTGTTCGGACACGAGAAAGGGGCATTCACGGGCGCAATCAGCCAAAAATTAGGCCGGCTCGAGTTGGCCGACAAGGGCACCCTTTTGCTGGATGAGATCGGAGAGATTCCACTGGAATTGCAACCGAAGCTCTTGCGGGTGCTGCAGGATCATGAGTTCGAGCGGCTCGGGGGTGTCAGGACGATCCACTCGGACATGCGCCTGATCGCCGCCACCAACCGGGATCTGATACAGGCAGTGGAGCAAAAGGAATTCCGCCAGGACTTGTTCTACCGGTTAAACGTGTTTCCTTTGCATATGCCGGCGCTGCGCGACCGGCGGGAGGACATTCCGCTGCTGATCCGGCACTTCGTTAAAAAGTGTGGGGAGCGGCTGAACAAGCGGATCGATTTCATCCCGGATGAAGCGGTGGCGGCCATGATGAACTGGAAATGGCCGGGGAATATCCGCGAACTGGAGAATTTTGTCGAACGTTCGGTAATCCTGTCGGAAAATGACGTGCTGTGTGCTCCCCTTGCCGAGTTGCGCGATGAGGCGGTGCGGCGCGGGTTTAGTCCCGAAGTGACTTTGCGCGACCGGGAGCGCGACCACATCATTGAGATTCTGCGCCAGACGCGCGGCATGCTTTCAGGTGCAAAAGGCGCCGCGGTCCGGCTGGGCCTGAAGCGAACTACCCTGCAGTACAAAATGCAGAAACTTGGAATTTCACGCCGCGACTATCTGGATTGAGATGGGCAGTGATGGTTGCCCAATTCTCGTCAGGCGCGCCTGGAGTGCGGCACTTGAACCCGTCGGCCGAGCGCGCAGCGCAATCCAAACCAAGAGCACAGGTCATTTAGATGGTTGGGCTCGATGGCCATGAGCGTGCTAATACTACGCGTTCAGCGCGCGCGATTTCCGGAAGAATTCCGCCAGCGAAGAATTCAAGTATGTCAGGAGCTTCCGCATGGGTGGGTTACGGCGCTTTGTTGCACCAAACGATTGCGTGAATTGCAGTTTCCGGCAAATGGGAGATTTCTGTCATTTGCCCGACCCCCTTCTGAGCGAGCTCAACACGATTGGGCACCTTACGTTCTATCCGGCGAACTCGATCTTGCTGAAGGAAAGCCAGATTCCGAGGGGCGTCTACATTATTTGTACTGGCCGAGCCAAGATGTCGGTCGAGTCCCGCGAGGGAAAGACCATCATCATGAAGATTGCGGGCAACCGGGAGGTACTGGGAATGAGTGCGGTTGTTTCCAGCCGACCTTCGCCGATCACAGTTACGACCATCGAATTCTCCCAGATCAAGTACGTGGAAGAAGATAGCTTCATGCGCTTGCTCGAAAGCAACAAGCAGGCCGCGCTTGCCTGTGCCACCTTGCTGGCACGCGAGGTGAATGGCACCTTCGGCGACGTTCATGACCTTCTGCTGGCGCGCAGTTCCACGGAGAAGCTGGCGCGTTTGCTGCTTTCGTGGGTCCCGGCTGAGCCGCGTAACCGGGAATTGCGCGTCTTGTCGGAATTTACCCATGAGGAAATCGCGCAGATGATCGGGTCATCGCGGGAAACGGTCACCCGGCTACTGAGCGAGATGAAGAGGAAAGAACTGATTCGGATCGAGGGCTCCATGCTGGTGATTCCCAACCGCGTGGCGCTGCAAGCGATCGCATAGGGTTTACCAGTGTCCCTCCCCCGGGCGGCCGATGCTATTTTCGCGGCTGCCCTTTTTTTGTGGGTGGGGCACATCAGCGTGGGATTGGGAGGATTCTCTCGTCAAGGGACGAGCTCTGATGGCGGAAGCTAGAGGTTAAACAGCTGGCGCAGGCGGCGGGTTTGAGCGCGGCTCACTGGAATCGCGGTCTGCTTCTTGTCATCCATTCGCAACTGGTAGGAACTCTTGAACCACGGCACAACTTCGCGGATATGCTGGATGTTGACCAGAAAAGAACGGTGCGCGCGCCAGAACAGATTCGCATCAAGATTTTCGAGCAACTCTTCCAGGGTCCGGCAGTTCGACTGACCTTCCATGCCAGCATGGCCGGTAGTGGAGACTGTAATCACGCCGTCCTGGATGGTCGCGTAGCAAACATCCCGGGGATCGGTGAGCAACATCCTGCCGGCTGCTTTGATGAGGATTTTGGCGGTTGCCGGCTTTTGGGACTCGAGCATCCGAACCAGGGTCTCAAATTTTTCGCCAGTCGTGCTTCCGGTCTCAAGTTTCAATCGCGCCTTCTCGATCGATTGCGCCACCCGCTTCTTGTCGAAGGGCTTGAGGATGTAATCGACCGCATTGACCTCGAAGGCCTTTACCGCGTATTGATCGAAAGCGGTTGCGAACACAATCTGCGGCAACTGCACCTTGCGGTCGAGTAACTTCTTGATCACGCCGAAACCGTCGAGGCCGGGCATCTGAACGTCGAGAAACACCACGTCAGGGTTATGTTCGCGGATCAGGCCAATGGCCTCAAGTCCGTTCTTGCCCTGCGCGACGACATTGACGTCGGCGTTTTGACTGAGCAGGTAGGCCAGTTCATCGCGAGCGAGCTGTTCGTCATCGACAATGACCGCGGAAAGAGGCATAAGATGTCAGGCGGGCGAGAAACCTGCACTCTGGACTCGAGGCGTATGTCCGCGCTCGCTCTATCTTTAATTCAAGTATAGCGACCGCCCAAAGAGAGGCGCAAGGAAGGGAGTCGGGCGGGATGCGAACCTGCTTCAGTAAGAACGGAGTCGCTTGGTAGAATCAACGCTGCTTGCGTCACACCGACTGACTTTCTTAACACTCCTGGTTAAACGAGCGGGGAATCGGGTGCTATGCCCAATACTTTAAGCCGTGGCGCCTCCGCTAATCTTGATCTGCTGCGCACGGTTGCCGTTTCACTGGTGCTCGTCAACCACCTCACTCGCCATTATCACTACGATCATTTCGACGACGTGGGATTTTTCGGGGTACTTCTCTTTTTTGTTCACACTTCGCTGGTGCTCATGTATTCCATGCAGCGAAGCCACCTCACCGGCTTTGCCCTGGTCAAGGACTTTTATATTCGGCGCGTCTTTCGGATATATCCGCTGAGTATTCTTGCGATCCTGACCGCGGTCGCGCTGCATTTGCACGCGGACGGCCGCGGGCTGGCCGTTGGTCCGCGCCCCGCGCCGCTTGAGTTTTTTTCCAACCTGTTTCTGGTGCAGAACCTGACTTACTCGAACTCCATCATCGGACCACTCTGGTCTTTGCCGCTCGAAGTGCAGATGTACCTTTTTCTTCCGTTTTTGTTCCTGTGGCGAAGACGTTCGCTTGGAAGTTTGCTTCTGTTGTGGGTCGTTTGCGGGGCGCTGGGGCACTTTCCCCAGACTGTTCCTGCCCTGGCTTGGTTTACGCTTTTGCTGTTCGTTCCAAATTTCCTGCCGGGCGTGATCGCGTTCACGTTGCCGGAGAGGCGGTGGGTGCCTGCCTATCTTTGGCCGGTCTTCATTCTTGCGCTCACGGCCCTGTTTTTCGAGTTTCCGTCCCGGCGCACCGGTGGAGTTGCTTGCCTGGCGCTCGGTTTCGGCATTCCGTTTTTCAGGGAGATTACTTTCCGCCCGCTGACTTTTGTGGCCAACCGGATTGCCACTTATTCCTACGGGATCTATCTGGGCCACGCCTTTTTTATCTGGTGGGCGCTCACCCGGCACGACAGTTGGCTTCTCTTCTGGCTGATGTGGCTGATTATTCCGGTTGTGCTGTACCACGGGTTTG
The DNA here is from genome assembly GCA_049521375.1 of Terriglobales bacterium. Classification (GTDB taxonomy): domain Bacteria; phylum Acidobacteriota; class Terriglobia; order Terriglobales; family Acidobacteriaceae; genus Acidiflorens. Next base: position 38,584 of record JBEKOW010000007.1, read on the forward strand.
AGCATCCTGCGATTGAGGCTGGCAAAAGACTTGCGGAAAGATGGTCGGTACCTCGGCAGCCGATCCTTGAGCCGGGCCCGCCAAACGCGCAAGATGAACCGCACGCGAGTGCTTTGAAGTCAGCCTAGGTCATGCGCAATCGCAAGCCGCTTTATCTGCTACGTGACATTTTCGATGGCGAGCGCCATGCCCATGCCTCCGCTGACGCAGAGAGTCGCGAGCCCGCGGCGAGCTTTCCGCCGCAGCATTTCGTGAAGCAGCGTCACCGTGATGCGCGTTCCTGTGCAACCAATAGGATGGCCGAGGGCAATCGCTCCGCCGTTCACGTTGAGTTTGTCGGGGTCGAAATGTAGTTCGCGATCGCACGCCAGGACTTGGGCGGCAAAGGCTTCGTTGAGTTCGACAAGACCGAAGTCCGAGAGCTTGAGGCCGTGCTTCTTCTCCAACTTGCGGATGGCAGGGACGGGTCCAATGCCCATGATGCGGGGATCGACGCCTACGGAAGTGGCGGCGAGAATGCGGGCAAGGGGCTTGAGGTTATTCCGGTTGGCAAAGTTCTCGCTGGCGAGTACCACGGCGGCTGCGCCATCGGTGATGCCGGAGGAGTTCGCGGCGGTAATGGTTCCCGTCTTCGAAAAGACGGGCGGCAGCTTGGCCATCTTCTCCATCGTAGCGTCAGGAAAGAGGTGTTCATCGCGCGCGAAAATGGTGACGCCCTTTTTCCCCTCGATCGTCACGGGAACAATTTCAGCGTCGAAGCGTCCGGCAGACTGAGCGGCGGCAGCGCGTTGTTGCGAGGTCAATGCAAACCGATCCTGCTCTTCGCGCGATATTTTGTACTGCTCGGCCAGAACCTCCGCGGTTTCGCCCATCAGCAACTTGGCCAGCGGACAGAAAAAGCCATCGCGATACATGCCATCGACGAGTTCCTGATTGCCGAGACGGTGTCCCCAGCGCGCGCCCTCAAGATAATAAGGAAGGCGCGACATCGATTCAGTTCCGCCCGCGAGGACGCAATCCAGATTGCCAGTGGCAATTTCCTGACAGCCGAGCGCGATCGACTTGATGCCCGAGGCGCACGCTTTGTTTACGGTGTAAGCGGGGACTTCCTGGGGCACTCCGCTACGGATTGAGATTTGGCGGGCGGGGTTGGGACCGCCGCCTGCCTGCCGCGCGTTGCCGAAGATGGTTTCCTCAACCTGCCCGGGTTGCACTCCCGCGCGCTCCATGGCGGCTTTGGCGGCGATGGCACCCATATCGGCTGCGGTCAGCGAAGCGAGTGAGCCTCCGAATTTGCCGATTGGCGTTCGCACAGCGGAAAGGATGTAGACGGGGTTCAAAGGGGCCTCCCAAGCATCTCAGTCTAGATGATATTGATGCTGGCGTGGGATCGCTGGCTCCAGCAGCACATCCCGACCACAC
>JBEKOW010000008.1:0-38347 GCA_049521375.1 Terriglobales bacterium
CTGACCGGCAAAGTGCCGACCCGTGGCGTGATCAAGGTCATCTCGTCTTCTTCGCTCGACCCGACCAACGTTGTTCCGACCGCGGGCATCCGTGGCTGGGCGACGCACATCCAGGCTGCTTCCAAGAACACCTATGCCATCACTGAGACCGCGTTCTCGGACGCGAACCTCGGCACGGCAGAAGAGAAGCTGTTGCAGAACCTCTGCTACTACGATGCACTGTTGAGCGGACTGCCCTGCACCTGCACCCCGGAAGATCACGACTTCTAGTCGTTGGCCTGACGGAAGCAAGCGTTTCCAGAACCCCAGATGCCCGATTTTATCCGGGCGTCTGGGGTTTTGCGTTTGAGATGGATGTCTCCTGCGGAGTTCCATTTCCACCAGAACTGTTCGCTCAGAACGCTCGCGTTGAAGGGGAGAGAATCACACCGAAGAATCGCTGAAAGACGACATTCGAGCCACGGCGGGCGCCACGTTTCCTTGTGTGGAACTACTATCGCCGATCATAGATGCAGTTAGAAATTTCTTTTTACTGTCATGAAAAAATAACAAAATTGTTTTACCATTTCGGCACTCATGCACACATACGAGTACTTCCCTAGCCAGCGTTTGACCGTGTCTCCAAGGCGATTGCTTGGAATCCTAGTTCTGCTGTTGATCGGGGCTTGCGCTTTACTGGACGCGCAAAATGTCGTTCTCACCGGCGTGCTGAGCGGTCGCATCAGCGACCAGAGCGGAGCCGTGGTACCGGGCGCGCGGGTGGTGGTCCGAAATCTAGCGACGGGCGTGCAACAATCGGCGGAAACGAATCATGCGGGGCTTTACCGGTTTCCGGAGGTTATGCCGGGCACCTATTCAATCACGGCAAGTCGGAAAGGATTTCGCGATGTCCTGGTCCTGGTGCGCGTGCTGGTAGGAAATACGATGTCGCAGGACATCAAACTGCAAGTCGGAGCCAGTGAGGACGCGGTAAGAGTGGCCGGAACTATGCCGCTGCTGCGGGCCGAGGAGTCGTCGGCGAGCACAGTCCTGGACCGGTCTTTGATCGACGAATTGCCGCTGAATGGCAGGCGATACACAGATTTCACGACGCTAACTCCGAATACCAGCTATGACGGAGACACCGGCCTCGTGAGCGTTGCCGGACAGCAGGGCGGAGAGGATTCGGGATACGCCAATGGAAATGGCTCGAACGCCTTCACCGTGGATGGATCGAACGCGACCAGCAACTACTTTGCCGACATCATTGGCCGTTACCGCATACCGTACCTTTATGGAGAAGAAGCGATCGAGGAGTTTCAAGTCTCGGTAAGCCCGTACTCGGCGATCTATGGAGGAGGAGCGGGCTTCGTCAATGCCGTGACGCGGTCGGGAGCCAACGCACTTCACGGCAGCGCGTTTTATTACAACCGCAACTCTGTGTTTGGCGCCAATGACGCCCTCGACAAAGCCGCAGGCTTTCCAAAGCCGGAAGACGATTTGCAGCAATTCGGAGCTGGCGTTGGCGGCCCTATCGTGCGCAACCGTCTGTGGTTCTTCGTGGATTACGAGCAGCAGTTGCGCAACAATCCAATTTCCGTGATCAATCCTGTTCTGGCCGATACGCCGGCCAACCTGCCCGCGCTTTTGGGCTTTTTTAATGTTGCACCCGGGACCGTGCTCCCTGCGGCCAACGGTCCTTTGCCCGTACCTAATATCGATACTGACGCCGACGTTGCGGCTGGCCCCTCCGATCCACTATACCCGCTGTACTTGCAGCAAGTGTCGAACGCCGTCAACGCACTGAATTCCAATCTTGGCACCAAGGCGAGAAAGCGCAACGATTGGGTGATTACGCCCCGGTTGGACTATCAGGCCAGCCCTCGCGATGGCCTGTTCCTGACCCTCAATGTTAACCGGTTCAACTCCCCTGGAGGCGTGATCACCGATCCGACCGTCGGAAACTACGGCACGCAGACCCTTGCGAATGCTTACGTGCGTACTTTCCAGGCCACCCTTGGATGGACGCACACGTTCTCATCAAGTCTGCTGAATGAATTTCATGCCAGTACTTCGCAAGACAATGAGATATCGACCCCCACTGGCCTCGCCCCGAATACGCCGACGGTAGTGTTGGACTCTCCCTCCACTTTCACCATGGGGAACTCTGCATTCTCCATCGGGAAAATTTTTGAGAGACAGTACTCCCTGGCGGATCGCGTGGATTACGTGATCGGAAAGCACACATTGCAATTCGGTTTCGATTTCAACCGCGCATGGGATGCGGATACGAACGATGGCGGCGCGGATCCGAACGAGGCTGTGGACTTTGGGTCGCCACTCGGCCTCTACGAATTTCCGAACCTCGAATATTTTGCGCTCGGGGAATACAGCAATTTCAGCCAGGCAGCGGGGAACCCGACTTTTTCCTTTGCCGTGCCTTATTACGGTTTTTACGTGCAGGACACATTCCGCGCGCTGCCGAGTTTGACGCTCGAAATGGGCGTACGTGAGGATTTCCAGATCTACCCGCAGCCCAAGGAGAATCCACTATTTCCACTCACCGGGCAATATCCAAACCAGTTTCGACGTATAGCTCCGCGCTTCGGATTCGCCTGGCAGCCCGAATCGAAGACCGTGGTCCGCGGAGGCTTTGGGATGTTCTATACGAATATGAACGGCCTGAACTACCGGAACGCAGTTATCTCGAACGGTCTGCCGTCGCAGCAGTCTGAGGTCGGCGCGGTTTTCAATCCGGCGCTTGCACCAGGTCAACAGTCGCCCTCGGTCGACCCAGTCACCGGGACTGTTTATGGACCAATGTTCCCGACTGTCCTCGCAGCGAATTCTTCGTTGTTCTCGGCTTCCGAAGACATTTCCCTGATTTCCCCGCAGTTCCGCGCGCCCTATATTATGCAAGGCAGTTTGCAGATTGAGCGCGAGGTATTAGAGAACACAACTCTAACCCTCGGCACTATGTGGAATCACGGCGTGCATTTGATTTCCGGTAGCGCCTACGATGCGAATCTGCAACCGCTGACCGGCACGACCACGTATATCGTTTGTCCTCCCAGCGCGCAGACTCCCTCGGCCTGCAACGGGCCGACCTACACCCTGCCGACGATGGATAATGGGCTGCTTGTGGACGGTCTGCCTGGGAATAGTCCCCAACTTGGACAGATCCAGGAACTCATCAGCCCGGGCCAAAACCATTACAATTCTTTCTTCGCGCAGGTTCAGCGCCGCATGTCTCACGGTATCGCTCTACAATTTTCTTACACCTGGGCCAAGAGCATCATGCTCAATGGCATGGATTTCAATAATCAATTCGACTTCAGCAATACCCACGCCCCCTCGCTTCTGGACCAGAGGCACCGGCTCACGCTGGCTGCGGTTTATCAACCCGGGTTGGAGAAACTGACGTCTTGGGGGCCGGGCCGCGCATTTCTTTCAGGCTGGCGGCTGAGCACAGTCACGGAGTTCTCTTCCGGCCGTCCCTACGCGGGGTTGTTGAGCACCGCCTGCACGAGTTCCGTCGCCCCGGGCACACAATTCGCCACGGCATTTCAGAATTGCGGCCCCATCGTCCCGGGGAACCCTCCCGGCAATGACAACCTCAACGACACCGCCTTTAACGAGGACACGGCGGCCACCGCCGGTGGCATTAACCAAGCAGGCCCCACGCCGGGCATTGGCCTGAATTCCTTCTACGGGCCCTGGCTGGAGCGAATTGACCTCGGCATGGGACGCAGTTTCGAAGTCAAGGAAGGCAAGGAACTGGAATTCCAAGTGCAAGCGTTCAATCTTTTCAACCACGCCAATTACTACGTACAGAACGGCGGCGGGGTCAACCAACTGCAGTACAACCCGGTCGGTAGTACTTGCGGTGATGGCATGACGCCGAACCAGACCTGCTATCTGGTGCCAAACTCCGGTCCGGGAAATTTTGGTGCGCTGCAGGAAATCAGTCCTAACGGACTTCCGCGCGTGCTGCAGTTTGCGTTGAAGTTCAATTTCTGAAAGCTTCGGTCGCCGAAGATTAGAAGCAGGAAGTTAATTCCGAAGCGAACAAGATGTGGGTTGCCGGACCGATTCGAGTTTCATGGGTGAGTGCTGGCGGTCAGTTCAGAGTTGCCTAATGTCCCTGTGCTACCTGCGGAGTGCGTTCTCCCAGCGTGAAGTGCACTTCGACGTCGCCATGCGGGGGGACCTTGACTGATTTGCTCCAGAGTACGGAGTTGGAAAAAACAGGGCGCTTCACACGCACCTGAGTCATGACGTCATACAGCGGGCTCTCGCCGACTACTCTCCAACCTTCATGCCAGGCGGCAATTTCATACTGGCCGGGCGGCACATTGGTGAGTTCGAAATTTCCTTCGCGGTCAGTTATCGCGTAATAGGGATGCGACGCGACCACCATTTCACCATTCATCCAGACGTGTCCGGCGTTGCAACGCAAATCGACCATGCCCTCGCGGGTCATCGGGCGGCTGATCTCCTGCCCCTCGCTAACGAAAGGAAGGTTGTAGTCAGCACTGCCAGACATGTGTACGGTGTGCAGTAAGGGATCGCTGCTCTTGACGGTCAGAATCGCCTGAACCGGCACGAGCAAGATGTGGGGCTCGTAACGGCAATGTTTTTGATCCAAAAAGCGACGCTCGAGAGGAAGGTCCATCGCTTTTCCGGCGGTGATGTCCTTGAGAAAGACCACCGTGTTGGCGACGCCGCCATTGGGGGCGACCAGCAACCGCTCAAGGTCGCGATGTTTCTGCCCCAGTGGATCGCAAATCTGTGGGTCTTTGTTGATCTCCGAAGCGACCAGGTGGGGAAGTGGCCCTTGCCATTTCACAGTACCCTTGATGGTTCCGCCGTCCGGGACAGAGATGACCTGATAGCCTGACTGCGCGACACACAGGACTGACGTTAGAGCAGTGAGAAGTACCGCAAAGACTCTTGAGACCCAGCGCATAAGACCCCACTTGAAAAACGAATGGCTTGGGGAGGAGTAAGTTGCAAAGGAATCCCGGACAATTGTGATCCCCACGACCGGGCCTATTTGAGTGAAGAGTATTCCTGAGGGTCACAATTCGCAAATAACGATGGTCCACGGACTATCGAGGAAACTGCGGGGGAAGTAGTGACTAACGTCCCGCGTTCACCATCATCAGAGCGAACAGCGCGGGCAGGTAGACGATGGTGGCCTGAAGGAGGCGCCGGGCGGGACGTTTGGAGGCAGCCGCAGTTGCGGGCAATTGCGGGAACGCCATGCCCATCGAGACCCGGAACAGCATCGCGCCCATCAACACCGCGCCCACAAGGTAGACGCGCCCGGCCATCCCTAACGCCACAGGCAAAATGCTGACCGGAATCAAGGCAGCCGAATAGGCCAAAATGCGCCAAACCGTGGATTTCCCGTTTGAGTCCACGACCGGCAACATGCGAATCTCTCCTTGCGCGTAGTCTTCCCGATAGAGCCACGCGATGGAGAGAAAATGCGGAAACTGCCAGATAAACATGATGGCAAACAAAATGACGGTTTCGATTTCAATGCGTCCACGGACGGCGGTCCATCCCAGGGCGACGGGCATAGCTCCGGGAAATGCGCCTACGAATGTGCACAGCGGAGAGACTTTCTTTAGCGGGGTGTAAGCCGCGAGGTACACGAGAGCAGTCAGGAAGACCAGCAATCCGGTGAGGAGGTTTGCGTAGATCGCGAGATAGACGGATCCGCCCAGAGTTAACAATAAGCCTACGGTGATGGCGTGGACCAATGACATGCGCCCGGACGGCAACGGACGCGAGGCCGTGCGCCGCATGCGCGCATCCACGCTCGACTCCATAACCTCATTGAGGGCGGCTGTTCCGCTGGAAACGAGAGCTATCCCAAGCAGGGAGTGCAAAAGGCCAAACGACCATGAAGATACCCCGGCCCGATGCGCGCCGAAGAAGTATCCGCACCACGCCGTCAGCACGATGAGGGTGGTGATTCGTGCTTTGGTCAGTTCTGCGTAATCACGAACCAGACCCGACACCCGGCGAACAAAATTTGTTTTGACCATGTACCCCACACCTGAAATTTTTCTCTCCGCCCACCAGCGGCTTAACAGAGATTTCGAACAATGGCAACGGACAGCATTCGTATCGCGTCATCCGTCCAATGTCAAGCCAAAACTCAAAGACGACAGGAGCTAACGGCAAATGTTATCGCAAAAGCTGGCCCCTATGCTCGCATCCGCAACTGTCTTTTGGCAACCTAATGGCCCACCGCGGTACTCGACAAACTAAAGGTCTCGGGAGGATCAAAGTAGCACTGATGCCAAAGCGCGGCGTCGGAAAGGGAACCCGCTTTCCAACGCTGGATCGTCGGGAGAGTGGCCGCGATCATGCCGCCATCAACGGCATCGAAGATCAGTACAAGTCCGGCGAGGTCGTGTGATTTCGCTAGACTTTCATAGCTCTGATCGAGTAAGGATTTGGCGAATTCCAACTTGGCGGTGGCTCCGCTATCCTTTTCATTTTCCTGAATTTTCTGCACGGAGATGATCTTTACGTTCTTGCCGCGCAGAGGTTCCCAATCTCCAGGGAAGGGAGCCGTCTCCTCGCGGCTAACTTGAAACAGGTCGGCGATCACGGGAGCGGAATTGGCCGCGGCCGTTGGGACATCGGAAATGCCCTCCGGCATCTCCAGGCTGGTACGCCAGATCCAGCCCCGGGACAAGCCCGAAATGCGCACGTGCACCCAGTCGGCGTTGAAGTCCAACATCTCAAACTCGTCGTGCGCGTCGGCCAGAAAAAGAGTCTTGCCAGTCAAACTGGGAGAAGCAACTACGGGAGTCCCCGACTTCTTGATCGCTACCAGGTTCTTAGGGCGCGACTGGTTTTTCAGCACTTCTTCAAGGGTGGCGGCTTCGGTCTGAATGTCACTCGCCTCTTTGGGCGTGGGGCTGAAGTCGGTCGACACTCCGGCGGCGGATAAGGGGACCGGCGCAGCTTTGCTCATGGAGTATGCAGTGGGCGCTGCAGCCTCCGGTAGCCTGGGCATGGGGGCCGAGAGCGTGGGTTCACCGGAGCCAGCCTGACTTGGGGGAGAAGCTGGAATCGTCACGGGAGATGTCGTCGCCCTGTTACTTTCGGTAGCCGAGAGCAGGTCGGATAGCTGATCGAGAACATCGGACTCGATCCGGCCATTCGAGTTGAGCAACTCGTAACCGGATCGCGAGGGGTTCGCATCCGCAAACCATGCGGTGATTTTTGCAGTTACCCGCACCAGGGTACCGGCAGGCGTAGCGCTAACCTGGGTTGTGCATTGGTAAAATGCCCGCTGGTAACGGGTCAACGGGTGATCGCCTACCAAGCTGAAGCCTTCCAGAACCGGCAAGCGTCCACTCATCGCGGGCTGCAGCTCTTTCAGTGCTTTTTCCACCGTTGCTTTCGATTCCCGAAAGGTCCTTTCGACCGGTCTCGCCTGGGCGCTTCCGCGAACGGCGCACGAGAGGATCGCGGCCCAAACGGCCACTGGGATAAGGACGGAGGTGATTGTGATTCTCCGGCGCTTCAAGGCAACGGCTCCAATTCATCTCGTCGGATCCAGCCGTGTTCTCCACCATGAGTTTCTACGCCAAACCAGTACGGAGATAGAACGACGATCAAAACTTCGGTGCCCGGTTCAAGCGACTTCATTGTGCTCGCCGTATGGAAAGGAGCGGACTTCAATGGAGCCCCCGGCTTTTTCACGATGCGTTCTACCTGGTGACGAAGCCGACTGAGACGCTGTTCAGGTGTTTCGTTTGGGTCAAACATTCCCGCGCTGGACCCGCCCACGAGGTTGGTATTCGGGTTGGAGATGTTTGCAGGATTATCGTCCGCCTCCAGGGATTTCGGGGAGGGTGTGCTCAGCAGTTCCGTGGCGGTCTCGTTGCTTTGGCTGCTGGTGCTCCAGTCGAAGTTCTTCTGTGTTACGTGTTCCTGTTTTTCTCTTTGAGCCTCGGCGGTTTCCTTCTTGAGCAACTCCATCTGGCCGAGGTGTTCCTGAATGTCCTTGTACTCGCTGCTTTCTACTGAGCCGTTGGACTGGTGGACGCTGTGCCGGAAGTCCTCGACGAAAAGGGCGTCGATGCGAAGGACGGTATTTTTCTCGCCCTGTGATTGAACAATATAGCGGACGGCCAAAGTCCCCACGTCGGCGCTGTCTTTGAAATTCCATGGGTTAATAGCAGCCGTGCGCACTTTGTAGAAAACCTTGCCAGGATCGGTCCAGGCGGGAAAGATGGGGGTCGAGGTAGCCACGACGGCGCGGGTTACGTATTCGTCCTTGTTGTATTCCTTGGTTCCCCGGATGATGCCGTTGCCAACTACGTCCTCAACTGCCTGGCTGACCTCCTCTACCGGCAAGGGAATGTTGACGATCAATCCAGCCCCATATTGCAGAACATCCTTTTCGCGAGCGCGTAAAGGGGAAGATGCCCCTGCGAGAAGCAATAGCCCAGTCAAGAGGTAAATCAGTCCGTGCCGGGGCTGAGTGGTCCCCGAACCCGGGTGGCGCTTATAGCAAAACCTTCGCTCGCTGTTCACGTCGGGCTCCATCTATTTTGATTCAGAGTTTCATACGGAGGACGCTCGGTGTCAACTCCGGTCCCACGAGCCGCGAACGCGGGGTGCCATTGACCTCGGATCAGTTGTAAATATTCTGTAACTTTTTTTAGACAAGCCTATTGCGCTTTTACGAAGGTCGGTAGTAGTATCCTCCCCGGACCGGCGGAGTGGTCGGACCACTCAACTGGAAGATTTTCGCAATCACTCCGGATTCAGTGGTGGCGAAAGTGTGATCTGGAGGTTGTGGATATTCCGGTTTTACTGGTCGAGTGTCGTGGGACGAGAGGTTTAGCAAAATTTGAAAAGAGTCTGAGGAGTGCAGCATGCGTATGTGGGCGCAGTCTCATCTCTGTCAGAAGTCGCGGCGGGCAGCTTCCTTTCTGGCCGCCGCATTGACAATCGTTTTCGTTATCCTGGGTGCAAGCCAGCCGGCGAATGCGTTACCGGCGTTCGCCAGGAAATATGGTTTGCGTTGTTCAGCATGTCATGAAAGCTGGCCGATGCTGAATTTCTTTGGCCAGAAATTTAAGGACAACGGCTACCAACTCATGAACGATCGGGATTCTCCAATCTGGCAAAATCCCGGATACTGGCCAGTCACCTTCCGCATCACTCCGATCTGGCACCGGGTGAGCACGAATAAAGTGACGACCGATCAGGCTGCGGACGGGGAGCAAAAGATTACCTCCAGCGGCTTCGACCTCAGTGGTCTCGACTTCCACACTGGCGGCACCCTGGAAAAGAATTTCTCCTTCTACGTGCTGCCTTCCTCCGACTCCACGGCTTCCTTCCATTTTGAAACCGTGATGGCCCGCATGGATAACATCGGCAACAGTCCATGGTTCAATGTCAAGTTCGGAAAGTTCGAACTCGACAACCTGCTCTCCGAGAAGCGCATCCTGACGCTCACGGGGAACGGCGGCATCTACCAGCTCTATCACTTCATGCCGCAGAACGATGGCAACATCTTCGGCCAGATGGGAGACAACCAGCTCGGCCTCGAAGTCATGGGCCACTCGGCCAATGATCGCACCCGCTATTCGGTGGCATTACTTAGCTCCAATGATGGCCAGGTAGGACTTCCCTACGGCGCCGAATCCTATTCCACATTCATCACCGGCAGTCAGGCCTTCGATGCTGGCAAGCTCGGTGTGGATCGGGTTGGCTTCTACGTCATGGCGGGCGAAGCTCCGACCAGCTGGCTGACTGGGCCCTCTGGCGGCGGTCCGAATGGAGTGATCGCCGGCTCCGGCGGAAACAACAAGGGGTACAGCCGCGAAGGCTTCGTCGGTCAGTTTTACTTTGGGGAACACGCCGATGTAACGGTTGTCACGCAGCATGGATCCGACAGCGCGTGGTTTGGCCAGGGCTATGGCGACTACGCCGACGGGGTTGCCGCGAACAACTACACACCGGGAGTTAGTGTGCTGCCTGCGGGTTCACGCAATCCAACGTGGAACGGCGTGCTGTTCGAGCCCCACTATGTCGTCAGCCCGCGGATGATCCTGCTCGCCCGTTACGAAACGATCCGCATGTCACAGCAGTCCACTCCGGGTACGGCTTCGAACCTGGGCAACATCTCCACCTACACGGTGGGCTACCGTTACAACCCGTTTATGACGAGCCGTGCGGGATGGGCCTATCACGCCGAGTACAACTGGTTCCACCAGAATGGAACCGCGCCTGATGGCGGCAACCTGACCAGCAGCGAGCTGCTGGCGGGAATTGACTTTGACTTCTAGAGAGGGGACATCGATGAACTCGCGATTGCTCAAGAAAATATGCCTGTTGGTGATTGCCTGTTTCTTTGCGTTGCCCGCTCTGGTTCATGGGCAAATCACCGAATACCAGGAGAAGCAGTGGCTCACCTCACCGGCGGCCACTAGCCACATCGGGCATCTCACCGGGGACGCCCGCGCCGCCGACGAGCCTTACCATCGCTACTGCGTCGGCTGCCACGGCGAACTCGGCGATGGGAACGGCGAAAATGCCCAATGGCTTGATCCCAAGCCGCGCGATTTCACCTTGGGTGTTTTCAAGTGCCGTTCCACACCTACCGGCACTTTACCCACCGACCAGGATCTCTATAACAGCATTGAGCGAGGCCTGGATCGCTCGAACATGCCTCCATGGAATACTTTCACGAGCCAGATGCGAGCCGACCTGGTGGCGTGGATCAAGCACTACTCACCCCGCTGGCAGACGGAGAAGGCAGGCGATGCGCTTGTGATTCCGCCCGAACCGGAAGTTACTGCCGAGAGAATCAAGGCGGGCCAGGACGTCTTCAATCGGGTGCAGTGCTGGAAATGCCATGGCGTGGAAGGCAAAGCCAATGGCCCGTCTGCGTCGACGCTGCAAGACGATCTGGGTCGTCCGATTCTGCCCTATAACTTCTCCGAGGGCGGGCGCTTCAAATGCGGCACCACGGACAGCGACCTGTACAAGATTTTCATGACCGGACTGGATGGCACACCGATGCCGTCGTACTCCGACAACATTAAACCGGAGGAGGCGTGGGATCTGGTGTTTTTCCTGCGCACGCTCCAGCCATTTCACACCAAGGCGAAAGAAATCGCGAAGGGGCTTAATTTGAAGCCTCTGAATCCCAATGCACCCGCTCCCGCGCAGGAGAGCAAATAGAACTGGAAGAAATTGATCACTACCAGGAGAACTCCATGAACACTCGGTACCAACGCACCTTCGCAATACTCTCGGCGACCATCATCGCCGCCGTATTGGTTGCAGTTGTCGGCGAGCGCGTCAAGGCCGCCGGCGAAGGCACCATCACCGGCTCAGTGAAACTCAATGGAACCGCCCCTCACATGAAGGGCATCGATATGTCAAAGGATCCCTACTGCGTCGCCCAGCACAAGGACAATCCCGCTAAACTCGAAAACGTCGTGGTGGGGGCGAATGGTGGACTTCAGAATGTCGTTCTTTATATCTCCGAAGGACTGCCCGCCGGCGCCGCCAGCGCCGTCCCTTCCCAGGAGCCCGAATTCGACCAGAAGGGTTGTATGTACACGCCTCACGTGATGGCGGTCGATGTCAACCAGAAGTTCAAAGTCGTCACCAGCGACCAGACCACGCATAACATTCATCCGTTGCCGGCCGCCGGCACGGGCAACATCGGCTGGAACAAGTCGCAACCGCCGGGCGCTCCCCCGATCGAAAATAGCTGGAAGGCGGAAGAAATCGCGATTCCTGTGAAGTGCAACATTCATCCCTGGATGCACGGCTGGCACGTAGTGGTGAAGGGTCCATATGCGATTACGGATGACAACGGCAACTTCACCATCAAGAATGTGCCCCCGGGTTCGTACACCGTGACCGCGTGGCAAGAGGAGTACGGTACGCAGACCGCAAAAGTGACTGTGGCCGGCGGACAGGCGGCAAAAGCGGACTTTACCTTCAAGGCAAAGTAGATTGCGTTCGGGAGCCACGTCCGCGTGGTGTTGGCTCTCGACCTTTTTTTTCACGACCTGAATTGGTTACTGGCGGCGAAAAAATTTAAAGAGGCGACATGGCGAAATTATTTGCGATTACCATCTTCGTGATTGCAATTGTCTCGGCAATTCCGATTGCCCGGCACACATGGTGGCTTGCGCCGGATATCTCCACGCACGGGGCCCCCATCGACGAACAAACGTCGGACACAATGTGGGAGGCCGGGATTTCGTTTCTCGCCTCACAGATCCTGCTGGCCTGGTTTATCTGGAGGTATTCTGGCGACCGTCCCGGGGAGAAGATCAAGAACTTTCCGGGGGGCGCGAAGGCGGTAGTTTGGGCTGCCTTTCTTCTGGTCGGAACCGAGGTGATGGCCCTCGGCATCTTCGGAGTAAAAGCCTGGGCCACCGTCTATTTAACGCCGCCTGCTGCTAATGCCGTGCCCGTCCAAGTTCAAGCGGGCCAATTCGCGTTCTACTTCCGCTATCCGGGGCCGGATGGGACGTTCGGTCCAACGCATCCCGAGATGATCAGTGAATCCAATGAGAATTTCTTTGGTCTCGACCAGACTCATGACGCGGATTCCAAGGATGACATCGTAACCGCGGAGATGGCGATCCCCGTGAACCGCGAGGTTCACTTGCTCATGCACTCCAAAGATGTTGGGCATTCGTTCTTTGTGCCGGAGCTAAGAGTGCAACAGGATTTTGTTCCCGGCCTGGATCTGTCGGTGCACTTCACGGCTACAAAGATTGGCAGATATGAGATTGTCTGCACGCAGCTTTGCGGGCTGGGCCACTACAACATGAAGGCGTATCTCAGCGTGATGTCCCAGAACGACTTTGATGATTGGCTGAAGAAGCAAGCGGCGCTCCAGTAAGGAAATATCTCTTTCGAGGTTAGACCATGCATGACGTGGCAGGGCATGCGGCGGCGGTGCATCATCCGCCGACGAGTTTTATTCGGAAGCACATCTTCAGTATCGACCACAAAGTCATCGGCAAGCAGTACTACGCTCTGGCATTGGTGGCCGTACTGGTGGGGATGGTGCTTTCCTGGTTAATGCGCATCCACTTGGGATGGACTAACTATCCCATTCCCGGGCTGCACTTTCTTTCTGCTAACGGCGCCCCCGGAAACATCATGACACCGGAGTATTACCTGCAGCTGATGACCATGCATGCGACGATCATGGTCTTTTTTGTGCTGACCACCGCTCCATTCGCTGCCTTCGGAAACTACTTCTTGCCGATCCAGGTAGGCGCGGAAGACATGCCTTTCCCGCACTTCAACATGATGTCGTTCTGGGTGACATTTGTCGGATTTCTCGTTCTAGTCTCGTCATTCTTCATGAGCGACGGGCCGACACTTGGCGGGTGGACGCAGTATGCACCCCTTAGCGCAATTGGATCCGTTGGCGGCCCCGGCGAAGGAACCGGCGTAGTTCTCTGGGCGGCTTCGATTGCGATTTTCTGTGTAGGACAGTTGCTGGGTTCGCTGAACTTCATCACGACGACTCTTGACATGCGCACACGCGGGATGAGTCTCTGGCGCCTGCCTCTCACCGCATGGGCATGGTTCATCACGTCTTGCATGGGACTGACGGCGTTTGCTGTTCTGATGCCCGCGTGCATCCTGCTTATCCTCGACCACGTGGCCGGAACGAGCTTTTTCGTACCGTCTAATACGGTTGTCAACGACCAACTACAACCACACTCCGGAGGGTCGACGCTACTTTGGCAGCATCTTTTCTGGTTCTTCGGCCACCCCGAGGTCTATATCGCGATCGTACCCGGCATGGGAATTGTGTCGCACGTGCTGATTACGAACATACGCAAACCCCTGCTCAGCCATCGTGTGATGGTCTACTCGATGGGCGCGCTGGCCGTTCTTAGTTACATGGTGTATGGGCACCACATGTTTGTCAGCGGGATGAATCCGATTTCATCCCTCGCATTTTCCTTTCCGACCCTGGTAATTACCATTCCTTCGACGATCGTGGTGCTGATCTGGTTATGTAGCCTTTATGGGGCCAAGATACGCACCAACACAGCTTGTCTGTTTGCGTTGGGGTTCATCTCGATGTTTATTACTGGGGGCGTCAGCGGGTTTTTTCTGGCTCAACCTTCGGTAGATATCATGCTGCACGCCACGTACTTTGTAGTGGGACACTTTCATATGGTTATGGGGGTGGCGGCTATGTTTGGAATATTTGCCGGAACCTACTTCTGGTTTCCCAAGATGTACGGCCGCATGATGAATGAGACCCTTGGCAAGGTTCATTTCTGGCTCAGCTTCGTTGGTGCCTATGCCATCTTCATGCCGTTCCACTATCTTGGCTTGGCCGGGAATGTGAGACGCTACCAGGCATTTACCCCTGACTACATGCAGCCTCTGATTCCGGTGCACCGGTTTATCACGATTGCTGCGTTGTTGATGGGTGCCGCACAACTGATCTTTTTGTATAACCTGATTCACAGCCGCTTCTGGGGTGAACGTGCGACCGATAACCCGTGGCAAGCGACTTCACTGGAGTGGAGCACTCCGACGACTCCACCACCGCACAACAACTTCGGTGACAAGCTACCCGTCGTCTACCACGATCCGTATCAGTATGGAGTGCAAAGCTCGGTGGGCGATTATGTGATGCAGGCGTCTCCCGAGCAGGTGAGGTCGGAGCAGGACGAGGCTTAATTACTGGAAGGCTTCCGGAAGGGAAGTTAGCGACAAATGGCAACTACGGCTCCTGAGTCCCCGAAGATCGACGAGCTTCGTGATCCCTCGCGACGGCCCAGTAACTCGGGCGGCGGTGGCTGGCGGAACCTAATTCCCGCTGGTGCTAACTTACCAGCGGTTAAGGATTATTCTCCGCCCCCCGCGTCAACCGGAATCTGGGTGGTGCTGGCATCCATCAGTATGAGTTTTCTGGCGTTCACCAGCGCCCTGGTCGTTAGGCAGGGGTCGTCTAATGACTGGCGACATCTCACTCTTCCCTCGATTCTCTATCTCAACACGGTGGTGCTTCTAGCCAGCAGTATTACCTTGGAGCTGGGGCGGCGCCAAGTGGGCGCCTTCATGGGCGGCCTTAGGACAGCTAGAAAACCGACGCGCTGGCTATATGTAACCCTGTTCCTCGGCTTGCTGTTTGTCGCTGGCCAGTACGTCGCCTGGATGCAGTTGCACTCGCAAGGATTATTCCTGGCCACCAATCCCAACAGTTCGTTTTTCTATGTGCTGACCGCGGTGCATGCTCTGCATGTCTCGGGGGGACTGGGAGGGTTGATCCGAGTGATTCGCCGTTTGGATAAATCCGTTCTTACCAAGAGTACGCTGGATGCGACCTCGACTTACTGGCATTTTATGGGGGGACTGTGGGTATATCTCCTATTGTTGCTGTGGATAAAACTTTAGCGACTTAGCTAACTAGGAGGCTCTGTGAGCCAAGCGGACATAACGATGGCAGGACACTCGGCCCTGATGGAAAAGCCGGCGTTTTCTGTTCCCGCCAAGAAAATGGCGATGTGGCTGTTCATCATTGCGGACACCGCGACGTTTGCCGGTTGTCTAGTCGCTTATGGATTCCTTCGCAACGCCACGCCGAATTGGCCACGACCGTTTCACAGCATCACTAACGTCGCCATCATGACCTTCATTCTGGTGACGAGCAGCCTCACGATGCTCCTGGGGATCGATGCTGCAAAGATAGGGGACAAGGCCAGAGCGCTGCGCTGGACATTGATTACGGCTGCTCTGGGAGCTGTGTTTGCAATTTTGCATATACGCGAGTGGCTTGCGCTGATTGAGGAGGGGATGACGCTTTTCAAGAATCCCTGGGGGAGCCCGCTCTTTGGTTCGGCGTTTTTTAGTATCACCGGCTTGCACCTGCTGCACGTGACTGGCGGCGTTATCGCACTGCTTGCGGTTGGTTTCCGCTATCAGGGCGGGCGCTACAACGCGGATGATCTGGAAATTACCGGACTCTACTGGCATTTTGTGGATCTGGTGTGGATGTTTGTTGTGCCACTCCTCTACCTTCTCAACCTCGCACGCTAAGAAACTATATTTGGAGCACACCATGGCAATGGCCGACGGACACCGAAGCAACACGGGGAAATATGTGGCGATCTACCTGGTCATTCTTGTGATCGCGGCCCTTCAGTTCGTAATCGCGTATTCCAATATTTCAGCATCGCAAATGTTCACTCGCATGCTCGTCCTGGCATGTATTGAGGCTGCATTTGCGCTTCTGTTTTTCATGCACCTCTCGGACAATCGACCATTGATGTGGTTTGTTGTGATTTTCACCGTGGCTGTAATTTTGGGCATGCAGTATGGCTGGACAGACAGCTTTCGTCTGGCGGACGGCGTACGGTGGGCCAAATGACGACGAGTGGTGGTGAACACGGGTGGCAGGCTCTGCGCTTTGGATCGATGTTGGCGGTGTTGCTTTTGCTGACCGCTCTGCCCGCGTTTTCCCAGAGTTGCGCGCTCTGCTACACGCAAGCGGCTCTTGCAGGCGCGAAAATGATTCAAGCGCTCAAGAGCGGGATCCTGATCCTCGTCGTGCCTCCGACGCTCGGATCAGTGGGCGTGATTTTTGTCATGCATCGCAAACGCAATCAAGTGCGTCACGGAAAATACAACGGTCATGACTGGTAAACTCGCTACTGTCCGCGGCCCTGAGGCATGGAAGTCATGCATTAATCTAGATGTTCACTCCGCCATTCGTTAATAAGGGTTTCGATCTTCCCCGCGCTTTCCTTTTCCTACTTGTGGGGTTATGGGCTATCGAGTCGGCTGGGGCGGCGCGATTGTTTGCCCAGACAACATCGCCCTCCTCAAGACGATCTCTTACATTGCCCATCAGCAAGTTCTACGATGTTTCCACGCCTTTAGCACCTGGCAGGCCCGGTGAACTGATACGTTCCTCTTCTGGCGATGATTACTATCTGGCGACTGATTTTTCCGCGCGTCGCATTCTCTATCGCTCGCGTTCCGCTACTGGACAGGATGTGGCTGTTTCGGGGGTGGTTCTGGTTCCCGCCGGAAACCCGCCGGATGGAGGCTGGCCAGTCATCGCGTGGGCCCACGCTTTTACCGGAGCAGGCCGGCAATGTGCGCCGTCACTGTGGAGAAACCTCTACTACGGAACTTTTCTGTCGATGTATGTCAATCTGGGCTACGCGGTGGTCGCAACTGATTATGCCGGATTGGGGACGAATTTCCGAAGCGCCATAATGGATGTGCGGTCCAATGCAACCAATGTCATCGATTCGATTCCAGCCGCGCGCTCCGCAGTGCCTCAACTGGGTTTAAGATGGGTGGCGATAGGCCTGTCGCTCGGCGCCAATGCCGCGATCGGAGTGGCGGAACTGGAAGGCCAAATACGCGATCCCAACTACCTTGGAGCTGTGGCCATCGCTGGGGTAGCTGATTTGACGGACGTTTACGAGCGTTTGCCCAAGACGGAATCGATGGGTATATCGGAATTGTGGGCCTACGCGATCAAGACGGTCTACCCGGAATTTGATGTACGGGACATGCTGAGGGAAAAGGCGCTTCCGGCGTACGAGAAGATCGACAAGAGCTGCGGCATCGTGGCGAGCCAGCCAGAAGTATCGGCCGGTGAAGCGTTCAAACAAAATTGGATCACGAACAAGTTCGTTGTAAGCTTTGTAGACCGAAACAGGTTGGGGAAGAAAACAGCCTACGGCCCTCTCCTTATTATTGCCGACGAAACAGATTCCGCCATCCCACCTTCGATGACGGCTCCGGTTGTCGCGCGAATGTGCAAGCAGGGAGATCATGTTCAGGTCATCAAATTCTCCGACTCCGAACCTGGACGGGTTCTTGGCGGATCGGTTAGAGATCAGATGGCCTGGATCCAGGATCGTTTTGCCGGACGCCCGGCGCCGGACGATTGCCACTAGATCTGCGTGGCAGTGTGACGAGTCTGCGGGGAAGAATAGCGCTTGGATTTCCCGGATGCGGATTTCCACCGAACTACAATGGCAGCTTGTCCACCGCGGGGTAATGGTGTTGTTCACGCCCTATCTTGCCGTCGTATTTGGTCGACGTTTTGAAAAGCTCGAAACGTCCATCCTCCGCAAACTGAAGGTGTCGCTGGCGAAGTTCCAGCATTTCTGCGGTTGTCAGGGGCTGGAAGTTTACGGCAACGGCAAGATTTTGATCGAGCACTTCCATCGAGTCCACACCGCTGATCGTGGTGGCGACCGGGAGGCTCATCGCATAGCGCAGGCCTTCCTGGGCCGTGATGATCCCATGGCGAACCATTTCTCCGCTCCCGCCCAAGCTCTTCATCCCCAGGGCAGCGATGTTGCGGCGCTGGAGTTCAGGAAGCACTTGCGTTTCGAAGCTGCGGAAGCCCGGGTCAAAGCAATTGAGCGGCATCTGCACGGTATCGAATGGATAATCATGCGAAAGCATCTTGAGATGAATCCGCGGACTCTTGTGACCGGTGAAGCCTACGAAGCGGACTTTCCCCTGTTGCCGGGCGGCGGTGAGGGCCTCGATCGCGCCCTCCGGGGCGAAGATCAGGTCGGGATCGTTCTCGTAGATCACTTCGTGGATCTGCCAGAGGTCGAGGTGATCGGTCTGCAGGCGGCGCAAGGATTCTTCCAGCATGCGCATGCCGACATTTTTGTCCCGTCCGTGGGTGCAGACCTTGGTCATCACAAAAGCCCTATCCCGCTTGCCTCTTAAGGCTTTGCCAAGGCGTTCCTCGCTGACGCCGTCGTGATACTCCCAGCAGTTGTCGAAAAACGTTACTCCGTGATCGAGGGCTTTTGCAACGATCTCAATTGCGGCCTGATCGGTTTCCGCCGAGCCAAGATGGTAACCGCCAAGGCCCATGGCAGAAACCTGCGCGCCGGTTTTACCCAAGGGACGTTTCGGCACTTCGCCGGCCGGAATTTGTTTCGCTTGGTTGTGTTTTTCCTGTTCCATTCCGTTTTTGCCTATGAGGGGCGTCGCGCCTAACATCACCGCCCCTTTGATAAAATGCCGACGATTGAATTGCTGGTTGAGCTCCACCCCGTTCTCCTATTTGTCGAATGAAGGAAATGGATGCCCGTTGTTTTCGACCGCACCCAGCATGTCCTTCACCTCAGCCTGCTGCAGATCAAGCGGAAAGCCGTGAGCGATGCGAGCTTCCGGATTATCAAACTTGAGCGAGACCTTGTAGGCCTCGAAACGCGCGTCACCCGCGTACTCCTTGCAACGTGAGCGAAGCGCATCCATTTCTGGGGGCTGCATGGGCGTGAAATTCTGCGCGATTTGCAGGTTCTGGCGCAGCACTGCCGGGCTATCTATCCCAGTAATCGTGGTCGCGACCGGAAGACTCATCGCATACCGCAAGGCCTCGTCCGCGCCCAGCACTCCTTGCTTGATGGGATCCCCGTGCCCGTTCAGCGGTTTCATGCCGAGCGCGGCAATGCCGCGCTTGTTGAGTTCGGGCAGCACTTCGCGCTCAAAACTTGTGGCGTAATTCGCATCGAATGCGTTAAGGGGCATCTGCACCGCGTCGAACGGGAAACCGGTGTTGAGCATCGCCATGTGAACCTGCGGATCCTTGTGCCCGGTGAATCCCACAAATCTTACCTTGCCGTCTTTCTTGGCGCGGGCCAGAGCTTCGGCGGCGCCGTTAGGGCGGATGAAGAGCTCGGGATCATTGGCGAAGCCCATGCCGTGAACCTGCCACAAGTCCAAATGATCCGTCTGCAAGCGGTTCAACGACTCCTCGAGCATTTGCAAAGCGAGGGAGGCGTCTCGACCGTGCGGGCAGGTTTTGGTCATAAGGAAGATGCGATCGCGTCGCCCTTTCAGACCAGCACCCATCCAAAGTTCCGTCTTACCCCGCCGGTATTCCCAGCAGTTGTCGAAGAAAGTGATGCCGCCGTCGACCGCTTCCTGGATCATGCGGACGGCAGTTTTCTGGTCGGCCGCATCGCCCAGGTGGTGGCCCCCAAACCCCAGGGCGGAAATTTGCACGTCATGTAGTCCGAATTTGCGAAGAGGAATTCCGCTGCTTGCTTGCGACATCACTTACCCTGGAGAGCAGGTTTTCTTATCCAACCAAGCTTGGATGCCGAATAGCAAACAGCGTTTGGTTGAGTCCAAAAAGACGGGCGATGGACAACGCCCAGGGTCACAGGGACATCCCAAGGTTCTTGCGTGGAATGGCGTGGCAGCCCAGTCACGGGGTCTCTGAAACCTATGCCGATGACACTACCTGTGGCCGCGCAGATCGTATGGTTGCTCGTGCTGGCAATCCCGATCGCGTGTGTGGCGTGGACTGCCACTCACGAGGAAATATTTCGCGAACCGCGGGAGTACTGCAATGCTCAGTGCAGGGAATCGCGAACTCTGGTACGACGCAAGTTTTTCTATGTGTTCACGTGCGAATACTGTTTCAGTCATTACGTCACCATCTTTTTCATTGCCATCACACGTTTCAAATTGCTGTATCCGGACTGGCGGGGATACCTGGTTGCGCTCTTTGCCCTGGTCTGGGTCGCGAATCAATACATGAGCGTCTATAACCGTCTGCGGCTCGACATCAAGCACGAAGGGATTGAGATCAAAGCCACGGAGGAAAAGGTATCGAAGAAAAGGGCTGCGTGAAGATTGCAGCTAAAGCAGCTTCTCGTATTCGGCTGTGGCTTGTTTGAGAATTGGGATATCGGAGTCGGCGTCTCTCCAGAGGTTGAAGAAATCCTTGTAGGCGGCGAGCGCTCTCACCCGTGCAGCATCTGCTTCCGCTCCCTTTAATGCCTTTGCCTGCTGGGCGTTCGCGCGGGCCACACCTAGATGCGCGAGAGCGCCCGTCCAGCAGTTCCACACGATTCCATTGTGGTCAATAATTTTCTGAAATTCGGCGTTCGCAGATGTGGGGTTTCCGGCGGCGAGTTCGGCCTCGCCGCGTATGTAAATGTCGTAAAGGCAGGAGAGATTGGTCACGAACGTAATCTGTCCCAGTTCGATGCTGGAGGCGGCCTGCAGAGCATTCACTGCCCCAGCAGGATTGTTCTTGTCCAGTTCTAACTGTGCGTGAATTGCGGGCAGCCAAAGGGACTGCATTTGCGTATCCAACGGATAACGTGAATTCAGATCTTTCGCCAGCGATTCAGCGCGCGTGGTTTCACCTGCCATTGCGAATGTCAGGGCGGCTTCGCTCTCGACGCCCTGACTGGCCGGAGCGAGTTTTACGCCATCCTGAGCGCCGTGGATCGCTTCTGCGAAGTTGCCGTAGGCCGCTTCGTGGAGCGCATTATTTTCCAGCCAGATCGCGCCATTCTCCTTGCTGTCGGCGCGAATTGCGGAGTCTGCTGCCTGTTTAGCCACTTCGCGCGCCTTGGCCATGTGACCGGCGTAGGCCTCTGTGTCTGAGGCGAGTGCAAGCCCGTAGTTCTCTTCTGGCTTACCCGCGAACCATCTTTGCTCCTCTGCCATGGCGGCCGAATCACCTGAGAGAAATGCGAGGGCGTAGATCGCGTTGCGCGTGATGTAATCGTCGAGCTTTTTTGCCTGTGCCTCTCGGATTGTCTGCCTCGCGTCGTCGAACCGCTGCAATGCCAGGTACGAATTGGCCAGATTGTCATACGGAGCGACATTTTCAGAGTTGATCAGCAGTTCCTCACGGGTTAGCTCGGCGGACTTCTCGTGCTGTCCTAGCTCCGCGTAAACGACCCCCAAATTCATCCGGGAGGCGAATTGTTTCGGATAGCTCTCGATCTGCTCTTCAAAGGCCTGAGCCGCCTTTCCGAGCTCTCCGGTGACATTCAGATAGTAGGTGGCCGTGAGGGCGAGCTTCTCCCGCTCGGTGGCATGGTCGCGCAACTGGAAGGCTTTGCTCAGATATTCACTAGCGCGCGCGGGTTGGGCGAGACTGAAATATTCTCCACCCACTGCCATGTAGCCCATCGCAAAATTGGGATCGAGCTGGATAGCGCGCTGATTGTAGGGCAACGCAGCCCCCGGACCTTTCTCGCGATCGGCTTTCTGCCCAAGGCTGTACGCCTTCAATGCTTCGAGCGATGACGTCGTGGCTTGTGCCAGGGGAACATCGAATCTCTGAACGGTCGCCAACGATTCGCCCAGTTCGCCGCGCAGTTTGCGGACGGCTCCACCAAGTACGTCGAGAACCCTTTCTTTAGCCGCGGCTGTGACCTGCTCTTGGGCCAGCAAATCTCCATTCTGGCAATTCACCGCCTTCAAACCGAGAACGTAGTCACTGCCGAGGCTGCCAATGGAGCCGGCGATGTAGGCCTGGCTGCTGGCGCGCTGGCAGACTTCGCGCGCCAGTTCCGGTGTCAGCCTGGTGCCGGGGGGCCGGGTCATTTGCTGTAACGTGTCGGCCACTTTATTTTCGGAGAGTACGTTGAGGAACGGCGACTGGTTCAGCGCGACGCTGAGCGCGGTCTTGAGGGTATCGTCGAAAACCGGATCGCCGGTGCTGTTGGAGAAATCCGCAAGTACGACCGTGTCCTTATCGGTCAATTGCCGGGGATGACGGGAGCGATAGAAATAGAGACCGGCCGCAATCAGCAACGCAATCAGCAAAGCGGTCAATGCGTATCGGCCGAGCTTTGCACGGCCGAACTTTGCGCGCTCGAACTTTGCGAACTTTGCGCCACCTACGGCGCTCTCCGCGGAATCAGGGACTGAAGTCGCGAGCGATGTTGCGGGGCGCGCGGTTGACGAACCGACTGCCGCCGATATGTGGGACTCGGTGTCCCGCTTCAGGCGCTGCAAGTCCGCGCGCATCTCCGCGGCGCTCTGGTAGCGCAGATTGCGGTCTTTTTCGAGCGCCTTGTTAACGATTCTCTCGAGATCGACGGGGGCATCCGGGTTCAGCCGGACAACCGGAGTGGGGGCGGCGTCGAGGATGGCCTTGAAGATTACGGCCGAACTCTCGCCGCGAAACGGCAGGAGACCGGTGGCCATTTCGTAGAGCACGGCGCCGAACGAAAACAAATCGCTGCGCGCGTCCAGTTCCCTGGCGCGCGCCTGTTCGGGCGACATGTAGGCCACGGTGCCGAGCGTCGAACCGGGGCTGGTGAGATGGGACTCTTCCTCGGCCGCGGTGATTCCGCTCGATGAGACCGAAGTGGTTTCCACCTTCGCCAGGCCGAAATCCAGAATCTTGGCATGTCCGCGCTTGGTGACAAAAATATTGGCGGGTTTGATGTCGCGGTGAATGATGCCTTGGGCATGGGCAGCATCGAGCGCGTCGGCGATTTCGATCGCCAAGCCCAGCAGAACATCGATATCAATGGGCCGGCCGGCGATGCGGTGCTTCAACGTCATGCCATCGAGAAACTCCATGACGATGAAGGGCTGGCCTTCTTGCTGACCAATCTCGTGAATCGTACAGATGTTCGGATGATTCAACGCGGACGCGGCTTGCGCCTCGCGCTGAAAGCGAGCCAATGCCTGTGGGTTGGCGGCCACTTCGTGGGGCAGGAACTTCAACGCGACGAAGCGATGAAGAGTGATGTCTTCGGCCTTGTAGACGACGCCCATGCCGCCGCCGCCGAGCTTTTCGACGATGTGGTAGTGCGAAATGGTCTGGCCGAGCATGGCGAATCTTACGTCGGTAAAACCTTATGAGTCAATGAAAAGCCAGGTGGTTGCCGGACGATTCCGGAGGCTGTCCTCGGTTGTTGTTTGGGCTCCCCTACTCTTGTCGTTTATCGATCGCGGCTAGTATGCTTTCTTGACGAAGGAATGCGCCACTGTGCATGCGACTCCCTCGCTCTGCACTGGAGTCGGCGAGGCGTGGGTCGGGTGTCTCTTATGAAGCGACATGTCTGGAGAGCGGCGGTTGAGATCGCTTTCATCATCTTCCTTTTTTACTCCAATCTTCTGATGGGAGAATTCGAGCGCTCGGGTATGGGAGGGAAGCGAGGCTTTGTGTGGGCCATTCACGATGTCTTTACGACCGCCAACCTGGAAATCGCGACCGTCGCCGCAGTCATCGCTTATCTCCTGTTTGAGTTTCTTCGACAAAAACTGTAAGGACGCGGTTCTCGGAGACTCTGGCCCCACCGAGAACCTCGGCACGATAATCGGAAGACGCGTCCGAACAGCTCTACTTTACAACCAGGTTCACCAGTTTCTTTGGCACCACAATCACCTTTATTACCTGCTTGCCCGCCAAGGCCGCCTGTACTTTCTCTTCGGCCAAGGCCGCTTGCTTTACCTGGTCATCGGAGGCGCTGGCCGGCACAACCACCTTGCCGCGTAACTTACCGTTGATCTGCACCGGAATTGTAATTTCATCTTCCGCCGCCGAATTCGCATCGTATTTTGGCCAGGGAGACTTTAGCAGAGTGCTTTTCTCGCCGGCCATTTCCCACAATTCGTGCGCCAGATATGGAGCCATCGGCGCCAACAACAAGGCAATCGTTCTCTGTACCTCCGCGATCAGCGACCCGGGGACTCGTCCGGCGATTATCGCCTCCTCCGCGCCGTACAGTTCGTTTACCAATTCCATGATCGCGGCGATACAGGTGTTGAAGTGCCAGCGTCCCTGAAAGTCGTGCGTGACGCGCTCGATCGTCTGGTGCAACTTGCGCTGGATGTTGCGCGCCTCGGGCGTCAACGCCTCGTCATGTGCGCGAGACGCGGCAACCCCCGGCTCCACGATGGGATTACGCACATAGAAGCGATACACGCGGCTGAGGAAGCGCTGAATACCCTCGATGCCAGTGTCCTGCCAGTCCAGGTCGCGATCGGGAGGGGCGGCGAACAGGGTGTACATACGCACGGCATCGGCGCCGTAGCGCTCGACCATTTCGTCGGGAGAGACGGTGTTGCCGAGGCTCTTCGACATCTTTGCGCCTTCCTTGATCACCATGCCCTGCGTGAACAGGCGCTGGGCGGGTTCGTCATTTTTCACCAGGCCCATGTCGCGCATGAATTTTGTCCAGAAGCGCGAATAAATCAGGTGGAGAATGGCATGCTCGACGCCACCGATGTACTGATCGATCGGGAACCAGTACGCGATCTTCGCGGAATCGAACGGCGCCTTATCGTTGCACGCGTCGGTGTAGCGGTAAAAATACCAGGACGAGTCGACAAAGGTATCCATCGTGTCCGTCTCGCGGCGCGCGGGACCGCCACACTTTGGACACGTGGTGTTCACGAACTCCGGAACGTTTCCCAGCGGAGACCCACCGGCCAGCGTTACTTTGACGTTGTCCGGCAAAATTACCGGGAGATCTTTTTCTGCGACCGGCACGACTCCATCCTTCTCGCAATACACCATGGGAATCGGCGTGCCCCAATAGCGTTGCCGGGAGATACCCCAATCTTTCAGCCGGAAGGTGACGGTTGCCTTGCCAAAACCTTTCTCTTCGGCCAAGGCCGACATCCGGCGGATCGCTTCTGCGCAGCTCAACCCGCTGAACTCTCCCGAGTTCACCAGGATGCCATCCTCCGCGGTAAATGGCAGCGGCGGCGCAGTCATGGTCTCCTCCGGGTCGGTGGTCGCGGGCAGAATCACCAGGCGGATGTCGAGCTTGTATTTAGTCGCGAACTCGAAATCGCGTTCGTCGTGCGCGGGCACGCTCATGATCGCGCCTGTGCCGTAGTCCATGAGGATGTAATTCGCGACCCACACGGGAATCGCCTCGCCGTTGTAGGGGTTTTTGGCGTAGCGCCGGGTAAACACACCATGCTTTTCGATCTCGCCAATATCACCCGCCTCTTTTGCGCGACGCTGCTCTGCGATCAACTGTTCGACCTGCGCGCGCAGTTCGGCATCGCGCGCGATCATGTCGGAGATGATGGGATGCTCGGGCGCGAGGTTCAACGAGGTTGCGCCGTAAATCGTGTCGACGCGGGTGGTGAACACCGTGATCGTCGATCCCGCCGGGCCGACCGTGCCGCCCAGGTCGAAATCAACCAGGACGCCCTCGCTGCGGCCGATCCAGTTCTGCTGCATGATCCGGACCTTTTCGGGCCAGCCATCGAGCTTCTGCAGGTCGCGCAGCAGCTCATCCGCATACTTTGTAATCTTCAGGAACCACTGCTCCAATTCCCGTTGTTCCACCGGGGTATCTTCGTGCCGCCAGCAGTTGCCGCCCACCACCTGTTCGTTGGCGAGGACAGTCGCGCATTGCGGACACCAGTTCACTTTGCTTTTTTTGCGATAAGCCAACCCCGATTCGTAAAGCTTCAGAAAAAACCACTGGTTCCACCGGTAGTAATCGGGCAGGCAAGTCGTGACCTCGCGCGACCAGTCATAGGCGAAGCCCAGGCGCTTCATCTGCTTTTTCATCGCCGCGATGTTGTGCAGCGTCCACTCGCGCGGCGGCGTATTGTTCTTGATCGCGGCATTCTCGGCGGGCAGGCCGAATGAATCCCATCCCATGGGATGCAGCACGTTGTAGCCATTCATCCACATGTACCGGGCGAGCGCGTCTCCGATCGAATAATTCCGCACGTGCCCCATGTGGAGCGCGCCGGATGGGTAGGGGAGCATTTCCAGCACGTAATACTTTGGCTTGGTCGGGTTGGCGTCAGCGGCATAGAGCGAAAGGTCGCTGAGCCACCGTTCTCCCCATTTCTGCTCGATGCGCTGCGCGTCGTAGCGCTCATCGCGAGTGGTCATTGTAGATTTGTCTTCTTCGGCCATAGAGAAGTTAAGAGATGAAGTGATAGTCCTTTATTTTACAACGAGGAAAACGGCGTTACGCCACGCTATCAGGTTCTTCGTCCGCAGGTGACAGCAATACTTTTCGCAGAGCCGTTTATCGATACGCCTCTTTCCGATGCCCGACCCGAAGCAGCAGCACCGTGAGCCGCTCGTCCTGGATGTCACAGATCAGACGATAGTCGCCGAGCCGGTAACGCCAAAGCCCTTTCTTGTCACCCCGCAGTGGTCTGCCTGATAGACGCGGATTCTGAGCGGTGTGAAGGCGTCCGCGCAGGAAATCGAGGATCCGTTTCTGTACTGTGCGGTCCAGCCGTAGGATTTGTTTTTCCGCGGTGCGGGAGATCTCGATCTGCCAGGTCTTAGCTGGAGAAGCCAAGTCGCCGCTCCAGTTCATCGAGCGTGATGGTCGGCTCGCGCCGTTCGAGCGCGGCGATGCCTTTCAAGTAATCCTCGCGATCTTCCAAATATTGGCGGATCGCCTCGCGAGCGTAGTAGCTCTTGCTGCGCCCGGTCTCCTTCGCGAGCGATTCGAGTTTTTTTTCAAGTTCGGGTTCAAGCCGTATACCGAGCATCGCTCACTCCAGTGTTTAACATGTTTAACATAGCAGGATTTGCGGCCCGCGAGCAAGGGAAAACCCGCGACCCCAGGCCAGCCCACAGCAGAACAGCCGGCAAGGCGCCAGCGCTACCCGCGCCGCAAACGCATTCGAAAGCCGTTGCCAATGGACGATGTTTCGCGTACCATCCTCGGGTGCGTTAGACCGAGTCGGTCGTGAGCAGTTCTTGCCTTAAAAGCTAGTAACCTGCCAGCAATACCTCCGAGTCTCTCCAGCGTAAATCGATTGAAAGGAATACCAGTATCAACATGGCAGAACAAGGAACAGTAAAGTGGTTCAATGACGCCAAGGGCTACGGCTTTATCAGCCGTCAGAATGGCGAGGATGTTTTCGTGCACTTCTCAGCAATCCAGGCAGGCGGCTTCAAGAGCCTGCAGGAGGGCCAGACCGTGCAGTTCGACGTCACCAAAGGGCCCAAGGGCTGGCAGGCGGAAAACGTCCAGGCTCTATAAGGCTGCTCACGCACCCATAAAGGCGATCTCTCCGAGGTCGCCTTTTCAGTTTGGTTCTAGGCCTGCGCTAACCTTCCGTGCTGACCGAGCACCGGCCGCAATGGTTCCCCCAGCCCCTGCATCACGCGTTCGAATTGAGCAATGTCGAGCGATTGCGGCCCGTCAGATAGAGCGCGTTCCGGACAGGGATGCACTTCAATGATGATGCCGTCCGCTCCGACTGCGACCGCTCCGCGCGAAACCATGCCGATCAAGCTCTGCTTGCCCGTCCCGTGAGAGGGATCGGCGACCACCGGCAGATGGGATAGCTCCTTGGCCAGAACGATGGCGGCCAGGTCCATGGTGTTGCGCGTGCCGGTTTCGAAGGTCTTGATGCCACGCTCGCAAAGTACGACTTCCTTATTTCCGCCTGAGAGAAGGTATTCGGCTGCCAACAGCCACTCCTTTACTGAAGCCGAGGGGCCGCGCTTGAGGAGGATCGGTTTCTTGACGGTGGCGAGTCTACGCAGCAGCGCGAAGTTTTGCATGTTGCGTGCCCCCACCTGGAGCATGTCGGCATACTCGCAGATCACGTCCACGTCTTCCGTACCCATGACCTCGGTGACCACAGGCAGGCCAGTGAGTTCGCGCGCTTCGCGCAGGATCTTCAACGCCTCGATTCCGAGTCCTTGAAACTCGTAGGGGGATGTGCGCGGCTTGTACGCTCCGCCGCGCAGCATGGTGGCTCCGGCGCGCTTCACTCCGTTGGCTGTCTCCAGCAATTGTTCACGCGACTCGACCGAGCAAGGTCCGGCGATGACGACGACTTCAGGGCCGCCAATTTGGACACCGCCGACGTTTACGACGGTGGGCTGGGGCTGGGTTTGGCGGCTGACCAGTTTAAAGGGTTGAGCGATGGCGACCACGTTGTCGACTCCGGGGGCGACCGAAAGAGCCTCAATTTCGTGCCGCCGACCGCCGCTGCCCACGGCAGCCACGATGGTTCGCTCGGTGCCGCGCGTGACGTGGGGTTGGAATCCGGCCTCGCGGATGCGCTGGATGATGTGCTCGATCTGCGGCTCGGTAGCGTTGTCTGACATGTTTACGATCATGGTGGGTGGTCCTTTCTCTGGGTTTATGCCCCAAAATGAAAAAGCCGCGATCGACTCGCGGCTTGGGAGAACTTGAGCTGTCTTGATCTGGTGGCTAGCTCCGGTCCTGCACCTCCGCCGCGCGTATAAACCCATAGCGGCCAAAAAAATTAAAGGTGCTAAATCGTGTCATTGCTTCCTCAAATGAGAGCTTGAACTACCTTCCTAAATCTGGTTATTGGTTCGTCTGCAGGGCATTGGCCACACTGGAAAATGCGGTGTTGGCATTGGTTCCGATGAGACGAACGGTGCCAATTACCAAAACCAATATGACCGCCAGCATCACGGCATATTCGGCAATGTCCTGGCCTTGTTCGTCGCACCAGACCCCACGGAAAAACTGAAACATATTACCCTCCGAATGCCGGAAATTCTTCGGCCAGTCGTGTACCCAATAATGCCGTCTGGCGCGTTGATTGTCAAACGCATCCAGCACAGGTTTTCCACCGACGAAAACGGCTGTCAGACGCGCCTTTGACCGGTTTTCAGAGCCTGCCGCCGCTGCCTTCAAGAAAGACATTACTGGGCTGAGGGCGGGGCTATTGGAGGCACGGCAGTCCCGGCCAGTTGCGTCGCGGACTGCGTAGTAAACTCCAGAATGCGCCCGGGAAATACTCCTAAACACAGAGTAGCAAGCACGCAAATTGCGATCGCCAGGGTTGCACTGAGGGGCACGGCGGCAACGGGAACGTCGCCGCGAGGCTCTCGCATATACATCATTACTATGACTCTAAGGTAGTAGTAGGCCCCCAACGCGCTGTTGAGGACGAGAATGATCGCCAATCCTACCAGGCCGGATTTCAGTGCGGAATTCAGCACATAAAACTTGGCGAAGAAACCGCCCGTGATCGGGATGCCGATCAACGACATCAGGAAAAACGTCAGCGTTGCGGCCAACGCGGGCGATTTTCTCCCCAGTCCGGCGTAGTCCTCAAGGGTTACATACTTCTCGCCGAGGCCCGCCAGATGGCTGACAACGGCGAATGCGCCCACGTTCATCGCGGCATATGCGGCCGTATAGAACATTGCCGGAGATGTGCCCATGCCGGGGTTGGCCACAAACGCGACCAGCAGGTACCCGGCATGCGCGATCGAGGAATAAGCGAGCAACCGCTTGACGTTGTCCTGCAACAGGGCGCCCAGATTCCCCAGCGTCATTGAAAGCGCCGCTGACACCCAGACCAGCCAGAACCAGCCCGGTGCTTTGGTTTCGATCAAAACCCGCAGCAGCACGGCGAATGCCGCAGCTTTGGGCCCAGTTGACATCAGCCCGACAATAGGCGCCGGGGCACCTTCGTAGACGTCGGGAGTCCAGATATGAAAAGGAGCAGCCGCGACTTTGAACCCGAGCCCAATAAACATAAGCGCAACCGCCACATAAGGAAGCAGATCGTTGTGGCCAGCGGACAGCGATTCGCGGATGGCCACGATGTTCGTAGATCCGGTGGCTCCGTACATCAGCGCTACCCCATAGAGGAAGAAAGCGGTGGCGAAGGAGCCCAGCAGGAAATACTTCAGCGATGATTCACTGCTGGCCGCGTCACGCCGCCGGTATCCAGCCAGTACGTAGGTGGAGATCGAAGAAATCTCGAGCGCGATGAAAATCAACACGAGCTCGACCGCCGAGGACATCAGGCACATGCCCACCGTGCAGAATAAAACCAGTCCGTAGTATTCTCCGGCGCGGATGCGTTGCACCGCCATGTACTCGTACGAACTGAGAATCACTACCGTGGTAATCGCAATCACGACCACGTGAAAGAAGACACTGAAGCTGTCGACCTGCACCATGCCAGAGAATGCTGTCCCTGGATGTGCGGCCATAACAAAGGCGGATACCAGCGCTGCCAGAGCGCCGACCAATGCAATCGCGCCCAGCGGTTTCTGGTTGCGTTCCGGGTCCAGCAGGGGATCGACCACCATGACGATCATGCCGAAGATCGATAACACCAGCTCCGGCAGCAGCCGAAGGTAGTCCTCAATCGGGGGCGCTGTGAAGGTTGCGGCGGCGAGCTGCAGAGCTGGCACAAAGTGAGAGGGCAAGGGAAGCAGGGCGGCGAAAGTCGTCATTGGCCCACCACTCTGGCCGCCAATTGAGTGTAGGGAGCGAGCGCCGATTGCACCGCGGGGTCTATTGCGCTGAGCCACAGCAGCGGTGCGACGCCCATGACCAGGGCCGCTACTGCAATCGGGAACAAAGCGGATTTCTCGCGCAGATTCAGATCCGGCAGCGTGTTGTTGATTTCGTGGGTCACCTTGCCGTAGAAAACGCGTTGGTACATCCAGAGCAGGTAGCATGCGCTCCAGATCACGCCGGTAGCCGCCAGAATGCCGTATATGGGTTTGGCCTGAAATGCGCCACTCAGTACCAGGAACTCGCC
This sequence comes from Terriglobales bacterium, assembly GCA_049521375.1. GTDB lineage: Bacteria > Acidobacteriota > Terriglobia > Terriglobales > Acidobacteriaceae > Acidiflorens. Next base: position 31,282 of record JBEKOW010000008.1, read on the forward strand.
GATAAACCCGTTCAGCAACGGCAAGCCGACCGAGGCCAGCACCGTGATCAGGAAAAACATCGCATACTTGGGCATGGGAGTTGCCAATCCGCCAAAGTCGGAGATCGTATAGGTGTGGCGCCGTTCGTAGAGAATCCCCGCGAGCATGAAGAGCCCCCCGGTGGCCACTCCGTGCGAGAGCATTACGAACATGGCTCCGTTCAAGCCCGCGGTCGTGAAACTGAAAATTCCGAGCACGACGAACCCGAGGTGACTGACCGAAGAGTAGGCGATCAACTTTTTCATGTTCGGCTGCACCAGCGAAACCAGCGCGCCATAGATGATGCCGATCAGCGCGAGCGCCATGATCCACGGGGCGTTGCGCCGCGCCTGGTCGGGAAACAGCGAGAGATTAAACCGCAGCAAGCCATACGTTCCCATTTTCAAAAGCACGCCCGCCAGCAGTACTGACCCCGCAGTGGGCGCTTCTACGTGCGCGTCCGGCAGCCAGGTGTGAAGAGGGAAGAGCGGAACCTTCACCGCGAAGGCAATGAAGAAGCCGAGGAACAACCACTGAGCGGCGGAAGCGAAGCCCGCCACATTGCCGCTGCGAATCGCCTGCTGGATGACGACGAAATCGAAGCTCCCAACCTTCACATATAGCCAGACGATCGCCGCCAGCATGAACATCGAGCCGATCATCGTAAACAGAAAATACTTGACGGCGGCATAGACCTTGCGCCCGTGCCCGTACATTCCAATCAGCAGCGCCATCGGAATCAGCGTTGCTTCCCAAAAGAAGTAGAACAGGAACAAATCGAGCGCGGTGAAAACGCCGATGAGCGCCGTCTCCAGCAGGAGCAGCAGCACGAAGAATTCTTTGATGCGTTCGTGAATCGAAGTCCACGAGATCAAGACGCAAAGCGGTGTGAGGAACGTGGTCAGCACCACCAGCCACACGGAAATCCCGTCAATGCCCATGTGGTAATGAATGTTGGGGCTGGCGATCCACGGCTTGTCGACTTCGAACTGAAAGCCCGCCAGGTTGCGATGCAGATGAACCGGCAAATGCAATGAGACGACAAATGCCAGGATCGAAATGACAAACGCGAATACCTTTATGTCGCGATCGCGGCGCGGGATCAGCAGCAGCAGTAGTCCGCCCACCGCCGGGATGAAGGTGACCAGCGAGAGAATCAGCGGGTTGAGGCTGGCCGTGTTCATCGAATTCCCATCCAGACCATGTAGGCGATAACGACGGCGCCCCCAGCGGCTACCCATCCGGCATACGATCGCAAGTTGCCCGACTGCATGTGGCGAGACTCGTCGGACAGGTGGCGAGCCGCATCAGCGGAATTGTTTACCGTCGCGTCGATTACTCCCTGATCCACGCCGTGCCACAAAATCGTGGTTGAGCCGTCTATCAGAGGTTTGACGAAGAGAATCGCGTAGAGATCGTCAATGTAATACTTGTGGACGACAGCCTCGTAAAGTCCGCCAAGACTATTGGCAATGCGCGCCGGCAACTGCGGAAGCCGGCGATAAAGAAGATCGGCCAGAAACCATCCGAGGAACGCGGCCAGAATCGAGATGCCCATCAGCAGTTTCTCAGTGAGTTGACTGGCCGTCTCTCCGCCAGTCTCGTGGGCAAGCTCGGTCGCGGGTCCGCCCTGGAAAACGGGGGCGAGGAAATGCTCGAAGCGCCCGCCGATCCCGACCCATCCGCCCACGACAGAAAGAAAAGCCAGAACCACCAGCGGCCCGAGCATCACCCACGGACTCTCGTGTGGCCCGCCTTGCCCGTGTTCAGCGTGCCCTTGTGGAGCGTGCGACCCCGCGCGGGAGTCATGGCCATGCGCATTCTGTGCCGCCTCACCCCGGTAATCGCCGCCAAACGTCAGATACATCAGGCGGAACATATAAAAGGATGTGATCAACGCGGTGACAACGCCGATCAGCCAGTACACCCAACTTCCGTAGGGGCTGGAGTACGCCTTCCACAAAATCTCGTCTTTGGAGAAAAATCCTGCCAGTCCAGGAATGCCCGCGATCGCCAGCGTCGCGATGCCCATTGTCATGAAGGTCACAGGCATGTAGTGGCGAAGGCCGCCCATCTTGCGCATGTCCTGCTCGCCGCCGATGCCGTGGATGACCGACCCCGCCGCCAGAAACAGCAGCCCTTTGAAGAACGCGTGCGTCATCAGGTGGAAGATGCCGGCCGAGAACGCTCCCACGCCGCAAGCCATGAACATGTAGCCGAGTTGCGACACGGTGGAGTAAGCCAGCACCTTCTTGATGTCGGTTTGCGCGATGCCGATAGTAGCGGCAAACAACGCGGTGAGGGTTCCTATGATAGCGACAACCGTGAGCGCAGAGGGCGCGCGTTCGAAAATCATGTGCGAGCGGGCCACCATGTACACGCCGGCCGTTACCATGGTCGCCGCGTGGATCAACGCCGAGACAGGCGTTGGACCTTCCATCGCGTCCGGCAGCCACACATAAAGAGGAATCTGCGCCGACTTGCCCGCCGCGCCGACCATCAGCAGAAGCCCGATAGCCGTGAGAAGTCCGGTTCCGGCAATTTCAGGAGCAAGGGGCTGAATCTTCGCGAACAGGGCTGGGAAATCAAGCGTATTGAAATGCTTGATCATCAGGAATAGCGCAATCAGGAATCCAAAATCGCCAATGCGGTTGACGATGAAGGCCTTCTTACCTGCCGCCGCCGCCGAATCCTTAATGAACCAGAAGCCGATCAGCAAATACGACGCAAGCCCCACGCCCTCCCAGCCAATGAACATCATCAAGTAGTTCTTGGCCAGCACCAGCGTCAGCATGAAGAACATGAACAGGTTCAGGTACGCCATGAAGCGATAGTACCCGTCGTCGTCCCACATGTAACCGACGGAATAAATATGGATCAGGAAGCCCACGCCGGTGACGACGAGCAACATGACCAGCGAGAGCTGATCGAGGTAAAAGCTGAAGTCTACGTGGAAATCTCCCGAGCGAATCCAGTGCGCGAGATCGAAATAATAAGGAGCCGACGCCGAAGAGAACTGGAAAAGCGCAATCCACAATGCCAGCGCGAAGGCCGCGCCGCAAAACGTCAGCGCGACCGCCGTAATGGCCTTCTTCGAAGCTTGCCGTCCGAAAAAACCGTTGATTGCCGCCCCCGCCAGCGGGAGGATGGGAAGCAGCCAGAGATACGGATTGAGAGTCGCCGTCATAACTTGAGCAGGTTCACCTGGTCGACGTTTAGAGTTTCACGCGTGCGATAGACGGCGATGATAATGGCCAGTCCGACGGCAGCCTCAGCCGCCGCGACCACCATCACGAAGAAGACGAAGATCTGCCCGCTGAGCGAGTGCCATTGCGCGGCAAAGGCTACGAACGAAAGATTCACGCCATTCAGCATCAGCTCGATCGACATGAAGATTGTGATGATGTTGCGCTTGATCAGAAAACCGAGCACGCCGCACACAAACAAAATTCCACTGAGCATGAGGTAATAGGAGAGAGGAATGTTCTCCATCAGTGCTCCTTCCCCGAGGCCACGAGTTCCGGCAGCTCTTTGTGGTCTGATTTCGCGGGACGATGCGCGACCGCTTCCGGCCGGCTGGCGAGCACCACTGCGCCCATGATCGCGATCAGGATCAGGACCGATGTGACTTCGAAAGGCAGCAGAAAATCATGGAAGAGAAGCCGCGCAATCGCTTGCGGACTGCCGGGCTCAGCGCCGATTGTGACCGATGAAGTGTGACTGCGAAACAGAAGTGTCCAGGCAACCAGGACCGCGCCAGTGATCACGCCCGGAACCCCCAACAGGATCGCAACCCGGCTGCCTTTAGTGTGTTCCTCTTTGCCGGCATTCAAGAGCATGATGGTGATCACAAAGAGCACCATGATGGCGCCCGCGTAGACAATCACCTGCACGGCGGCGACGAACTCCGCGCCCAGCAGCAGGTATTCCGCCGCCAAGGCCGCCATCACCACGATCAGCGAAAGAGCGCTGTTGATGGGATGGCTCTGTGCCAGGAGATTGATGGCTCCTGCCACGCAGATTGCCCCGAAAAAGAGGAATAAGATTAAGTGCAGCATTTGTTCAGATCTCAGCTCTCAGCCGTCGACTCTCAGCAAACCCAGGCTTGAACCGGGAACAGAGAACCGGAAACTGAAAACTGGTTTACGCTCTCCAGGCCACAATCAAAGCCGTAACCACAATATTCAAAACCGCAAGCGGCAGCAGGACCTTCCACCCAAACGCCATGAGTTGGTCATAGCGAAAACGGGGAAGCGTCCAGCGCACCCACACGTACAGAAACATGAAAAAGAAAACCTTCAGGCAGAACCAGACTACCGGCATCACCACCTGCAGGATTGGCGGGCCAAAAATCGGACCATGCCATCCGCCCAGAAACAGCAGCGTCGCCAGGCAGGCGACCGTCACCATGTTGGCGTACTCCGCCATGAAGAACATGGCGAATTTCATCGCGCTGTATTCCGTGTGATAGCCGGCAACCAGTTCGGACTCGGCTTCCGGCAAATCGAATGGTGTGCGGTTGGTCTCCGCGTACGCGGATATCAGGTAGATGAAAAATGCCAGCGTCTGCCCGTGAAAAATGTTCCAGCGGGGAATGAAATGCCAGAACACTCCACCCTGATAATCCACGATATCCCGCAGGCTCATGCTGCCGGAAACGATCAGCACGCCTACCAGCGACAGCCCGAGCGAAACTTCATAGCTGATCATCTGGGCGCTGGCCCGCAGGCCGCCCAGCAGAGAATATTTGTTGTTGGACGCCCACCCCGCCAGCGCCACTCCGTAGACGCCCATGGACGTAATTCCCAGCACCACCAAAAGTCCAATATTGAGGTCGGTAATCTGCAGGTACGTGCCCCAGGGCCCGAGGTTGACCCAGTTGCCAAACGGGATCACAGAAATGGATGTGATGGCAAATACCAGCGCGATCATAGGCGCTGCGATGTAGAGCGGCTTGTACACGTGCGGCTGCGTGAGGTCTTCCTTGAAGATGAATTTCGCGCCGTCGGCGAGAGGTTGCAGCAACCCGAATGGCCCGACGCGTGTAGGTCCCCAGCGATTCTGGATGTGAGCCGATACCTTCCGTTCCAGCCAGACGCTGTAAGCCACAGCTGTGAGCAGAACACCGATCACGGCGACCGACTTGATAATCGAAATAATAATGAACGTCGTTATGCTCATCGAGTCTATGTGGCCCGGGCGCCCTCGCCCGCGTGCTCTTGATCCTGGTCCGCTGCGACCGGGCTTTAATCCGCCGCAACCTCTGTATCCGCAGTCTTATTTTCGTAAACAGAATTCAAGGTCTTCGAATACCGTCCCAACGTTCCTGAAGTGAAAAGATCGTCGTTGGTGGATCGCACTCGCTCCGCTTTCGGCAATTTCCAGATGCACATCATTTCCCGCCAGCAAATTCATGCGTGAAATGTCATACCCGGCAACCACGCGCTGAATCTCGTCGAGCATCGCCATCGGATCAAAGGGCGTCATCTTGGGCTCAAGGTTGTGCGCTTCGAGCCAGACGGCGTGACGGTCGGCTTCTCCCGATTGCGCGCCACGAGTCTCACCCATGTCGGAACGCGTGCCGCCGCCAAACGGAACTAGGCCGTGGACATCAAAGCCCATGGCGTCTGCGATGCGAACGATCATCTCGAAATCGGCCTTGCAGTCGGTGACCTCGCCCGCTTTCTTGACCAGCTGCAGATCGCCGCACGTGTTCGTGCAGGTTCCTGTTTTCTCGTAAGCGTTCGCGGACGGCAGAACCACATCGGCGATGCCAGCCGTTTCGGTCAGAAACATGTCCTGCACGACCACGAAGCTCTTCGACAAAGCAAACGGATCGATGCCGGAACGTCCGACCGGATTCGACCCTATGACATAAAGAGCTTTCAGCTTGCCAGCCTTGGCCGCGTCGATCATTTCCGGCAGAGCCAACCCTTTTTCGGCCGGAAGCTGGCCCCACTCCTGGCGAAACTTGGTGGCGCCATCCAGCGCCTCGTATCCGGGCAGAAGGTCGGGATAGAGACCCATTTCGCTCGCGCCGCGCGAATTCGAATAATCGCCAAGACAGATCAGTTTCGCGCCCGTCAACGACGAGGCAAATGCGACGAGCTTTTCAATGTCCCCACCGCGCACCTCGGAGCCAAAAGCGATCACGAGATTCTGTTCCCCGCGGATCTGATCGCGCAGCGCCAGCCAGGCATCGCGGTTTGTCGTGTCACTGACGAGCGCGTCGAGCAGGGAATCGTCACCGGCGAGAAATCCGACCGCCTTTGCCTCTGTACCTGGCGGCAGTAACCCGAATCCCGTCGCCTGTCTCTTCAACTTGATTTCAGCCGAATTAAGAATGTAGAGCTTGGCCCGGCGCAGCCGGACGTTGGTCCGAATCTGCCAGGCCAGCAGCGGGTGCTGATTTGTCGGATCGTTGCCGATCAGCAAAATGGCCGGCGCAGTCAGCACCTCCCGCATCGTGGCTGTCTTGCCGGGTTTGCCGTGAAGAGCCGCCGCCAAAGCGGGGAAGTCCGCTGTCCGGTGATGATCGACGTTGTTCGTTTTCAGAACAACACGCGCAAATTTCGAGAGCAGGTAATTTTCTTCGTTCGTCGTCCGGTTGGACCCGATGACACCAATCGCCTGGCCGCCGTCTCTATCACGAATCTCGGCAAACCGCCTGCCGACGAGTTCGAAAGCCTCTTCCCATGTTGATGCTGTCAGTTTTCCATTCTTTCGAATGAGCGGGGTCGTCAAGCGCTCGCTGTGGTGAGCAAAATCGAAAGCGTAGCGGCCCTTCACGCAGAGAAAATCGTTGTTGATGCCGCTCTTGTCGCGGTTGTCGCCGCGCACGATCTCCATGCCAGTGTCGGAGCGGCGGACCCCCAGCGTGGTCTTACATCCGTCGCCGCAGTGCGTACAGATCGTGCCCACATGATTCATCTCCCACGGCCGTGTCTTGTAGCGATACGCGCCGGAGGTTAGCGCGCCGACAGGGCAGATGTCGATGCACATACCGCATTCTTCGCAGTCCAGATGATCGTTCTCATTAGGCGCAAT
>JBEKOW010000009.1:0-35214 GCA_049521375.1 Terriglobales bacterium
ACATCTCGTGGCATACCTTAGAAGCAAGATGAGAGATTAGCTCTTGCGCTTCTCCCGAATCCCGCTCCTACGCCCACCAGGCTTTGATGTACGAGATACGCCCTGTTCTCGGAGCTATCTCCGGCGACGCTTTCCAGGCCAGCGAAGTTTTCCGTCCAGTTCTTGCAGAAGCCCATCGTTTTCATCATCTCCTCTTTCGTGGACCTCGTCTCGGTCATCTCGGAACCTTTGCGGCGGAACTTCTCCGTCCTCGAACCATAGCAGCGTCAAGGTCTGGTCCCACGGTATGAGGTGGCGGGTCTCCTCCAGGACAGTGCCTCCGCGCTCCCAATCACTAAACCAGATTGCCCGCGTCGATCTCTTCTGGACTTCGCAACCGGCGCCGGCGCGCACTTTTTTGGAAAAGCAACCGTCGGGCAAATCGAGATGGGGCGGGACCCAGGCACAGGCGTCCTTCAGTGGGTTCGACCTGGACGTATACCTCACCTTACCCTGTTCCGAAAGCACGAATGCCAGCGGCGTGCTAACCACGGCCGCATATCGGGAACCCGTTGCGGTTACGGACGCCTGAAAGCGCTCCGCGAGATCGTCGATGGAAACGAGACTAATGCTCGCCTTCTCTGCTTGTGGCTGGAAGATGTCGTATGGAAGGAGCAATTCCGCCGCAACGGCAATTTCGAATGGCACAGCCACGCCTTATCTCGCGGGAAACGCCGCGTAAGTTTGACGCTCTGGTGAATATGGACGTTTCCAGCATCAGGCTCTCACGTATTTCGAAGCTGCTGGTCGACAGCAGGGCATTGTCTACACAGGAGGCGCTTGCACGGCGAGAGCACTTCGCGATCATTCTCCGATGCGGAGCGGGCGAGCTCCGCTTACGGTTCTTCCTCGGCCAATCACATTGCCGCGCGTGAACTCGATTTCCCGGTTTTCTGCGGCGGTTGTACCTCAACTAAGCCCAGGTTCGTATTCCGATGACGCCCCAGTAGGTCATGTAAGCAGCGGGAATCGAAAGTGCCGTTGAAACGATCCGCGAGAACCTGCGGACGCCCGGACGGACGGCCGCGCTTGATCCTCGCAAAGCAACCAGAAAACTCACGAGCGACGCCAATCCAAACTGAAGAGACATCACCCACAATGCAGCCGACCACACGGTGAAATTTCCCAGCCGTTCCATCAGGTCTTTGCTGCACAAAATAAAGATCACAACGAAGGCAGCCAGACTGAAGACCGCAATTAGTGACCACCAGCGCATGGCGCGCTCCGCGGGACGGCGGCGGCTACGCCTTAATCCACCGACCATCCAGAACGGTGCGTAGAGAACGATCGCGAAGATTGAGAGCACCACGAACCCAGCAACAAGGATTTGTCCTATCGCGAAACACCCCGGAATCTTTTTCATCGTCGTTTGAGAATCAGTTTGGATGAATCGACCCTCCGTATTGGGTGTTAGCAACTGAAGACTGGCGACCGGGTCGGGCAGCGCTTCCTTGCCCTCGAAACGGAACTGTGTCCCTTCGACCGGTATGTCAGGTCTGATGCCAACTTCCTAGCGCGGAGTAGATCATCTTGCCGTCTTCAAACCGAACTCGGCTCAGTCGCACGAGGCGTCCAAGAAAATGCGTGATTTTGGTGCGAGGCGAATCGGGCTCATACCATCCAGCGTAGTCCGACGCGTTGACGGGCAACGGGGCGATTGGCGGCACCGTCGGTTTCTGTAGGTTGCGCGTAATGCCCATCGGGATGAAGACTGCGACCTACTTCGAGCCCGCACCAGGTGCGGCGACCACGCTTTATCATCCTGGCGGCAAGGCTCCCTTTCCGTACTCGCATATCATCATGCGCCCAGCCGGGGCCGTCAACGCGTCCGCCAACGACATGGCGGCATATTTGCAGTTCTATCTCGATCGCGGCGCGGCGAATGGAAAGCTGGTGGTCCCCTCCCACGAGATCGATCGCATGGAGAATCCCAAGAGCACTTGGGCCGCCAAAGAGGGTTTGAAAACAGGATACGGTCTCAGTAATTTCTGGAGCGTTGAAGATGGTTTCGTTTATCACGGCCACGACGGTGGAGTCGATGGAGGCCTGACCGACCTGTCCTATATGCCTGATTATGGCGTCGGATATTTTTTTAGTATCAATAGCGAAAGTGGGGATGCCTTCGAACAAATAGGCAAAGCGGTCCGGGCTTACAACCGGCTCAATCGATTGACGAACTACGCCAGCAGATAGAAAAGATACTGAAAGACACCAATACGAATGGCGCATCGATCGCGATCGTTCACAAAAACGGGCCCGAATGGGTCACGGGCCTTGGCAAGGCCGACTTGGCCGGCAATGGCGCCGCGACTGCCGATACGCTCTTTCGCATCGGCTCTACCTCAAAAGCCTTCGTTTCGCTGTCGATACTTATGCTGGTCGAGCAGGGTAAGCTGTCGCTCGACGATCCACCTTCACACCCTGGCGCCGGAAGTGTGGTTCGACAATCCATGGGAGTCGAGCAATCCCGTCCGGATTGTGAATCTGCTCGAGCACACCACGGGGTGGGACGACTTGCACTTTCGGGAGTATGCAAAACAGGCGCCCGACTCCATGAGTCTGCGCGAAGGCCTCGACTACGATCATCATTCGCGGACGTCACGCTGGCCTCCAGGGACGAGAATGGCGTATTGCAACGCGGGACCGGCGGCCGCGGCCTACGTCGTCGAGAAACTCACGGGACAAAGGTTCGAAGACTTTGTGCAGCAGCATCTCTTCATGCTTTTCGTGCTTGCCAGCAGGTTCATCAGCGGCGAGACAGTTCCAAGTGACGAGAAACAGAAGAACAGAGTGACTGATCCATCTCACGTGAGCGAACCTCCGTGTAATAGTTAAGGTCTTCGCTTGAGGTGGCTTCCAGGAAGCCGCAGACTTGTGGTTCGGAGCGCGCGCTCTTTTTGTGAGCAGTCGTAGCACTGGATTCCCACAGGTACATAGCGGCATAGGCACGCCACGGTCTCCATCTATCCGCGCGGTGCTCCAGTTCCTTACGGTTGCTTAAATTTAGCGCACGCAGAAGCCCAAGATCCGTCGAGGGAAACGCGTCCGGTTGGCCCAGCGCTCGCATACACACGTATTGCGCAGTCCACTCCCCAATGCCGGAGATCTCGCACAGCCGATTCAGAAAAACATCGGAATCCAGGACTCCATCAAAACTGAGTCTTCCAACGCACACAGCCCGAGCGAGAGCCCGGATGGTTTCGGCTCGCGCCCCAGTCAGCCCGATGCCCGCAAGCTTTGCGTCGGCAAGGACCTCGGGTGTTGGGAATAGATGTGTGAGGCCATCAGGCGAGGAGAACGGCTTCCCAAAGCCGCTCGCCATTCGGCCGGCCAGAGCGGTTGCGCCCTTGACGGTGATCTGCTGACCGAGAATCGCACGCGTTGCGAGTTCGAATCCGTTCCAGCAACCCGGCACCCGGAGTCCCGGACAGAAATCAACCTGCGTTGCCAGCAAGGGGTCGGTTCTAAGACTTTGCACAATGGCCGCCCAATCGGCATTCAGATCGAACATGGCGCGGATTCGCTCGGTAATAGAGAAAAGCGACCGCGGTTCGCCAAACTGCAGGCGCACGACGAGCACATTGCTTGCCTCATCAAGCGAAACCTCGAAGCACCCGTCACTGCCGTTCAGGGAAATGGTGCGACGATAGCAGCCGTTTACCACTGCTTCCACGCCGGGCGTGGCGCGAGGCGCCAGAAACGCCAACATCCCATTCCAGTCATAAGGGGGGCGGAAACGAAGTCGGAAAAGATATTGATTTTCCGGTTGCAGTGTCCTCTGTCGGGCCAGGCGCCTGATTTGAGTCGGCGTTCGATGGTAGACCTTGCGGATGCCGGCATTGAACCTCCGGACGCAACCGAAACCGGAAGCCAGGGCAACGTCGCTCATACGCAAATTGGTTTCGTCGATAAGCTTCTTCGCAAAATGCATTTGGCGCGTCTTGGCAACCGCACTCGGCGTTGCTCCCAGGTGTTGAAGAAACAGACGACGGAGGTGACGCGAGCCTACTCCAAGGCGTTCGGCGAGTGCTTCGACTCCGCCCTCTTCCAAGCCGCTCTCACTAATCAGGCGCAAAGCCCGCGAAACTGTATTTGGAGTCCCCAACCAAGCTGGAGTTCCGGGCGAGCATTCGGGCCGACAGCGCAAACAGGGGCGAAATCCGGCCTCGGCTGCGGCTGCGGCGGTTGGATAGTAACGAACATTCTTCTCTTTCGCCGGAGGAGCGGGACAAATGGAGCGGCAATAGACTCCACTGGTGAACACACCAATAAAGAACTTGCCGTCGAAACGCGGGTCACGCGTCAGCCGGGCTCGCGAACATACTTGCAAATCCAGTTCCATCGTCTCAAGCAATCATAGTCCCGACCAGCGCGAAAAATGGACGCTTTCGGACTGCGCTCTCAAGCTGTCGAAGCCGCTGCACGGCTAGCCGAGATGCCGCAGACGCGGTGGAAAGGTTGACTCTCGATTTTAGTGTCGCAGTGGCGCCTTCGCGGATGCCAATGACGAGAGCAACGTCCGCAAACGTCCAGATTGCGAGAGCGATGTCCGCAACCGTCTAATCTTTCCGCATCCTTTCCGATAATGTCGGTCTTGCGTCGCCGTTCACGCTTTCTCATAGGAAGGCAGGCGGACCAAGCGCGGATCAGCAGTTCGACCTTAAGAAGCAGACCCTAAAGGAGGGAATATGCATTCCAGGAGATTGACGAAGATCACCGTTACCTTTTTGTTCGCAGCGGTCATGGTCCCAGTTCCAATGGTTCAGGCGCAGCGCGATAGACAGCCGGCCAAGTACTACGTATTCAATCTGGGCACCGGTCCTTTCGCCGGCGTTCCGGAACCCGTCGGGATCAATAACCTGGGATGGATTTCTGGCGGCGACAACCTGGCGAGCAATACAAGCGTACACGCGGTGCTATGGGTCGGGGTTCCCATGGATCTCGGCACTCTAGGGGGCCCTAACAGCAACGTCTCCTGGCCAAACCACAGCACGAAAGGCGAGATTGCAGGCATCGCCGAAACTGCGGAACCGAATCCGTTAGGCGAGGCGTGGAGCTGCTCAGCCTTCTTCTTCGGTCCCGATGGCTACGTATGTAACGGATTTGCGTGGCAGGACGGGATAATGACAGCGCTTCCGTCTTTTCCTGGCGGCATTGACAGTTACGCTGCCGGGGTCAACAACAAAGGACAAGTGGTCGGCTGGGCTGAAAACGGCGTTCACGATCCAACCTGTAACAATCAGCCTCCGTTCGGCCAAGTCCTCCAGTTTGAGGCTGCGATTTGGGGACCACGCCTAAACCAGATGACGCAACTTCCGCCGCTCGCTCCTGATCCAGATTCGGCTGCAACGGCCATCAACGACAAGGGGCAGGTTGTGGGAATCTCAGGCCTTTGCTCGAATGCGGTCGGAGGAGCGAGCGCTGAACACGCTTTGCTCTGGGAAAACGGAATACCCACCGATCTCGGAAATATCGGAGGCCAAGCCTGGAACACTCCCATCGCCATCAATAACCAAGGCCAAATCGTCGGTTTTGGAAATATCTCTGGCGACGAAAATGCGGCGGAAAATCCCGTCGCTTTCATCTGGACGAAAGCCAATAAGATGCAAGAGATCCCTCCTTACGGTACAGACACGAACAACGCCGCCTTCGATATCAACGAGAAGGGTCAGGTGGTCGGAAACTCGTTCAACGTAAACACTGGCGTTTCCCGCGCTACCCTATGGCAAAACAATACGTTGAACGACCTGAACACGCTTGTCGTTCAGCCCACTTCTCTCTATCTGACTCTAGCTCAGGGTATCAACGATGGCGGTGAGATTACCGGAACCGCTATCGAAACAACCACGAACGAAACTGTGGGTTTCTTCGCGGTTCCAGTGTTCGACGGGAGCGGCAATCCAAAGATCGCGGCCGAGGAAAAACTGGAAGCGAACCCCCGTCCGGTGGTTCTTACCGAACAGATGCGAAAGCAATTCCCAATTTTCATTCGCATGATGCTTGGGGGTCGGGAAACAAAATGACGGTCGCCTGCCCTGAAAAACACTGAACACGAGGCCCGCAGGCTACGATCGCGGGCCTCGCGCGAATCAAGGGCGGAGACATTTCCTGCTCTCGTTTCGCTCGATTTGGCAAACAAGTCAAGGTTGCTTCTGCCATGGCACCGCGCTTTCGCCACTCCTCCCGGCAACATATTCTCTTGACCGATTCCGAAGCTTCGACTATGCTGGCGGCCAATTGAACGCGCAGTGGGACTGAGGGGCCCCACCGAAGCGATCCCCGGTCGCAGCGTGACTGCCTGCCACCACGCTCGCGGCTCAGACTAACCGTCCCACGCCAGATTTTCCAAATAATTTTTTTGATCGTCCGTAAAACGCGTCCTAGTGTTGTCTTTATTGAAAACAGCACACCCCACCACCACGGGCTGCGAGGTCCTGTGACCGGGTCGTGCTCCAGGGCCCGAAAATGGAAAGTGACACAAGAGGTATCGCAAGTAGCACTCCGGTAGATGCAAATCTGGCGTTCGGCGCGTCTGTGCCGGCGCTTTCCCCCTCCCAACATGCCACCTCATCCCTTCAGGCTCATGTTTTGGAGCTTTACGATGAGCTGCGCGGGCCGGTTTTTCGTTATATCGTCTGTCTCGGCGCCGGTCCCGATGACGCCGACGAAATTGTGCAGGAAACTTTTCTGCGTGCCTACAAACATCTTCGCCGGGGCGGCGAGACCCTCAATCTCCGCGGCTGGCTCTTTCGCGTGGCCCACAACCTCGCGATCAATCAATTCAAAAAGCAACGGCGGCTCAGCACCGATACCACGGAGATGGTGAACGCGGCATCGACGGTTGCCGACCCCTCTCCCGATGCCGAAGCGGTTCTGCTCAGCGGAGAAAGGCTACGGTACATCTGTGCCGCGTTGAAAACCCTTTCTCCACAGGAGCGGCAATGCGTCAATCTTCGCTCGGAAGGCCTGCGCTATCGTGAGATTGCAGACGTCATGGGCATTGGCGTTTCCACCGTGGCGGATTCTTTGCGGCGCGCGATCACGAAGCTCGTGGGAGAGCATCATGAGTAACTCTCGAAAAACGCTTAAGGTTCCCCCAGTTTTCGATCACATCAGCGACGAGATCCTCATCTCCGCGGATGACGGCGAACTGACCGCTGCGGAAACGGCCGTCGTCAAGGCACACCTGGAGGCCTGTTGGCGCTGCCGGGTTCGCATGGAGAAGATCGAGCGCGCCATTGAGGATTTGATCGATTATCGCGCCTCCCTGCCGATTCCATATTCGGGATCGCGCGATGGCTCTCGCGCTATCTTTTTCGCCCGCCTCTGCCAATGTGCATCCGAGTTCGTGCCCCAACCAGCCTGGCGTGGGCTCTTCGAGCGTTTGTTCAACTTCGCCAGCGCGCTCGCCGCCCCGAGGATCGCATGGGCAGGCGCCCTGCTGGCTCTCTCCCTGGCAGTTTTCCTCACCCGCGTCGCCGTCTCGCCCACCGTCTCTGCCAATGCCATCCTGGAGCGCGCCCGCATTTCTGAGAAAACGGCTCGCACCTCCGTTCAACATCCGGTCGTTTACCAGAAGCTCCGTATTCATTCGCAGGCCGGTACGGTCACCAGGACGATTTATCACGATCTGCTCTCCGGCAGAAAATTCGACAGCAGCGACGCCAGCCAGCTTGCCTTAACCCACTTCGAAACCAAGGTGCAGGCGGCAAACTTCGATTGGCAGGACCCTTTGTCGATCGCAAATTTCATGGCATGGCACGCGGGTCCTTTCGAAAAAACCGATGAAGTTACCCGGACCCCCGATGGCCTGGTTGTCGTTCACACCAAAGTTCACAACGGCCCTCTCGCAGAGGTGGAGTTGACCTTGCGCGATAGCGACTATCATGCGATCGGTGAAACCCTGCGCTTCCAGAACGAGAACGTTGAAATGAGCGAAGTTGATTTCAGTGTTCTCGCCTTCGAATCTGTGAACCGCACAATTTTCGAATCGCCCTCCTTGCCCCTAGCCGTGGCCATCCCCGCCAAACCCATTCCGGCTGGTCCTTCGATGCACGACTTAGTGCACGCTGAAGCCGAGGCGCGCGTGGCTTTGCATATTCTTGGAGCCGATTTGGGGGAGCCCATCGACATTTCCGGTGACGGCAGGAAAGTGCTCATCTCCGGGATGGTTGACTCGGTGGCACGAAAGCAGGGCCTGCTCCATGTCCTGCAGGTGATTCCGTATATCCAGGTCAATTTAACCTCGGTCGACGAGGCCGGCGAAAAAGCCGGTCCCTCCACTCTTCAGGATGACAATCCCATCATCGTCCTCGAATCCGCACCACTCCTCGACGACGAACTTCACGCCAAATTTCCCGAACCCGAGGCTCGAACCAGATTTGTCAATGAAGTCGTGGAAACTACCATGAACGCGATCAACCGCGCGTGGTCGCTCCGCCGATTGTCCGATCGTTACACCAGCGATGTCAGTTCCAAGCTCGACACCGCATCGGGTCGAAAGATGGAATTTCTCATTCGCGATGACGCCGGATTGCTTCAGCAGGAACTCGACAAGTTACAGCTCCTGCTTACGCAGTTGAACCTGCCCAGACCCCGGGACCTCTCCCACGCCGGAGAGGACCACACCGATCCCGCAGATTGGCATTGGGGCGTCGATTCAGCCTTCTCCGAGAGCCAGAGAATTCAAAATGACATTTCCGTACTTTTCTCCGGCGTCGACAATCACGACGCCAACAAGCGAGCCATTCTTGTTGACCTCATGCTCTCGATCGCGCGGATGGACAAGAGATTGCCCGATCTCTGTCAGAAGGTGAGCGGCAACTTCCTTACCGCTGCCAATCGCAATGCCGGTATTCAGGACCTTGGAGACAGCCGATGAGCAGTCCTTCCCGCATTCTTCTGCTTCTTGCGGCTGGACTCGCGTCGATCGTCTTCGTCGCGCCGGTCTCGCTGAGAGCCGCGGAAAAAACCACCCACCCTTCATCGCCTGCACTGATCAGCGTCGGCCCGAATATTGAAGTCAGCCGCGCCGACGACTCCAATAGCCACGACGAAGTCTTGATCGCCGCTCATCCCACTGATCCCAAACAGCTCGTGGCCTGTTCCATGGTCAACTACAACCAGTTGTCCGAAAAGAAAATGCATACCGCCGTTTACAGTTCGATCGACGGCGGACGCACCTGGATCCTGGGTCCTGAAATTCCCGAGTCGGGCGACCCGGTCTGCACCTTTGGACCCGACGGCGCTGCTTATTTTGGCGCGATCGGCGATTCCGTCATCCGCGACCCCGCGATCGACTGGCATCTCAAATTGTATCGATCCACCGATCAGTTCAAGCACTGGGAGCCCGTCTCCGACATTCTTACCGGAGACCGTCCGTGGTTGACCTTCGACCACACTCAAGGACCCAACCGCGGAAGGGGCTATATCACGTATCAATCCCGTGCCGGGATCCTCGATTCGCAAGAGAAAGAGCTGGCGGTCTCCCTGGATGTCACCCACTCCGCCGACAAGGGGTTACACTGGAGCCTGCCTCGAGCCTACGGTGTGATCAATGCGCGCCGCCTCGCTCACTCGCTCCCCACCGGCATGGCCCTTCTCTCCGATGGAACGGTTGTAATTTCCAACTGGCAGAGTCTCAAGAAGAGCGCTCGCGATGCTCAAGACCGCATTGCGTCGGACTATCCCGGCGACCCAGGCCCTCCCACCTGTGAGATCTCCGTCGTTCTGATTCCCCCCGACGGCTGGCAACGGCCCAAAATCGTCAAGGCCGCCGATAAATATTGTTCCGAAACTTCGACCACCCGCACCGCCGATTCTCTCGCCATCGACGGATCTTCAGGAGTCTTCAAAGACCGCATCTATGTGGCTTGGGCTGATGCCCGATCGGGAAACTCCCGCATCATGTTCACTTATTCGGCCGATAAGGGAGAAACCTGGTCCAGGTCTCGCGTCGTCGACGAGATGCCGCGGGATCCTACCCACTCCCCAGATAGCTTCATGCCCACCCTCACCGTTAATAAGGATGGGGTTGTCGGCCTGTCATGGAATGATCGCCGCGAAAATCCGGATAATATCGGCTATTTCGCCCGCTTTACCGCTTCTCTCGATGGCGGCGAGTCGTTCCTGCCCTGCGTTCGCCTGGCCGAGCGCCCCGCCGGTTTTCGCCAAGCGGAAGAAGGAGAAACGATTTCCTCTTACGTCGCCGAGGATGGCTCCAATCCCCCCACCCTGCGCATTGTTCGCAACCCCGAATTTCACGGCGGCGACACCGCGGGCCTCTGTGCCGATGCCAGCGGCATCTTTCACGCGCTCTGGATCGACAATCGCGATGGCCGCGATCAGGCTTACACTTCCACCGTCACGGTGCAGGGAACCGCGGTCAAGAATGGCGATGCCGGCCTCTCTTCCTTGCAGGAGATCGCCGATCTTGTCTCCCTTGACATCAAGGGTGTCGATTACGATACCAGGCATCAAACCCTGTCGCTGCAGGCCAGTCTGCGCAATAAATCGAAAGACGATGTGCGCGGGCGCCTCGTGGTGCGAATTCTTTCGCTGACCTCGCAAGCTGGATCTGTGACGATTACCAACGCTGAAAATGGCGCCGACGGTCCCGGCGCTACTTTCGACTTCTCCAAACTTGCTTCCCCCGAGGGCTTGAAACCTAAAGCATCGACCGATGCCAAAACCATCAATTTCGCACTCCATGATGTCCATCTTCCTGCCATGGAGGGAAAAGACATTGTGAAAGTTCTGGGCCTAGAGTTCGTGAGCATGGATGTCGCCCTCTTGGGCGAAGGTGTGCACCCTTCGCCGGCTGAAACTAAAAAGTGAGGCAGGCGCTAACTTTCCTTAGCGCCCCAATTGCCTTCGTCCCGGTCATGGGTGTTCGTCCCCGCGAGCATCCCCTGCCGCTTTCTGACTGCGCTGAAGTCCTGCTCCGCTTGCGCGCTTGCGCTCTTCGCAAACATTCCCGCAGACAAAACAATTTTTTTTCGCCATCCCGAAAAAATCGCGACACGAATGTCTTATATGCAATCGTGACCGCTTGGGGACGGTTGAGCCCGAGGCTGGAAGTGCAAGTTCCGTCGATTCAAAGACCGAAAAAAGCAAATTGACGCGGAGTTCGGTGGGAGGACACTATGAAAATCACTAGCATTCTGTTCGCCGTCATCCTTGGGCTGACATCCATCGTGTTCGCTCAGACAGATACCAGTGGCGAAATCGCCGGTGTGGTAACCGACGCGACCGGTGCCCTGGTCAGTCACGCCTCTGTGACCGTGCTCAACAAGGACAATGGCACCCATCGCGCCACCACCACCAACAGGGAAGGAATCTACCGGGTTCCGCTTTTGTCGCCTGGAACCTACATCATCACCGTGACCGCTCCTTCTTTCCAGACCGTCGCCCACGACAACGTGACGCTCGACATCGGCCATGCTGTCCACCTCGATTTCAAACTCCAGGTCGGCAGCGTATCGACCAAAATCGAGGTAAATAGCCAGGCCCCGATGCTGGAGCCCACCAATCCCAATACCACCACCAGTTACTCCGAAAGAGATCTGACCGAAATCCCCAATCCTGGCAGCGACATGTCGCACGTCGCCGTGATCGCGCCCGGAGCCATCATGAACGTCGGCGCTTCCAATACCTATGCCGGCGGCAACGTCGAGTTCAACGGATTATCCTCCGTCGCCAATGATTTCAGGGTCGATGGTCTGGATGCCAACGATTCCTGGGAAAACCTCAACAAGAGTGGCGCCACCGGTCTGCAACTTGGCCTTGCCTCCATCCAGGAAGCATCCGTCAACACTGAAGGCTATGGCGCTGACCAGAGCAGTTATGGAGCTTCCCAGATCAATTTCATTACCAAGTCTGGCACCAACTCCTTCCACGGCAGTCTTTCTTACAACTGGAATGGTTCCGTCCTCAATACGACCAATTACTTCACCAAGCTTTACGATGACGAATTGCCCTCTGGCGCAATCCCCGAAAGGAAGCCACGCTCCAATGTCAACCAATTTTCGGGCTCGGTCGGTGGCCCGATTGTCAAGGACAAATTGTTTTTCTTCGGATCGATTGAGGGGACTCGAATCGTGCTGCCGGCGCTCGAGAACAACACTCTGCCGACTCCTGCCTATGAGGCTTATGTCCTCAGCCAGCTTCCTCTCGGCGGCTACGACCCGGCCCTCGGGATTACCCTCCCGCCCGAGCCCGGCGAAGTCGCCCAGTACCAGAAGTTGTTTACGACCCTCGGGGACACTAGCGGTGGAACCCCGATCGTCTGGCCTGGCTGCCCTCTAACCATCGACGCGGCCGGGGATGGTTGCGCCGCCGAACACCACTACACCGCTTCACCCCCTTCCAGCGAGACGCTCTATACCGGAAAGATCGACTACACCGTTACTCCCAAGGACGTGACCTTCTATCGCATGCAATGGGATGACGGTAAGGTCCTGCTTCCGAGCGCTACCAATCCCATTTGGAGTCTGGGTGCAACCTGGCCGCAGCGATCGGTGGTTGCCCGCTGGGCTCATACTTTCAGTCCGAATTTGTTGAACGAATTTAACCCCGGCTTTAATTACTGGTCGCGGGTGCACAAGACCGTCAGTCCGGATGGCACCGATTTCCCCATCATGTTGAGCGCGACTCCGTTTTCGCTCTTCGGCTCGGGACAGAACGAATACGGAAACTCCACCCGCGCCTGGCAGATTTCCGACAACGTGACTTGGGCTCACGGCCGCCACTCCTTCCGCTTTGGCACGAACACCCGCCATTCGAGATTTGGTTCGTTTGAGACGGTGGGCTATGCCGTCATTCCCTTTGTCTATACCTGTTCACTCTACGAGTTCACCTTCGGTGCAGCCTGCCAGACCTATCAGGCGTTCCCGACCTATGGTATCGATCACATCTCCAACGTCGCCATGGACAACTATGCGATGGACACCGTCCGCGTGAGCACCAAACTCACGGTTACGGTCGGTCTTCGCCTCGGCTTCGAATCCAATCCTCTCAGTCAGGAACACGTTATCTCGCGGCTGACGGATACCTTCGAAAACATTTCCCACAATCCCAACCAGCCTCTCAACCAGGTCATACTTCCCAATCAATCCCACTTATTCGGCAGCACTTACCCGTGGAAGTGGCAGCCCCGCGCCGCCATCGCCTATCAAGTGACGCCGAAAACTATATTCCGCGCAGGTGCCGGCGTCTTTGCCAATCCGCTTCTCGGATTCTTGCCCTCCTACGCCGATGAGAACGCTCCCTCCGACGTATTCGTCGAGGGTGGTGTTTTCGGCACCGCTGGCGGCATCGGTATGTTTCCCGGTGTACCCGGAAGCGCCATCGATGCCGACGTCGCCGCTAATCAGGCTTTCCAACAGGGGTTTTCCGGCGGTGTCGTATCGTGCGCCGCCAGTTCTCCTCCGCCCAATTGCATTCCGCCAGTTAACTTCACAATCTTCGACTCCAGGAAGCAGAAGTTTCCCGATATCTACCAATGGAGCATGGGCGTCGAGCAGCAATTCGGCAACAACTGGAGCTTGACCCTTAAGTATGTTGGCACCCGCTCCACCCACGGCTTCTACTCCGATACTCCCAATGGATATCAACTTTTCTGCAACGGCTGCTTTTCCGGTTACCCCTACGGGACGCCCGTCGACGCAAGGTTTGGCGACATCTTCCCCTTCAAAACTGGAACCAACAGCGGATATAACGGCTTGCAGATGAGTACCACCAAGCGCTTGAGCCAAGGCCTCAGTTTGCAGATGAACTATACCTATAGCCATTGCATCGATGAGATCACCAACGGCGGCGTCATCATCTTTAATGCCAATGAGAACTTCGGAGCCTACAACGGCCATCTGAAACGACTCTACGGCAATTGCGACTTCGACTTCCGACACTCCCTCAATGGTTCCTACATCTATCAACTCCCATTCCGTTCCGGCCAGGCCTGGCTCAATCAGATCGTCGGCAACTGGCAAATCTCCGGGACAATTTTTGCCCGCGACGGTTTGCCCTTCTCCGTCTTCAGTCCCAGCGTCGGAGGATTTGTCAACGCCAGTCCGCCCCTGTTCGCCAACGTGGTGACCGGGCAGAAGGTGTACAGCAATCAACCCATCGCGAACATAACCACGCCCGGTTCCATCCAGTATCTGAATCCCAATGCGTTCCAGTCAGTCATGGATCCGACAACCGGCGGTTGCTACCCCGCCAACACGCCGGTCTATTGCCAGCAGGGCGATTCTGGCCGAAATGCCTACCGCTCGCCGAAGTTTGTCTGGTCCGATTTCTCCGTCACCAAACGTTTCCCCATCACCGAAGCAGTCAAGTTGCGCCTGGACCTACAAGCCTACAACGTCTTCAATCACCCGAATTTCGGCCTGCCTAGTGGCGCGGGCGGCTATCCCGGCAATGCCAATAATGCCGGCATCCCCAGTGAACCGGCCACGCTGACCGGTTTTGGAACCATCAACAACACCGTCGGACCCGCCACCAGCCTCCTCGGAGGCCAAATCGGAGGAGATAGTTCCGTGCGCATGGTGGCCCTGCGCGTTGGAGTCGACTTCTAAGCCAACACAAGGACGTCGGCGAACCTTAACTCTTATTCGTGCCCCCACTGGCTGCCTCGCCAGCCAGTGGATCCGCCTGATGGCTTCAGGGAGACGGTCGATGTTTGCTTTCGGCAGGTTCTGTCTTATCGCGGCGCTCGCGCTCGTGGCCTTCCACATGGGCTACGCCCAAATCAAGGTCGGTCCCACCAGCACCATTTCCGCCGACGCGCCGACTGATCCACATGGCGAGTCATTTTTCGCGATCAATCCCAAAAACTCCAACGACCAGATCGCCGCTTCCTGCCGCATCAGCGACCAGGGTCCGGGGGTCAGCGGCTATGTCACTCATGACGCCGGCCGCTCCTGGACCCGTATCCCGCTTCCTAAGGAAGTCGCCGAGGGTTGGGACGTCATCACCTACTTTGATACCCGGGGAAATGCATATTTCGCCTCCAACGACCGTTCCGGCCTCTGGATCGTCCGCTCCCCGGATGCGGGTCGTAGCTGGTCGCAGGCTACGCTCCTGCAGGGAATCAAGGGTTTTGACCGCCAGCACATGGCCTTTGATCGTGGCGGACGCTTCGCCGGCCGCATCTATGCCGGCGCCACTGGGGAAGCGGTCGGCCTCGACGGCAAGGAGCACGGCATTCAAGCCATCGCTTTCTCCACCGATGGCGGTCAAACCTACAGCCAGCTTCATCTCATCAGCGATTCCGACAAGGAACAAATGTTCGCCATGGCGAACATCCTGGTCGCGGCTGACGGAACCGTCATCGTCCCTTTCTGGACCTTCGGCAAATCTAACACCGAGATGCCCTCCCTTTTCGATCCCAAAAGTTGGGACAAGCAAATCGAAATGAGCCGCTACCTCCGTGTCGCCGTCTCCGGAGACGGCGGTAGCACCTATTCGGTTTCGCCCGCAATCGTGACCTCGAGTTGGGTATTTTCCGGCGCCTCCGGCTACAAACTTGACAAAATTCAGGGCAACGGCTTCGCGGCGGTGGATTACTCCGACGCCCAGTACCGCGGTCGCACCTATGTAGTCTGGGTCGAAAGCGGAGGTGACCGCCACGACATCCGCGTCGTCCACTCTGCAGACAACGGCAAGACATGGTCCAAACCCGTCATCGTAAACGACACCATCGGCCCCATCGAGGACGCCAATCCAACTATAGCCGTCAATAATCGCGGAGTTGTCGGCGTCACCTGGAACGATCGCCGCAATCATAAGGATGACTGCTACGACCTCTATTTCTCCGCCTCCCTCGATGGTGGAGAAACTTTCCTGCCCAGCGTTACCACTGGACGCAAACCCACCTGCCCGCTTGCCCCCGGCAATTGGAAACCCAGCGCCAAGATCAGTCCCTATCCCAAAACCGAAGAAGGTGTCTCGGTCGAAGGCCAAGGTCTGAACGTGCTCATGATTTCAACCCGCTTTCCCGGCGGCGGTGACACACAAGGACTTGACAGCGACTCGGAGGGTGTCTTTCACGCAGCTTGGATCGATGGCTCTTCTGGCGTCATGCAATTGGCCGGCACTTCATTCACCGTCGCCGGCGTCGTCCACGAACCCGAGCGCTCCGGCCAGGATGTCAGTACGCAGGTCAAGCTCGTCGCCAAGGATTGCGCCTTTGATTGGAAGACCAACGGCTTCTCCTGCCGCATGCACCTTGAGAACAAGTCGCCTCTCGCCGTTACCGGCCCCTTCGCCGTCGAGTTGCAGGCGGTGCGCGTCAACCTCACCGATTTTCGCGTCGAGAATGCTGACAATCATAAGCCCGCGGATGGCGCCCGTTGGGCCTTCCAGTCTTCCGAGTTGGCCCCGAACACCAGCTCTGAAGAGCGCCCCTTCCGCTGGCACTTTTCCAGCTTGCCCAAGGAGCCCGAGTACCCATTCATGATGTTCAAGGTCGTTTCGACCCGACTCGATGGCTCACGGGCCACCACCAAGGCAGGTGGAAACTGAAAACGAAGATTGAGGGGTGAACCATGGCACGTCCGCAACCGGTTTTGATTGTTGTTTTCCTGGTCATGCTACTGGCAGGGAATCGGCTGATTGTCTCGCGCACCTCAGTGAGCGCCGCCAGTGCCGCCGAATCGTCTCAGGATGCGCCAAGGATTACTATCGGCCCTAATATGCTCGTTTCGCGCGACGGCGATTTCTCCCATGCCGAGCTGGGAATTGCCGTTAATCCACGCAACTCCAAAAACATTCTCAGCGCTGCCATCACCGCGTCCCGCGGCGAGGGCGGCTACGCCTGCAAAACCTATGCTTCCACCGACGGCGGTGGCTCCTGGTTTGATTCATCCTTCCCCGAGCAAATTGAGTTTGGCGGCGGTGATCCGCAGGTCGACTTCGGCCTCCACGGCACTGCCTACTTCACCGCCCTTGCCTTCGTTAAGGATGACCTCGGTCACGTTCGTGGTGGCTTGTTCTTCTACCGTTCCGAAGATGGCGGCAAGCATTGGCTCCCCCCCGCAAATCTCGGCTATTCGTACGACCATGAAGTCATGACCGTCGACCATTCGGTAGGCAAGTATGCGGGCCGAGTTTACCTCTCGGTCCTCTACGGAAAATATCCCGAGTACACAGTCGGCATTTTCCGTTCCGACGATGATGGCCGCACCTTCATCGGGCCTGTCGAAGCAGCCAGCGGCAAGGGTATCCTTGGCATTAATACCGCCAAAAACATCGTTCTCCTCACCGATGGCACCCTTGTCCTCCCTTATGTTGACTTCGAATTCGATCCGGCCAGAAGAAAAACGGCCCACTCCGGGAATCTCTGGATTGTCACCTCCTCCGATGGCGGCGTCACTTTCTCCCAACCCATCAAAGTTGGCACCGAGGAGTACAACATGGATCCCAAGGGGCCCGGCTTCCAGACCTCGCCTGCCTTGGCCGTCGATTCCGGCAAGGGCTTTTTCAAAGACAGGCTCTACACCGTATGGACCGACTATCGCGCTGGCTCCTACCGCCTTGTCTTTTCCTATTCGAAGAATCGCGGCCAGACCTGGTCCACTCCACGTCCCATCGTCGATGATGTGTCCGCCTCGATTAGCCAATACCAGGCCGAGCTTGCCGTGAACAAGGATGGCGTGCTCGGAATCACCTGGTTTGATACCCGCAATTCCTCGAATCATGACGGCAAGGAATACGATGAATACTTCGCCGCCTCCCTCGATGGCGGCGACTCCTTCACCTCACCCGTCCGCGTTTCCGATACGACGTCTGTCCGCATGGGGAAAGGAAATCTCTCCCTCCAGGGCAGCGAATTCGATATAAAGCTGCCCTCCGGCGAGGAACAGACGAGGATATCTTTCATCTCCGGGGGCTCCCGCTGGCCCGCTGGCGGAGACTACATGCAACTGGCCGTCGACGACCACGGCTTCTTCCACCCTATCTGGGCCGACGCCCGGACTGGAACCTTTCAACTCCAAACCGCGACCATTAAGGTGATCAGCCCCGGGAAAAATGAAACCGACAAAGCCGCGGCACCTTCTCCTGCGCCTGACAATATTCAGTCCTCTCTCGCCAAGAAAGTGGAACTCGTATTCGACACCACGTCCTATGACCCGGCCACGGGAATTCTCGACGCACCCATCCGCCTGCGAAACATTTCCTCAGTTCCTATCTATGGGCCGATCACCCTGCAAGTAACCAAGTTTGGAGGCGGCATGGGCGATATGTACGAAGAACTCGCGCCCACCATACTCAACGCCACCAATCAGAAGCAGGGCAAGGGCGCGGTCTTCGACTATTCCCCCGCATTGGGAAGCGATCAGATCCTCGAGCCCGGTGCCTTGTCTGGACAGATCGTCTGGCGTCTCAAGCTGCAAGACCCCTTACGCATTCCCGACATCCACATTGCCACAACCGGGATGCTGCCGAGGGTGAAGTGAGTTTGTTCGAGTGATTGAACCGCAGGAGGATACATGATCCGACCATACACGCGCGCACTCTTTGCTATAGCCATCATTCTGATCTGTGGCCAGGTCATTAGCGGAGCGGCCAACCCTCCTGAAACTCCGCCGGAACGAAAGTTCTTCAAGAACCATCATCTGCTGATGGCCTTGGCGGCCGCGCGCGGCGACAAAGATCTTGTCGTCCTGATCGCGTCTCGCCCCGGTCAAAACGTTCGCGTCGCCGAGGAAGTGCAAAGGCTCGGCGGCGAAGTCCACTTTCGTGAAGATTCCGTCGATTACCTCCGCGCCCGCGTGCCCCTGGCCATGATGGACAAACTGGCCGCATTCGACGGTACTCAGAGCCTCGATATCGACCTCGACATTGATCGCTGGAATCCCAGCCTCGATGACATTTTTCCCCCGGAAAAAGAAGAGCCCTCGAACAATCCTCCGGATCCCGATACTCCCCTCAGTCATCCCTACCTTCCCACCAAAGATATGGATATCGAACGCTTCCATGAGGAGAACCTTAATTACGACGGTCGAGGCACCGGCGTCGCGATTCTCGACGCGACCCCGGATTTTCTGCTTCCCGAGTTGCAGTCCGCCATCTCCATCGACGGTCGGCCGGAACGCAAGATCGCACAGGCCCTGGCCGTCAGCGATCCCAGAGATGACAACGATCCCATGTGGGTGAAGATGAATACCATCGTCAATGCCGTGAACGGCAAATTCCTCTTCAAAGACCAGACTTACACCGCTCCGTCCGATGGCGAGTTTCGTTTGGGATTCTTCAATGAGCGCGCCCTCCATCAACCCGCCTATCTTTATCAGGACGTCAACTTCGACGGCAACCCGCCGGGCAGCAGCGGCCTTTTTGCCGTCCTCTGGAACGAGGCGAAGAACATCGTTTGGGTCGATACAAACCAGAACCAGAGCTTCGCTGACGAAAAGCCGCTCATGGATTATGCCCGGCACATGGATCTCGGAATCTTTGGCGCCAACGTCCCCGCAGGCCGCCGCCGCAAAAGCGTTGCCTTCGCCGTCCAGACCGATCCGCAAAAAAAGTATGTTCGCCTCACCTTGGGTGTCTGGCAGCATGTGAGCGAAGTCTCCGGCGCTTCCCTCGGCAAAGGCTTCTACGGCGGAAGTTACGACGGCGTTGCCCCCGGAGCCCAGTTGATCTCCATCTACGATGGCGCCACCAGTGTCTTTCGCCTCGTCGAGGGCGCCATCACCGCCGCCAAGCTCCCCGATGTCGATGTCATCTGCGTTGAGCCGAGCATTGTCGATGAGACCATCAACCCTCTGCACGACGGCCGTCTCGTCGCGGGCGTCATCTTTGACCGTCTCTTCGACAAATACAAAAAACCCATCCTCTCCCCGGCTAATAATTCTCCCGGTATGAACACCGTCGTCGATGAAGTTTCCTCGAACAAGATCATTGCCGTCGGCGCCTACCAGGCGGGCGAAGCCTATCGCATCAACAACGGCGCTGAGGTCAAGAACCACGACAATCTCCATATCGTAGGTTCCTACGGCCCCGCCGGCGACGGAGGTCTCAAACCCGAGATCCTCAGCCCCTCCGAACTTATCAGTACCGATGCCGGCTACAAGCCCCCCGAGAAAAGAAAGGGAGTCTACGAACTTCCTCCCGGCTATTCGGTCGCGGGTGGCACTTCCACCGCCGGCCCCACGGCGAGCGCCGCTGCGGCGCTTCTCATCAGTGCCGCCAAGCAGTCGGGCATCAACTACGACGCGGCCAGAATCCGCACCGCCATGTTGTCCAGCGCCCGCTTCATTCCCACTCTGTCTGCATACAAGCAGGGAAATGGCCTGGTGCAGGTCGACGCCGCCTGGAAGATGCTGCAGGAGATGGATAAGAAATTCGATCCGGTGACTATTGAAAGTCGTGCCCCGGTCAAAACCGCCGTCTCTGCCTTCCTTGCCACTCCCAACGAAGGTCGGGGAATTTATGAGCGCGAAGGTTGGGCAGCGGGACAAAAGGGCACGCGCACCATCACCTTCGTGCGCACGTCCGGTTCCCGCGAGCCCATCGACTTTCACCTCGAATGGGTCGGCAACGATGGCAGCTTCACCTCGCCAGATTCGCTCACCTTACCGCTGAACACACCCGTCAAGCTGCCTGTCTCCATCGCCATCGCCGCCTCCGGACCACATAGCGCGATTCTGAATCTCAAACGCGCCGGCGAACCCTGGATTGCCTACCAGGTCTTGAGTACGATCGTGGCCGCCGACGACTTCACCGCTGCTAACCACTACCGCGTTGTCCACAACGAACCAGTCGATCGCCCCGGCAGTTCCTGTTACTTCGTCCGCGTTCCTCCCAAAACCACCGCTCTTCGGATCGAGGTTGACATCCCTGACGCCAAACCCACTCTCAGAGGCTCTGTCATCGCTCCCGATCATAGCGGCAACGTTCCCTTCGGCATCCTCGGCGTGACCAAGAGCGGTCGCCTTGCCAGCACGATCAAAAATCCTGTTGCGGGCGTCTGGGAAATCGTCCTCTACGGCAACAATTTCGTCTTTTTCCCCGAACAGCTCGACTCCAAGCCGCTCGCCGCCGTGCCGACCAAGCTCACCGTATCCCTGGTCAGTGTCGCGGCCGGTGAAACCTACTGCCAGCTGGGCCGCAACGGCGTGCATGGATGTCCCGATCAAATCTCATTCGCCAACCGCCAGGCCGCGTTCCACGGCGGCGCCGTTACCGCCTCGCTTGGCAGTGCCCGCCGCCTTTCCGGCACACTCGTTGCCGGCGAGCGAAAGGTCTACGAGATCAACATTCCCGCTGGAACGGAAGAGATCAGCGCGGAGATCAGCCAGGTATCCGATCCCGACGCCGACATCGATCTATACCTCTATCAGGACGTGAAGGGTGTTGCTGTCCAGCGCGCAAGCAGCACCGGCAGTGGTGGCTCGAAGAGCGTCTCGGCATTTTCGCCGGTCCCGGGACCCTGGAAAGTTGTCGTCGACGCCTACAACCTTCCTGCCGGCTCCGCCAAATATTCCTACATGGATACTTTCAGCCATCCCGTTTTCGGCACGATTTCCGTCGATGACAAGCCCGCTCTCCATGATTCCGGTTCCGAGTGGAGTGTCCATCCCCACATAGTGCTCGGAGCTGTTCCCGCCGCAGGTCGCGTCCTCGACGGTCACGTTCCCGTTCGCGTGTTGGAAGAAACCCCGGAACCCGCTTCACTGAGTGCCTGGGAAAAGAATCTCCGCGATAGCCAGGCGGGCATTTCCGTGGGCTCTGCAAGTCTTGGATTTAAATAGCTGCCATCACAACGCAGGGCTTGCCCCCGCGCTGCGAAGCTCTACATCGAAGTTATGGAGAACTGGATCGAGCAGAACCGAGGTTTGGCCCTAGAGATGACGCTTCTTCTGCACTTCAGCGCCTGCGGCAGCCGAACGTCAGTCGGTGTCAGGAGGATCCCATGAAACTCACCCTTTTTGTGTCCGCCACTTTTCTCTTCTGCGCGCTTCCGGCAGTGGCGACAGAACAAAGCACCGAACCCGCTGTCCCGCACATTGACCTGAGTTTTGCCGCCAACGCCGGGCACGCCATGCACCCCATCACTCTGGATGAAATCGTTTCCTTCCGCGAAGTCAAAGAACCCCGCCGCTCTCCCGATGGCTCCCGTGTTGCATTTCTCGTCACCCAGGCTTTCCTTGACTGCGACTGCTACCGCACCGCCCTCTACGTCGTCGCTACGTCGCCCGGAAGCGTTCCCGCCAAAGTCGTTGAAGAAAGCTCGCTCTCTACCCTCCGCTGGACACCCGATGGAAAAAGCATCACCTATTTGTCCTCCAAAAGCGGTTCACAGCAGCTATGGCGTTTCGACCTCGATCGCCAACTCGCAGAGCAGATTTTCGTTCACGTTCCAGGTGAGGATCAGACCATCCGCCGCATCGGCTACCACCCCAGCGATTCCACCTCCGTTGGCGTCTTCACCTATCAGTGGTCTCCCGATGGAAGCCAGATTGCCTTTACCAGTTCTCCCGCCATCGACAAGAGCGAGTTGCAGCGCCTGAACAAGGAGGGCGTCCTGTTCGATGACGACATGGACACCTTTACCATCCTCACGGAGCAGTGGATCCGCGTTCCGACCGATCTTTGGATCTACAAGCTGGCGGATAAGACCGAAGAAAAAATCTGGGAGAATCCGGGCGAGATTTCCTCGATCGCATGGTCTCCCGATTCCAGGCGCATCGCTATTGCTTATGCAGCCCCTCCCAAGCTCAAAAACTCGATGGTTTACTTCAATCAGGACGTAGGTTTTATCACCGTCACCACCAAGAATTTCCAGATCGTCGCTAACAGCGAAGCTGCCGAAACTTCTCCCCAGTGGTCCCCGGACGGACACTATCTCGCCTACATGTCCTGGATGGACTATGCCGACTCTCCCTTGTCCGTCTATGATCTCTCCAACGGCACGAAGCGCGACCTTATCCGCGACGCCAACGCTCGCGAATATTGGTGGGCCGACAATAGCCGCGAGTTGATCTACGAGGCGGCGGGCCGAGGCAAACGGCGCACGCGCAACGAGCTCTACTCCATTTCCTTCGATGGCAAGCTCCATCGCATCACTCCCGAATCCGATCACATCGACGATTGCGATGGTGTCCGCAGAAATGAAGCGGTCTGCGTTTGGCAATCTTCCAACGTGCCTCCCAACCCTTCCATTGTCGATCTCTCCACCGCCAAGATTCGCGCACTCGCTGATGTCAATCCCCAACTCCAGAACATCTCTGTCGGCCATGTCACCGAGATGCGCTGGAACAACAAGTATGGAGCTGAAACCACCGGCTATCTCCTCAAGCCCTTTAACTACGAGGAAGGCAAGAAATATCCTTTGCTAATCATCCTTTACGGCTTCGAGGGTAAATTCATCACCCAGGCCGAATGGCTCTCCAGCTATCCCGCCCAGGCCTTTGCCCGCGATGGCTTTGCTGTCTTGATGACCAACTACCCTCCCTCCGATGGATGGAAGGGCAAAAACTTTGCTCGCGGCTCGGTAGCCGAAGGCTATAGTCCGCTCGCCAGTATCGAATCCGCGGTGCACTTGCTTGAGCAGCAAGGGCTCGCCGATCCTCAACGCGTCGGCATCATGGGCATCAGCTATGGCGGTTTCCTGACCGAGTTTTCCATCACCCACTCTCGCATGTTCCAAGTCGCATCTCTCGTCGATGGCGGTGGGTATGGGCCTGCCGGCTACGCTCTCAGCCGCCAGAAATCGCGCGACAATGACGAGCGCGTCCTAGGTGGCCCTCCCTACCGCTCCACCTTGCAGAATTGGCTCAGATTCTCCCCTCCGCTCAACGCCGATCGAGTCGTCGGTCCCGTCCTGATGGGTTTCAACAACCACGAAGCTTTCTACGGCATGGAAATGCGCACCGCTCTCCAGCGCGCCGGCGTGCCCGTTGAATTCTGGGTTTATCCCGGAGAAGGCCACATCTTCACCGGCCCCGAACACCGCTTGCTTTCCATGGAGCGCAATCTTGATTGGTTTAACTTCTGGCTGCAGGACAAGGAGGACCCTTCTCCTCACAAACAGGCGCAATACGTTCGCTGGCACGAGTTGCGCAAGAAAGAAGAAGCGAGGACCGGCATGCTGCGCGGCCAGAAATCCGAAATTGCGAGTTCCGCCACCAAGGGCGCTCTCCATGCTGCCGCCAAGGAGCAGCGATGAGCGCCATCAGAAGCATTCTGTGGGAGGTCAAAATGGATCAGGGTTGCCGCATGAGTTACCTGAAATGGATGTGTGCCATCGCCCTTCGCTTCGGCATTTCTATCTTTATTTTCATCACCGTTTTCTCGTCGCTTCCCGCTGTCGCGGCTCCACTCAGCCCCGACGCCCTCGTCAAGGAAGTCGAACTTTTCCCCTTCGAAGGAATTATTCCTTCACCCGACGGCCAGTGGATCGCCTATGAGACCAACGATCCCACCAAGTCCATTCGCTTTGACTATGAAAGCCAGCGCTTTTCCAAAACGGGATATCCCATGCTCGCCAGTGCCAGCGCCAGCTGCGTCTGGGTCACAGAGTTGGCTACTGGCAAGTCCATTCAGCTGAATTCGCCCCAGGGTTTCAGTTGGAGTCCCAGTTGGTCACCGGATAGCAGCCACTTGGCGTTCTATTCCGACCGCGGCGGCCAGGCTGCGCTTTGGACTTGGGATCGCCGCACCGGCGCCACCCGCCGAGTCTCCACCGTCGAAATCTTTTTCTCCTGGTGGAAGGAGCGTCCTCTCTGGAGTGCTGACGGCAAAACCATTCTCACTAAAGTCTTGCCCGAAGGCATGTCTCTCAACGACGTCTTGTCCCTCAGTCCTTATTATGCGGCGTTGCTCAACAAGGATAAGAAGCAGGAGACGCAATCCAACGCTCCCACCGTGCATGCCTATAGCTTCCATCCCAAACAGGTGGCGCAGGCCAAAGCTCCCGACAATGCTTCGTCCGGGGACTTCACCTCCTTTTATGACGCTATGTTCCTTTCCGATCTGGTCCGCATCGACCTCGCCACCGGCAACGTTACTCGCCTCGTCAAGCGCGTTCGTCCCATATGGTTCGGCTATTCGCCCGATCAGAAACTTGTCGAATACATGTCCATGGAAGGTGTCGTTCCCAAAACGCAGCAGGGCAAGGTCACCGTGCGCGCCTATGCCGTGGCCACCGGTAAGACAACTGAGCTCGCGAATGGCTTCATGGATCCCAACGTTCTCAATGCTTCCATCACTTCATCGCCCGATGGATCTCATATCGCCTATTGCGACACCGGCAAAACTGCCGAGCGCGCCGCTTACGTCGTCGATGTCAATACGGGCAACAAGGTCAAGGTCTCTGACGCGATCGACAAGTCCTCGCGCACTTTCAGTTGGGGACCTCCTCTTTGGAGTCACGATGGATCGCGCATCTACCTTCTCGATCCCGAAGCAGGACGCCTCTGGGAAGTCACTGCCGATGGCGCCAAGGGTCGCGAGCTCGTCAAAATTCCGGGCGCGTTGATCAAAGACATCGCCGCCTCCGACGCAGGCAGTTATTGGTCTCCCGATGAAGGCAAGACCATCTACATTCGCGCCCACGACACCGACTCCAAGAAGGACGCCATTTATGCCGTCGATGTCCAGAACGGCGATGCGAAAAAACTCTACGAAGGCGATGAAGCCATGGCCATGCGCGAGATGGGCGCAATGATCGGTGTCCCGCACGGTTCCACCGCTCTCGTCTACTCCTCCGAGTCCGCTTCCCGTTCTTCTGACATCTGGGCGATCGACGTGAAAACCGGAACCACGCGCCGCATTTCCAACCTCAATCCACAATACGAATCCGCTAGTATGGGCAGCGTGCGAACCATCGAATGGCTTTCCCTCCGCGGCGAGCCCCTCCATGGTGCGCTCCTTCTTCCCGGCGATTATCAGCAGGAAAAACGCTATCCTATGGTGGTCTGGGTCTATGGCGGCGACAACGGCTCCGATAAGGTCAATCGCTTTGGTTTCGGATGGGGCGGCGCTTTCAATTTCCAGATGTATGCTTCGCGCGGTTATGCCGTTCTCTATCCCGATATTCCTCTCCATCCCGGCACTCCCGTCGATGATCTCGTCTCGGCCGTGATTCCCGCCGTCAATAAAGTCGTCGAGCTCGGCATCGCCGATCCCCAGCGCCTCGCCCTCATGGGCCAGAGTTTCGGTGGCTACAACACCATCGGGCTGATCACTCGCACTTCCATCTTCAAGGCTGCCGTTGCCGCCAGCGCTGCTCCCACGGAACTCTTTTTCGGATATTCCAATTTCCTGAATGGCGGAGCCCCCTCCGAAGGCTATTACGAAGAGGGACAAGGCGGCATGAAGGGTTCGCCGTGGGATTTCAAAACCCGCTACTGGGAGAACTCCCCCTTCTTCTTTCTCGAAAAAGTAGAAACTCCCCTCATGCTCGAGGGCGGCTTGGCCGATCCGATTTCCGCGCAGAACGGGAACGTCTACAACGGCTTGCGTCGCCTCGGCAAAGACGTTGAACTCCTCGAATACGAGTATGAAGGGCACGTCGTCCAGCAACCCGT
Organism: Terriglobales bacterium; assembly: GCA_049521375.1. Lineage (GTDB taxonomy): Bacteria > Acidobacteriota > Terriglobia > Terriglobales > Acidobacteriaceae > Acidiflorens. The sequence goes on from JBEKOW010000009.1 coordinate 26,577, forward strand.
GAATGTCATTGATTTCTGGAACCGCCGCATTGCTTGGCTCGAGCGCTACCTCGCGCCCGGGAACGGATCTCCGCCGTCGGCGGCGGCGCAATAAATCCGCCGGATATCCGCCGTTCAGAGCAAAGCACGGGAGCAAATTGATGAAACACTTTTACCGGATCATTGCCATTGTCTTCGCCGTCGCGTTGCCCATCGCCGCTAAGCCGCACTCCAAAATCACGGTTGGCCCGAACGTTCGTATCAGCTCCGCCAATAGTGATCGCGCTCACTGGGAAACTCGCATCGCCGCCGATCCAGATCATGCGGGAAGCCTCCTCGCCTGCTCCTTTATCCATTCCTCTCAAAACAACACTTTTCACACCGTCGTCTATCGCTCCGATGATTCCGGCAGCACCTGGCAGCCGTCGCTCGAGAGCGAGGCTTCTGATTTTGTCGGAGACCCCGATTGCATCTTCGGCCTCGACGGCATGGCCCTCTTTTCCACCCTCCCCTTGCACTACGAGCTTGAGGCTCCCCATGCAACCATCGTCTACCGCTCTTTAGATCGCGGACTGCATTGGCAGAAGCCCGTCTCCTTGCCCTTCGTTGACCGTGAATACCTCGCCATTGATCGCTCATCCGGCCCTCGTCGCGGACAAATCTATATGCAGGGCAACCGCTTTCGTAAAACTGTCGATGGCGATGAGCGCCTCCTCTTTAGCCTCTTCCGTTCTGCCGATCGGGCCGAAAGTTTCAAGGAGCCTGTCGAGTTGCTCTCCGATGGCGAGCACATGCCTTTTGGCAACGGCAGCGCCGATGTCCTTTCCGACGGCACCTACGTCGCCATTTTTTCCGAATGGGATGACCGCAAGAAGATCGGTGAGATTCACCCCATTCCCGAAGCCGGCGGCAACATCAAGATTGTTCGTTCCACTGACGGCGGCGAAAACTTCGACAAAGCCGACGTTATCGCTCCCTGGTTTGAATGCCACTCCGCTATGACCATTGGCATCCCGATGCTCGCCGCCGATCACAGCAACGGTCCCTTCAAGGATCGCCTCTACGCCGTCTGGGGCGACGCCAAAACCGGTCGCTGCGACATCCGCTTCTCCTATTCCGTCGACAAAGGTAAGACCTGGTCTCCCTCCATCGTCATCAACGACGATCCCGATCCCGCCGACCCTCGTCACAACAACAGTCAATCCATGCCCGTTCTCGCCGTCAATAAGAACGGTGCCGTCGGCATCGCCTGGTACGACCGCCGTGACACCCGCGACGACGTCGGCTGGTATGTTCGCTTCACCGCCTCCCTCGATGGCGGCGAAACCTTCCTCCCCAGTGTCCGCGTCTCCAACGTTCCCGAGGTTCACAAACGTGACGCCGCTTTGCCCATCTGGGTCTACGCCGAAGGTGGTGGAGGATTTCCAGTTCATCGCCGCGATTCCAAGTTCGCCATCAACATCGCCACCGATCAGGGCGAATCCGCTGGCGGAGACACTGCCGGCATGGCCGCCGATGCCGACGGCAATTTCCATCCCCTCTGGGTTGACAACCGCACCGGCGTGCTCCAGCTCTGGACCGCCAGCATCTCCGTCTCCGGCGCCGCCGCCGTCAACGGCAGCCCCGATCTCGCCGGCCTCGATAACGTCTCCCGCGACCTCATGCTGCGCTTTACCAACACCAGATACGACCAGAAAAATGGACTGATCTCCTTCGACGCTATCCTCGTGAACACCTCCGACGAGTCCCTTCAGGCTCCGCTCGAAATGCGCGTCCTCAGCTTACGCGCCGCAACCGGGGCCATCAACATTGATCATTCCGACAACGAAGAGACTGGCGCCGGTTCGGTCTGGGACTTTAGTCCTCTCATCGACGGCGGTGTCCTCAAGCCCGGCCAGAAGACGGGCGTCAAGCGTATTGAATTCCACGTCACCGACATTGATCCATTTCGCCGCGACGTAAGAGGTTTCGAGGACCCCTATCTCATCAACGCCGATTGCATCGTCCTCGGCAAGAAGATCTCTGCTCCGAAAGGCACCACGACCCCATGAAAAGCATTTCCGCGTTTAGATCCGGGAAGACCAGTTCGACGATTTTTTTTCTCAGCACGAGGAGGATCCATGCTTGATCAGGCCTTCGCATCCATCGCGGCGTCCAGAAACAAACCGGCTGCATCATTGGCAGTTGCCTTTCTTCTGCTCGTGGCTGCGGGCGCAAACGCCCAGAGCAGCAAGCCGCAGGGCGGACGCATCGTCATCGGCCCCAACATCCTCGTCAGTCGCGATGGCGACATTCCTCATTGCGAAACCATGGTCGCCGATAATCCCCGGGATCCCATGAACCTCATCGGTGGTTCCATCGTCATGGTTGGCGGCGATGCCAGCTTCGCCACCAAACCCTACGTCTCTTTTGATGGTGGCGCTAATTGGACTGACATCAATCTCTCCACAGGCTCAAGCGGTGATCCCCAGGTCGGCTTTGGCATCACCGGTACCGCCTACTTCCTAGGTCTCAACTTCGACGGCATGACCTTTTACCGTTCAGAGGACGGCGGTAAGACGTGGAACAAGGGACTCAATCTCGGAAAGCACCATGATCACGAAATGCTTATCACTGACCAGACCTTCGGCCCGTATGCCGGACGCGTCTACCTCACCGATGAGACCGACGTTCCCGGCTCTAATGAACTCGAAGACCTGCAGATGCGCCGGCGCGTCGTCTTGTTCCGTTCCTCCGACGACGGACGATCCTTCCTCGGCCCCGTCGAAGTGACTCGCGCTGACAACAATGGCATGGCCGCCGAAAACCTCCTCGTTCTCTCCGATGGCGCTGTCTTCATTCCCATCCTCGAATATCCCAACTACTCCACCGACAAGAAGGCTGATACTTGGAAAGCGGTTTTCGCTTTGTCACAGGACGGCGGTGTCACGTTCTCTGCTCTCCAGCCCATCAGCACCATCCGGTTTGGCGGCGTGCAGGCGATGCGAGCCGCCCAAAGAAGCGGCCAGGTCGACCAGATGGGCGGGCCTGTTTTTGCCGTCGACCGCCAGGGTAAATTTCGCGACCGCATTTACGCCGCCTGGACCGATTTTGACGGTCATCGCTACCGCCTCATGCTCACCTGGTCCAGCGATCGCGGCAAGACTTGGACCGAGCCCAAACCCGTCGATCCTGATGCGCCTGCCTACGCCTCCCAGTACCAGCCCATGCTTGCCGTCGATCCCAGCGGCAACCTCGGAATCATGTATTACGATACCGACGGCTTTCCGAAGCGCGATCAGTTCATTGTCTCCTTTACCGCTTCCACCGACGGCGGCGTGACTCTTCTCCCCAAAAAGCGGCTGTCCAGTGAAATATCCTCCCCCTTTGGTTCCGGCAATCTCCGCCCCGGTCCGTTCATTGCGTTCGAGCGTGGCCTCAATGTCGTCGACTTCGTTTCCGGCGTCTCCCGCTGGGTAGCGGGCGGCGATTACATCGGTCTTACCGCCGCTCAGAATGGCGTATTTCATCCCTTCTGGACCGACGCCCGCAGCGGCACCTATCAGCTCTATACCGCTCCCGTGCGCATCGAGGATACCTCCGCTGCCAACCCATACGCCGCCGCGACCTCCACGCCCGCCCGGCAGTCTGTATCTATCTCGGACAAAATCACGCTCGTCCTCGATCCCATCAGCTACGACCAGCAAACGAAGGAAGCGGTCGTGCCCATTCGCCTTCACAACACATCCAAAGAAACTCTCTATCCGCCCTTTCTGGTGGAAGTCAAAGAGGTCGCTCATCCCTACCTGATCAAGTCCCATGAAGCGTTCGATCCTCCCGCTATTTTGAACTCGACCAACGGAAAGCCCGGAGTGGGTGCGGTCTTCGACTATTCGAAAACTCTGGGAGACCTGCCCGCTCTCGAGCCCGGCGCCATTACCAACGCCATTGCATGGCGATTGCAGGCAGTTTCGGCAGTCAAGACCAATTTTCATCTAGGCGTAGAGATCACCGGCCACACTCTCGAACCCCCATCCCGAGGTGAACCCGAATCCGCCCCGTAGCTCAACGTGCGTCATCCTGTCGGCATGCCGGAACTTGGTTTTCCGGGGAAGGCGTTCGTGGCCTTCTGTAAGAAGCGATATCAGATGAAACCGAATCCGTAACTATTCTTCGGCTCTAGTTCCAATGACGCTGAACATTTTCGATCGGGGTCAAGAGGCGGCATACACCGGGGTCGTCGGGCCAAGAACTCGCCTAGCAACTACACGTTCCAGATTAGAGTCTTGTTACATTTTTCGGCGTGAGGCTGGGGATTTCATGGGCGAATTCTCCACGGCGTAGTCTAGCTCAATCCAGTTTCGGGATTGACGCTTACAAGAGAATTGGTTACAAACCGCGCATTGAGGTGTCGATGGCAGTCAGACACTCTGTGCGCGCGTATTTGCTAAGGAACGCTCTATTCGCGAAAATTCATCAGCTTTTCCGAACGTTGGGGCTAAAAAGCTTAGCGGAGGCCGCCGGCAAGTCCTGGACGTAGGCGGGGCTTTGCCTACTCCGGCGCCGCGACCTTCGTGGCTAGTAGTGGGACGGTCAAACAGGTAGTGAATAAGCTGGTTACCTTCACCCAGCCTCAAGCTGCCGAGTTGGTGGGTTCCTATCTGGACGGTGATGATCCGGCAGATCCAAAGGCCTCGCCGCTTTACGGCGCTCAAACTTGCATTCGAAGAGCGCTCCGATCTTAAGGCCGCCAGGCTGCAATTGAAGGCCGCAAGCGAAACTCATAGTGCCTCGAAGGCGGAGTATCTCCCGTCGCTTGGGGTCAAGGGCGACTACGGCCTCGAGGGGATAAACCCGAACAAGGGAGTTTCTGTTTTTCAGGCCGCAGCCACGGTCACCATCCCGATTTTTCAAAGTGGCCGCGTAAGAGCCGATGTCGAACAGGCAGATGCCGCGCTTGGCCAGCGCCAAGCGGAATATGCCGATGAAAAAGGCGTGGTCGAACTTGATGTACGGCAAGCCTACGTCGATTTGCGGGTGGCCACCGATCAGATGGCGGTCGCCATCGAGAATCGCAAAGTGGCTGCCGAAATTCTCACTCAGTCGCTCGACCGATTCGCCGCCGGCGTCACGAATTCAGTGGAGGTCGTGCAATCGCAAGAGACCGTCGCTGCAGCGGAGCGGGACTATGTCAGCACTCTCTTCTCTCTCAATCTGGCCCGGATCAGCCTGGCCAGAGCGACTGGACAAGCCGAACAGTTCATCCCCAACATGCTGAAAGGAAATTGACCATGCCTACCGTGACGGACGAAGAAGAGAAAGATCAGAAACCGCAAGAGCCCGCCGTGCAAAATTGCGAGAAAGCGAAGCCGGAGGAGTCGTCCGGCCAGAAACCGGGTGAATCGTCAAACGGAAAGGGGCAAGGGGAGGATCCGGCCAAGAAAAGCGATTCCGCAGAAAAGGACGACGATAAAAAGGAAGAAGAGAAGCCCGTTGATCCCGCCACCAAACGGCGACGAATCATAATCGGGGTCGCGGTTGGGATCGTTGTGCTGATCGCTGGGATCGCTTGGTGGCTCTACTCCCGCACCTACGAATCGACGGATGACGCGCAAATCAACGGCCACCTCAACGCGATCGCCTCCCGTGTGGCCGGGACGGTGAAGGCGGTTTATGTCGAAAATGGCCAGCCGGTAAAGGCCGGCCAAACCCTGGTCGATCTCGATCCGAGCGACTACGAAGTTTTGGTGGCGCAGGCCCGCGCAGGCTATGAGCAAGCCGTCGCTCAGTCGGCCGCCGAAGATCCCAATGTTCCGATCACGGTGACTTCCAACCGGGCCACGGTGGATACGGACGTGCAGCAAGTTATCAATGCGGAGGCGGCAATCGCCAGCGCTCAACGCGACTACGACAGCAATGGGGCGAAGCTGCGTCAGGCGGAGGCGAACAACCGGAAAGCCCAGTCTGACCTCGTGCGCTACAAGAAATTGGTGGACCAGGGAGAAATCTCTCTATCCGACTATGACCAATACGTTTCGAATGCAGGAGGGGATGAGGCGGCAGTTGAGGCAAGCCGATACGCGGCCGCGTCTTCGGAACAGATCGTCGAGGAGAAAAAAACGATACTGCGCCAGCAGCAGACCAAACATTCCGAGGACACGGCAAATTTACCGCGTCAGATCACGATTCACAAGGCAACTGTGGAGTCCCGCAAAGCCAACGTGGACTCGGCGAAAGCGCAACTGGATACGGCCCTGCTCAACCTGAGCTACTGCCACATCGTGGCCCCGGTGGACGGGATCGCGAGCCAGCGTAGCGCGGAAAGCGGCGGCCGAGTCTCGCAAGGGCAACAACTCATCGTGGTGGTTCAGATTGACAATGTTTGGACGACCGCGAACTTTAAGGAAACGCAACTCCGAAAAATGCACGTGGGCCAGCACGTGACTCTCGACGTGGACTCCCTTGGTGAATCGTTTGAGGGCGCGGTAGAGTTTATGCCCGCCGCCACTGGAGATCGATCCAGCCTGTTCCCACCCGAAAATGCGACCGGAAATTACGTCAAGATCGTACAAAGGCTGCCCGTGCGAATCCGCTTCAACTCGAATCAGCGCGATCTAGATAAGTTGCGCCCCGGCATGTCCGTCGAGCCCAAGGTGCACCTGGACTAGTGGCCCGTCGGAGTGAAATCGTTACTGCAAAGACGGCGAGTGGAGTCGGGGAATTCCATTGACCTCACGCGACCACAGAGAGGAAACCACGACCACCAAAACTCCAAATAGCCAACCACCGATGTCTGGCTCCGAACTCTTCATTCATAACATCGATTCCGCACCTGCCTATTGGTGGCTGGACGACCTTTGGATCGTCCTCGCCGAAGCAGACACAGGCGGTCGCTTCTCCATGATGTATGAATTACTGCCGAAGGGCTCGGGCCCAGGGCCGCACAGGCACACATGGTCCGACGAAACCTTCTACATACTCGACGGCGAGATTGCCTTCCTGGTCGGCGACGAAATCAAGACCGGGCGAACCGGTGACTTCCTCATGGTCCCGCGCAATACGCGGCACGCCTTTCGCGTGGACAGCGAAACCGCGCGTTTCCTCAACGGCTACACGCCCGCCAGCCTGGAGGCGGCCCTCGTGGAGTTCGCGACGCCGGCAACCGAACGCGTTCTCCCGCCGAAGGGTGCTTTCCCCATTATCAAGATGACTCCTGAGCTTCTGAAGCGGTACGGCATGGACATGTTGCCGGCCCCGACACTCTGCGTCCTGAGAGGGCTGGCACAGCCGCCTGATTTCGTCCAAGGTAGTTTCATGGGCTCGGGATGTCGCTGACTCCGCCGCCAGATAGATCCGTGTGGCTGGACCCAGTCCAAACGCGGCTTACCTCCGCTCCAAGATGCTGCCAGGCGTTCGAACGTCCTCGTATCAAAATCAGGATGCACCTCGATCCAGCGCCCGCCTGGCAGCACCACGGCCAGCCTACAACTCGGGTCCAGCTGCGTCGGCGATTTCTTGGAAGCCAACTCCACCCGCACCAAACGACCGGGCCCAAGAAGTTGGTCTTCGCCCCCCTTCCAATGCCGCTTTTTCAGCTACCGGTCCAGAGTGCTAAGCTCAAACCTCGACTCTGGCAAAACTAGCTCCCCCGCTCCCCCGCATACCGCTGCTCATAAACTCGACCACCAACTGCTCAACGTCAGCACGGGTACGTCGCTTGGGACGCTGACAACTCTGTTCTTGAGGTCATACGAACACCTCGACATAGACCCCGCCTGTCGCAGGTGTGTTGGTCAGACGCTTACGTTCGTCCGGGGCTGGGACTTGCAATCAATTACCGGACAGGCATTCTGGATATCATCGGGAGGCTACTTCAGATAGAAGCAGAAAGCATAAGCACCACTCGCTAGAACCGAGACAAACACAATGAGCCCAAACACAGCCATGGCGATCGGACGAACTGTGTTCAAGGATGCCCTCATGGACTTTCCTCAGAACCCGCATGACCCAGACGCTGAGCATCAAAAGCCCAGCGTCTGAGACACTTGGCAGACCTCCAAGAGAGATCAACCTAAAAATCGTGATCTTCCGGGGTGCAGGTGCAAGGTAGCCCGCTCAACAGCGAGTCATAGTAACACAGGTTTTGCAACAGCTTCTCTTCCGCCGTGCCAAGGTTCGCATCCGAGAATGCGGTCTCAGTAATGGCATAGGTGTTCTTCGCAGCAGCCTGAATGTGAGTTGCCCATCCACGGATGCCAGCGGTCGGAACAACGTTCGTCGGGTCAAGCGACGAAGACGAGATGACCTTGATTACGCCACGGGTCGGAACCTTGCCCGTGATTGGGTTGGCAGTCAACTGCGTTTTTACGTCTTCCGAGAGCAGGCCATCAGGTGTGATCTCGCAAGCGCAGCATTCCTGAAGTTCCTCGCTGTCATCGAACACGTAGAAAGCGGCCCACAGGTCACCAGCCGTATCGCCATCGTTCACGAAACGAGTTGTCGCATCCGGAGCAGCAGCCACGTTGTTTGCGTAATAGGAGACAAAGTAAACGCTGTTGTCGCCCGCCGCCGCTGCGGATTGAGCCGAAGCGGTCCCAGCAATGCCCACCAGCAGGGCGATCACAAGCATCAAGAAACTGACTCTCTTCATTTTATTGATCCTCCTCTTGGAATTCGCCGT
>JBEKOW010000010.1:0-33922 GCA_049521375.1 Terriglobales bacterium
TTGAGCAGGGTGAGCGCATCCACGGAGTTGTTGCGGAAATACTTGCGCGGGTTGGTGACTGATTCTCCCACATAGGCGTGGGCGGCGAAGTGCATGATGGCATCCACCCGCGGGAGCACGCTTTCCAGCTTTGACCGATCGGCAATGTCTCCCTCGACGAGTTCGAACCCCTGCACGAGGCGGCGAAACCCGGTGCAGAGATTGTCATAGATGATGACCTGATAGCCTGCGCGCCGCAATGCCCGGGCGGCATGACTGCCGATATATCCTGCGCCTCCAACCACCAGAACGGCCAATGGAATCCTCGCTTCCCGATGAATCAACTTATCCATTTTAGCGGCCGGCGGGGAATTTCCCGAAATCAGGCGGCGCGACGCTCCCGATCTTTATGCACGGCCACATGTCTTGAGAAGCCTTTTGCGGCCGCGATCGTGAGCCCAACAAAAAGTACAAGTACGACGAGTTGCGTGATTTTGAAGGGCAACTCTTTTTGTGTCGGAGCGAGCGCGTGGAGCGCCGGCACTTTTTCGAAGCACTGCACGACCAGGATAAAGACGTTCAGGTAGAGGGAGGTCGTTGCTGTAAGAGCGTACGTGCGCGACCATGCGCCGGAAAGATGAAACGCGTAGCGCGCGAGAATGGCTAGGGTGAGCAGGATCATCGAAAGAATGCCAATCACGATGCCGGGCGTAATGTGATCGTTGGGAAAGAAAAATCCCGTAACACTGGTCAAGACGGTGGTAGCAAGAAAGATCGCCGTCAATCCGTCCAGCTGTTTGCCCTTGGTCATGCCGAAGACCACAATCAGGCCGCAGGCAATCCCCACCAGGCTCAGCAGCACATGTACAAGAGTGAATGTCGGTGTTGTCATCCCCAGAATCATACGAAGCCCCCAGTGGGAGACATCTTACGACGGGGTCCAAGTATTGTCACCCTTCGGGCGAACCGGAGACCCCAAACAGCGACAGGGTTATCCCCTTGCTTTTAACGATTTCAGCCGCTGTGCATCCCGGAAGTTCGCGGTTTATATATCTGGATTGCAGATACTGACAGCCATGATAGAGCGAGAGTCTGTCTTAGTATTTCTGTCCATCGGCGCCAGCTAATTTCGTGGAATCGATCACGCGGAACCAAAAATGAGTACTGCCGAAGACAAAAAGCGGGTGTACAATGTCGGCTATTTTAGAGAGCAAGGTGTAAGTCCCAGCGATTTCTGTCGCTATTAGTTCGTGTTAGAGCAATCAATTCGAGGAGGAATCTATGTCGATCGTTCGGATGTTGATCGTGGCATTGATGGTGGCTTTGTATTGCGGTTCGCTTGCATTCGCGCAGGGAGGCGCTACCGGTGCGATTGGCGGAACGGTTCAGGATGCATCGGGAGCCGTCATTCCAAATGCGAAAGTGAGTGTTCAAAACGAAGCCACCGGAGAAGTCGTGCGCCAGTCGATGTCGGATTCCTCGGGACTGTTCACCGTCAGCCTGCTGCCGGTCGGCACATACACGGTCGAAGTGACTGCGGCGAATTACCCGGTCACGCGTTTTCCCGGTGTGATCGTGCGTATTACCGAAACCACGCGCATGACTGCAACCATGAAATTGACTTCGGTGAAGGAAGTGGTCGAGGTCCAGTCGCAGATGGAAACCGTGAATACCACCGATGCCACTACGGGCGAGTCGCTCGGTGCAACCACCATCACGACCCTGCCGCTTGCCACACGTAACTTTCAACAACTGCTGACGCTATCTGCGGGCGCGGCTTCAGACTTAAACAATGCCTCGCAGTTGGGCCGTGGAGCGGTTTACATCCACGTAAATGGCGGGCGTGAAGATAACAATAACTATCTGATCGATGGCATCACGGTCGCCGACTATGCTTTTGGCGAACTGACTTATACGCCGCTTCCGAGCCCGGATGCGATCGAAGAATTCAAAGTGTCGACCAGCCTGTACGATGCCACGCAAGGGCGCAACGGTGGCGGCAACATTAACGCCACTCTAAAGAGCGGGACTTCCAAGTTTCACGGCGGCGCCTGGGAGTACTTCCGCAATACGGCGCTGGATGCCCATGACTATTTTCTGGGCAAGGTGGTGATCAAGCAGAACATATTTGGGGGTGACCTGGGGGGACCGATTGGCGATCACGCTGAACTCGGCCGTTTTTACGTGAATTATCAGGGAACGCGCCAGCGCAGCGGCGCCTCGCCGGGAACATTCATCAACACAATGATCCCAGTACTGCCAACGGCGCGCGATCAGACCACTTTGCTCGACACTTTCTTTTGTGGCGCAAACTGTGCCGGAGCCACGGCGAACTCCATAGACTCAGTCGCGCTGGCGCTGCTGAATGTGAAAGGCGACTCCTTTGGCGCAAGCCCAGGCGGCTGGCTGGTACCCACAGTTCCCGGCACACCTGGCTTTACCAACGGCCAGCTTAACTACGGCCCCTTGGTTCTGACTGATCCCGGCAAGTTCCGCGACGATCAGTTCACGGCGAACTGGGATCGCGAATTTCGCGGGGGGAAAGACCACCTCTCCGAGCGATTTTTCTGGTCGGACTCCGACACTTTTCAACCGTTTGGCGCCGACTCCTACGGGATTCAGACCGGTGGCCAACCGGGCGTGAATAACTTGAATTTCCCGCTGGATATACCTCTGCACAGTCGTTTTGGCAGCATCACGGAAACCCACATTTTCACAAACACGCTGGTGAACGAATTTCGATTCGGCGTCAACATCATCAGCGACAGGTTAAGCAACGAAGCGCCCATTACCAACACGCAGATTGGCATCAACCTGCCGACTGCTGTAGGGGTAAACGGCCAGGCGGGGGACCCGAACATATACCGGCTGCAGTTCGGAAGCTGGGCATTCGGCGCCTATCCAACCCAGTTGCAGTCCGCCCTTTCAGATAACTACGTCTGGACCGACACGGTGAGCTGGACGCACGGGGCGCACCAGCTTCGCTTCGGCGGGGAAGCTGACCGTGTGGCCATGCGCCGGAGCCTGCCTATCGCCGACAACGGCCTGGTATTTTTTGTGGGAATTCCCGGGGTTACGGCGCCCACCGATTTCCAAAGCTTCCTGAGTGGCAGTCCGCTACTCGGAGAAGGTGGAGGTGGCCTCGGCAACCACGATTACCGCATTCCGGGTTACGCCTGGTTCGCGCAGGACGATTATCGGGTCAGCAAAAGTCTTACCTTGAATCTAGGATTCCGCAACGAGTTCAACGGCGCGCCTTATGACACCCTCTGCCACACCGGGAACACCAATCCCGATCTTTCCAACACGACCGGGCAACCCTATGTCTATCCGAGATGCGTGAACAAGTTTGGGCTCACCGGTATCACCGGCACTCTCAATCAGGCCGGCCTCAATAACGAATACGCTACGGTGTGGGAACCGCGTATCGGCTTCGCTTGGGATGTAGGAGGCCACCACAATATGTCGCTGCGCGGCGGCTACGGCATTTACAGCGTGCGCGAGGACTTGGGCGCCGTAGACAATCTTGCGATCGCGCCCCCCACCTACCCGTTCCTGGTCGGTTTCCTGCCGGGCGCCAATAGTCTTGCCAATCTGTTCGCCTCCAGCGCGGCTTTCCCCAATGGCATTCCTCCGCTGGGCGCCAATCCGACCCAAACCTATGTGCCAACTGCGGCGGTGCTCCAAGGCTTCAGCACCGGGGGCTGCGCCTTCGCGATGCCTCAGGATTGCACCGCTGTTTTCAGCGGCAACGTAAACAGCCTGATTCAGCTCGCGGTTCCTTTGCATTGGGTCTCGGGCACAACCCAGCAATGGAACTTCACAATTCAGCGCGAATTAGGACGCGACTGGTTCGCAGAACTCGGGTATGTCGGCACCAAGGGCACACGCCTGCGTTCCACCTTCGACCCCGATCAGGCCACGCTCGCGACCGCTCAGCATCCGGTCACAGTTACAGGGGCAGGATGCGCCAACCTACAGGCCCAGTCCATTTCCTGCACGATTGTCGATTCGACGGCGGAAAACGTCAGTGCCCGAGCGCCTTATCTGGGCATTGCTCCCGCCGATTTCGAAGACTTCGCTCCCAATTCCGACTCGCACTACAATGCGCTCCAGGCCACCTTGTCGCACCGTTTTTCGAGGGGTCTGTATTGGCAGAGCGCCTACACATGGTCGAAGTCGATTGATGACGTTTCCACAGCCAGCGTTGCCTTCCTCACTAGAGTCAACGATCAGGATAGCGGAGCTGCGTCTCGAGGTTTGTCTGACTTCGATAAGCGGCAACGGTTTGTGACCAGTGCAGTCTACCAACTGCCGTTCTTTGCAGGCTCCAATGGTCTGACGAAAGATGCGCTCGGCGGATGGGAGGCCAGCGGCGTACTGACTCTGCAATCGGGATCGCCGTTCACCGTGTATGATCCGGCGGGCGGCACGTCTTACGCTTTGGCCAGTACGCCCTCCTCAACCGCAACCTTCTCCCCCGGGTTCGGTTGCGCGAATGCCTCCAGTTCCGGTAGCCCCGAATCGCGGGTGGCAAACTGGGTGAACCCGAGCGCTTATAGTCCCGACCCGTTGGCGCCGCTAGCGGGAGGAGGCACGACAGACGCAACGGTCTACGGCAACACCCCGCGTAACTGCATCATCGGCCCGCCACAGAAGAACGTGGACTTCACGCTGGGCAAGACTTTCAAGTTGGGAGAGCAGCCGAGCCTGCGTTTCCGGGCCGATTTTTTCAACCTCTTCAACCATCCATCGTTCGCCAATCCGTCGGCGCCGGTGGTTGGTTCCACGCCAGGGTCGGGGTCTGCGCCGATAACATCGGTGATCGGTACACCGCGGCTCATTCAGTTCTCGTTGAAGCTCGCTTTTTAACATGCTCGTATGGAGACGGGGTTCGACTCCGTCTCCGGAGCATCTCGGCATGATGCCGATGATCCCAACAATTTTGTGTTTCGCATACGGGGAATGAGGCCAACTGCATGTCGCTGAAACGCGGGGCTCGGACGCTGCTGGGAAGCGTACTGGCGATGCCAATCTTATTTCAGTCGGCTCCGGCGCAAACCGGCAACGTGGTCCACTACACCACCACCATCGACAACGTGAAGTATTTGTTTGCCACGGCCGAGCCGGTCGCTCGGCTGAAGTCGGGCGACATTCTCGACACCAACACGCTCGACTGCTTCGGCAATGCGCTCAAGAGGCCGGGCGATACTCTCAGCATGTCCAAGGGAGACAATCCCCTGGCCGGGCCTTTTTATGTAGAGGGCGCGGAGCCGGGCGATACCCTTGCAGTCAAGATTCTCGATCTGAAAGTGGATGGGGATACCGGCGTGGGCGCGTTCGCTCCGGGATTCGGCGCGCTCAACGAAACCAACTACACGCCCATGCTGCATGCGCCGCTGGCTGAGCGTGTGTGGTACTACCACATCGACCACGTGGCCAATACGGGCACATTCAAGGCGCTCGACTCCGATTTTTCGGTAAAGATTCCGTTGCATCCTTTCTTCGGCTGCATTGGCGTGGCTCCTGCCAACGGTGAAGCGCGCAGCTCCGTCGTGCCCGCCGAGTTTGGCGGCAATATGGATTCTCCGGAGGCCAGCGTCGGCAATACGGTCTACTTTCCCGTCAATGTGAAAGGAGGCCTGTTCTACATTGGCGACGGCCATGCGGCGATGGGTGATGGCGAGATTGCGGGAACGGCTATAGAGGTCCCCCTCAAAGCGCGCTTGCAACTCAGCGTGATCAAGGGGCGAACGATAAGTTGGCCGCAATTTGAGAACGACAACGCGATCATGACGGTGGGCGCGTACCGTCCGCTCGACGATGCTCTGCGCATCGCTTTCACCGAGCTCGTGCACTGGATCCACAAAGACTACGGATTATCAGAGCTCGACGCGTATGAGTTGCTCTCGCAAGTGGGGAAGATTCACCTCAACGAGATGGTTGATCCCAACTATGTGATCGTCGCGTCGATTGACAAGAAGTACTTGCCGCCGAAGAAGAAACAGTAACCATTGGTCTGGCTGGCTGGCACCGAAGGAGTCTAGCTCTGGAGGACCAGATCTACTGTCTGGATATCGACCAATCCCTCACACCCGTAAATCGCAGGGAGCACTTTTTCTGCGGGATACTTGCGCCGGAGGGCGGCGACTCTTTCCGTGCCTGAGCGATAAGCCGGTAGATACATACGGCCCAGCAAGGGATGGCGTCCCCATGCGCCCGACAACTTGTCTGCGCGTTCTTCCGTGACGAGAAAATCGCGGCGCAGCATGGCCGCTACCTCTGCTTGTGGCTTGCCTTCACCCCACGTCATATATGACGACTGATTCTTGGCATCATCCTGCAAGAGCGCAAGCAGTACGCCGATCTGCAGATCTTCGTCGGCCAGTTGATCGACTTCTGTGACACCATGCGCGATCAGAATCGCGTTATTGGCAATTCCCTCAAACAGCGTCGCGGCGCGAGTGTTCATGGTGAGAACCGTCGCCTCGAAGCCGGCCTTTCCGCGAACGTACAAATCCTGCAGGTAAGCAAACGTAGTGACATGTCCGGGCACAACCTCGTGACTCACAAGTTGTTCAAACTCCGGAAACGAAATTTGCAGCGAGGCGTTGATCTCGTACGTCGCTTCGTATTGGGGGGAGCCGTCGGCGTTTCTTGCGCGGCCGATATAGTTCATCGAGCCGGAGAACCAGGCATCCTTGATGGCGAGGAAATCGATATTGGCTCGCGGCACGGGCGCGAGTTCTTTGGGAAGATAGGGCAACAAATTCTTCGCACTGAGATTGTCAAAACGCGCGATCACCGCCGCGCCCAGCGCGCGCACCGACGCCATCGGAGAGACGCGATCGCGGCGCCAGGCATCGACTGCCTCCAGTAACACCGCCGCATTTCCAGGCTTTGATGTCGCGTAACCTCCGCGCGCCAGCAACTCGGCCGCACGCCGCCGCTTCTCTTCCGGTTGGGACTGTTCCGGCGGCTTCCCGGTCGCGGCTTCCACGCAGCGCGCATAGGGCACCGGCTCACCTTTGCCGAGCACCTCCATGGCGAGATCCCACATTGTCTCCAGACAATCAGCGAGGCCGATCAAATATGGCTTACGCAACTTTGCGGTTGGCCCTATCAGTTTGCCCGCTTCCTCGCGGACTCCGGCAATGGCTTTGGGCAGGTCGACTTCACGCAGATACTGCTCAATCGCGGCACGATCCACGCTCTCGCCGGCGACTCCACCCGACGCACGGAGGCGCGCAGCTGCTGGATGAGTATAAGCGGGAGGCAATGGCTGATCGGAAAACCAGGAATCGGCGATGAACCGGCCAGTGCCGGAAGCACACATTACGTCTCCGCCCCAGAGCGTGTCGATGCCGAGAACGGCGTCGGCCACATACTTTCCTGCGGGGTCGATATTTGCCAAATCGTGATTCATCCGATCTCCTTTTCTTTTTTCAAGGAAGCGAACCAGACGTAGACGCAAAGCCCGGCGAAGAACAATGCGGAATTCGCCACTCCATGTTATCCGGCTTCGCTGGTCATGATGAAAAGCGGTTTCATCTCGAAGCTCTTGTAGTGCGGACGAAGGCGCTCGATGTTGTAGTTCTCTTTCACGTTCACGGTTTTCTTGGTTGCCGTAACAACATCGATTGGCGTGTTGTCGTAGCGTCCATTCTTCAAGACCACCAGCCGGCCGTAGATGCGGCCGAGGATCAGGTCGAGCGCCAGATTTCCGTAGGCCATGGGGACGATCGAGTCGATGGCGTCGGGGTCGCCGCCACGCACCAGGTAGCCAAGCTTCTGGTTGATGATGTCGATGGATTTCCCATTGTTGAATTTCCCGGACAATTCTTTGAGTTGCTCGGAAACGAGATCGCCGATGCCGCCCAGTTTTCTATGGCCGTAAGCATCGGTGGTCTCGCCGGAGAAGATCATTTCTCCGCCTTCGAACATCGCGCCTTCCGAGACTAATACCACCGAGTAGCGGCTGGGATTGCGGTTGCGGTCGTAAACGAGCAATTCCGTCAACTGCTCCATGTTGAATTTGTGTTCGGGAATGACGCAACGGTTGGCGGCTCCGGCCATGGTGGGAAGCATGGCAGTGTAGCCGGCATAACGTCCGAAGACCTCCAATACGAGGAAGCGCTCGTGCGAACCAGCGGAAGTGCGAAGGCTGTTGGCCATCTGGATGGTGCGCGTGACGCAGGTGCTGAAGCCGATGCAGTAGTCGGTTCCGGGGACGTCATTGTCCATGGTCTTGGGAATGGCGACAACCTTCACGCCTTCCTGATCGAGACGCACGCCGTAGCTCAGCGTATCGTCGCCGCCGATAGGGATCATGTAGTCGATGCCGAGCCATTCGAGGTTCTTGAGCACCTCCGAGGTTAGGTCGTTCTTCTCGGACTGGAAGGCATCTTTCAGGTGCGGTGGAACGCTGATCTTGCTGACCTTGCTCGGATTGGTGCGCGAGGTGTGAAGAAACGTGCCGCCGGTGCGTCCGGCGCGGTTGACTACATCTTCGGAGAGCAATTGGAAATTGTTCGAATTATCGGCGTCTTTGTCGCGAATGATGTCGACCAAACCCGCCCATCCCCGGCGAATGCCGATGACCTGGTAGCCTTCGCGAATTGCGCGGATGGTGACTGCGCGAATTGCGGGATTCAGGCCGGGAACATCCCCGCCTCCCGTCAGAATTCCCAGCACGCCTTTTTTCGCATTGATGACTGCCATCCGTTGCCTCCAAATACCATGATGAGCTCTTATGATGAACCGCGGGAGGCAGGCTAGTCTATGACGGCTCTCACATTCGAGAAGTGATCTGGCGCAGGGCCAGCCCTAAGCAAGCTGCGGAAATATCTTTCCAGCCCAGCCTTCCCCCAGCGGCTGGAAGCCGCTGTCGGTTGCGGGGCAGTTACGGCACAGTGGAACTCGTGCCCTTCCCAAGTCCGGCGCGTATTGGAGCTTTTCCGAAACTGCCAGAGCAATCACAGCCAAAGGAGCGGGACGAGCCCGGCCGCCGCCAGAGCGATCAAAAGCGAAAGACTCTGGATGCCGGTTTTCCGGTCGGCCAGGCTGTAGGAGTAAATTCCTTTGATCAAGTTGTTGCTGGCGGCCGCGATCATCACCGCAACGGCTGCGACTTTCATGGGAGTGAGGGTCCCGGCGGCCTGGGTCATTCCCATAATAAAAGGATCGACATCAGTGACGCCCATGATGGCGGCGAGGATGTTGACGCCCGCCCGGCCCAGATAGGTAACCGCCAACTGCGTAATCACGAGCATCGCCAGAAAGAAAAACGCAAAGAGAAATGCGGCCATCAGCTCCAGCGGGTTGTTCGGCTCAAACTCGCGCTTGATCACTGAATCCTGTGCGTCCGGGCGACGCGACCAGAACCATCCTGTTGCGATAGCGGAAGCGGCGAGGACGAGACAGGCTGGCGCCAACGTCACTCCAAGTTGACGATTGAAGAGCATCAGCAGCGCGGAGAGACGCAGATACATCATCCCGGACGCGATTAAGATGCCGCCCGAAAACAGATGGGGACGGTTCTCGCGCGCGGCTCTTCGGGACATCGCTACCGTAGTTACCGTCGAAGAATAGGCTCCGCCAAGAAATGCCGTGAGGACGACCCCGCCTCGCTCTTTAGTCAGCTTTTGCAGGATGTAGCTGCCATAGGAAATTGTGCTGACCGCGACCACCACCAGCCATGTCTTGAACGGGTTGAGGTGGAAGCGTCCGAATTCCTGGTTAGGAAGTGCCGGCAGAATGACTGCCGACAGCAGGAGGAACTTGGCGAAGGTGAGAATTTCTTCAGGAGCGGCGCGGCTTGCGAGTTTTTCCAGACCCGTTTTCAGTTCCAGGAATAAAAGGCTCGCTACGCTTAGGGTGGTCGCAATCCACAAGTGGTCGTAGCAAACCAGCGCTCCGACCAGGTAGGTAGCCAGTCCCGACATTTCTGTCGTGACGCCGGCCCCTTGCACGCATGAAAGTTTGTGCCAGTACGACAACAGCAGAAAGGCGCCAACCACCAGGAACCCGAATGTCACCGGGAGGAGCTGCGTGCCGGAGAGCAGGGCAATGGAGTAGCCGATCAATCCGATGAGCGGAAAGGTGCGCACTCCGCCGAACGAGTAGGAACCGGCGGCTAGCTTGTGCTCCTCGCGTTCTAATCCGATCAGGAAAGACAGAAAAAGAACCAGCAGAATCTTCGCGGCCTCGGGTGGCAACCACCGGTAGAGTTCCACTAGTGGTGACGCCTCCTTGGCGAGCGTGGGGCAAACGACGGGGGGACTTGGTTCAAATTGTCAGGGCTCCCACAAATCATGGCTGGGATTCTGACATATGAACCAGCCAGTTGCATAGGAAGTTGGTGGGGGGAAGTTGAACGGGCCTGGCAGCGAGCGCTGTGGCGTAGACCTGCCGCTGCCCGGCACCGGGCGATTCGAGACTGCAGGGATGGTTATCCTATGGGCGCACGTCCAGCTGAGTCGTTACTTTAGCAACCGGAGCCTGATTGATCACCAGCCAGTAGAGGCCTGCGGCCTTCACGGTTTCCCGAAATTGCGCGAAGTCCACAGGTTTCTGAATGTAGCTGTTCGCTCCGGCTCCATAGCTATCGACCAAATCGCGCTCCTCCCTGGAGGAGGTGAGGATGATGACGGGAATCGTCCGGGTGCGAGGATCCGCCTTGAGGCGTTTCAGTACGTCGATACCGTCTATCTTGGGCAGTTTCAGATCCAAAAGCACGAGCTTTGGGGGGGTCTCCAAGGCGCGGTCGGCATGAACGCCATTGCAGAACAGGAAATCGAGAGCCTCCTCGCCATCGCGCGCGACGTACACGTTGTTGGCAATATGCTCTTTTTGCAGAGCGCGCAGGGTTAGCTCGAGATCTTCATTATTGTCTTCTACCAGAACGATTTCAATCTGCCGTACCGCCATGCTACCTCCTCCGCAGCACCGTGTTAGTTTTTTCCTGCGGTTGCGCCGTCGGTTTTGTTCTCGGTTTGCTCCAGATTTTCCAGCTGGAAATAAAAAGTGGCGCCCCG
This sequence comes from Terriglobales bacterium, assembly GCA_049521375.1. Classification (GTDB taxonomy): domain Bacteria; phylum Acidobacteriota; class Terriglobia; order Terriglobales; family Acidobacteriaceae; genus Acidiflorens. The sequence goes on from JBEKOW010000010.1 coordinate 11,016, forward strand.
ATCCAACTCAGCCTCTGCCCAGATTCGGCCGCCATGTTTCTGGATAATGCGTTGCACGGTGGCGAGGCCGACCCCGGTGCCTGCGAAATCCTCGGAACGGTGCAGGCGTTGAAAGACGCCGAAGAGCTTTCCCGCATATTTCATGCTGAATCCCACTCCGTTGTCGCGGACATAGACGATGGTCGCGCCGCCCTTATGTTGTTGCCCGATCTCGATCACGGCGGGTATGCGCGGGCGCGTGAACTTAAGCGCATTGGAAATGAGGTTCTGAAAAACCTGGTTCATCAAGCCCGGATCGCACTCAACGTAAGGGAGGGCGCCAATCTTCCATTCAATTTCGCGGCCTGCAACCTCCAGGGCGAGGCCGTTGATCACTTCGTCGACCACCGAATTGAGGCCGGTGATCTGCAAGCTGAGATCACGCCGCCCGACGCGCGCCAGAGTCAGCAGGTCATCCACGAGCTGCCCCATGCGGCGGGTGCCGTCTTCGATGCGCTGAAGATGACGCTGCGCTTCCGGCGGAAGTGCCGGGCCAAACTCCTCGGAAAGGATCTGGGAGAAGCCGCTGATATGGCGCAAGGGAGCGCGCAGGTCGTGGGATACGGAATAGGTAAAAGCCTCCATTTCCTTGTTGGCGGCTTCGAGCTGGATGGTGCGATCGCGGACCCGCTGCTCCAGTTCGTCGTTCAGTTTTTGAATTTCACGCTCGGCGGCCTTCGAGGTTGTCACATCGCGGAATACAACCAGCCCACCCCGCAGGACCCCGGATTCGTCTTTCACGGGCCGGCCTGTGAATTCCAGCCACGCGCCCTCGGGAACTCGCGGACTGCGCACAATGATTTCCACGCGGATCGTTTCTCCCCGAATCGCCCGGACCAGTGGAAGCTGATCGGTGGCGAGGGGCGTGACGCCGTCCGTTTCGTACATCTCGTAGTAGGAGGACCAACCCTCGATCGGCAGATCGGCCGGACCGCGGCCGGCCAGTTTTTGAGCAGCCTGATTAAAGAGCAGAAATTTCCCATTCTCGTCGGCGGCCACCAGGCCCTCTTCCATGGTGTCCAGGAGCAACTGGAGCGTACCTTTCTGCGCACGAATGGATTCTTTCGCTTGCTCGCTCTCTGTCATATCGCGCGCGATGGCCGACGCACCGACGATCTTTCCATCCTCGTTCCTTATGGGGCCCACCGACAGCGAGACTGGAAAGATCTGGCCGTTCTTGCGCATCCGTAAGGTGTCATAATGCCGCACCGTCTCGCCCTTGCTGATTCTGGCGAGGATGGTGATGGAATCATCGAGGCGATCGGGTGGAATGAGCATCGAGACGTGGTGTCCCACCATTTCTGCCGCCGAGTATCCGTACATCTCCTCAGCACCGGGGTTGCAGGTCTCGATGGTGCCATCGAGGCTCTTGCCGACGATGGCATCATTGGAGTTGATCACAATGGCGGCCAGACGCCGCGCCGAGTCTTCCGCTTTCTGCCGCTCCGCATCGGTGCGTTCTACCAGGAGCGAGGCCCATGCGGCGATGCTTGCAAGCAGTATGAATCCCGCCGTGCCCAGGGCGGTCACAGTCCAATCGTGGAACAGAGCCGTAACCGCGGGGCTGCGCAAACCGGACTGCAGGCGCTCCATGCGATATATGCAGACCGACAAAAGGAGCGTGCCGCTGGCCGCGCCCAGCGCGCAGCAAAATGCCATTAACCGGGTCCGATTTCTGGAAATGCGAGGATTAAAGGCAGGTTCCATGAAAATTTCCGCGGCCTCAGCGTCGGGCTACAGCGAGTATGAGTCAGTCATCGGCTGGAATGTGGAGGCAGCGCACTTTTTGGGCGCACGAAAGGATCGAGACATTCCCGAAGTGGAAACTGTGCAGGTTGCCGAAACTCAACTGCCGTAGTCGCCGGATGAGATACTAGTGCTCCTCCCTTTGAAATGGCAGGCTGACAAAACCCAGCCAGAAGTTGGCCATGAGATCGACGAGCGCGACAAAGTCGGCGAGGTTTCCCGGCTTCCGGAGATAGCAGTTTGCCCCCAGCTCATAACTTCGGTTTATGTCGGAGTTTGCATGGGACGTCGTGAAAATGACCACTGGAATCCAGGCGAGCGTGGGATCGGTTTTGATCTCGGTGAGGACGCTGCGGCCGTCTTTGCGAGGCATGTTCAGATCGAGAACAATGAGGTCGGGCCTGGGGGCCGCTGCATATTTCCCGCGGCGGCGCAAAAAGGAAATTGCCTCCTCCCCATCGTTGACCGAGCTGAGGTGGGGAAGCCATCTGGTTTTGCCCAACACTTCGCTGGTCAGCTCGATGTCGGCGAGACTGTCGTCCACCATCAGTACTTCTGCTTGAGAGTCACTCAAGGAAATCAATCTCCTCAGGTTCGCCGCCGGCCGGAATCGTAAATTTGAAAGTCGAGCCTAGCCCCGCTTCGGATTCAACCCATATCCGGCCCCCATGTTGTTCGACGATTTTCTTGCAGATCGCCAATCCGATTCCGCTGCCCGGATACTCGGTGCGGGTATGCAGGCGCTTAAAGATCACGAAAATGATATCCGCCTGCTCGGGAGCGATCCCGATGCCGTTGTCGGCAATCGAGAAGACCCATTCCCGGGCTACAAGTTCCCCACGGATGCGAATCACCGGCGGGGCCGCGCCCCGAAACTTGATCGCATTCCCCAGCAGATTCTGAAAGACCTGGGTCAACTGCGAGCTGTCGGCCAGAACCGACGGGAGGTTGGATCGGATAATCTGCGTCCCGCTTTCCTGAACCGCGACGTGCAGATTCTTCAACGCAGCCTCCACCACGGCGTTGCAGTCGGTGAGCTTAAGAGCGGTTCCCTTGCTGCCCACACGCGAAAACGCCAGCAGGTCATGCACCAGGGTCTGCATGCGAAGAGCGCCATCCACCGCGTAATGAATGTATTTGTCCGCGTTTTCGTCGAGCTTGCCGCGGTAGCGCTCCGCCAGCAACTGAGTGTAGGTCGCCACCATGCGCAAGGGTTCCTGCAGGTCGTGGGAAGCCACGTAGGCGAATTGTTCCAGGTCGCGGTTGGAGCGGGCCAAGTCTTCCTGCGAACGGCGGTGCTCGTCGCGCAGTTGCTTATCCGCGACCGCTCGCCGCACCGCATGCGGCAAGCGCGTCAGATGGTCCTTGAGTACGTAGTCGGCCGCGCCCTGCTTGATGCACTCGACGGCCTTGATCTCGCCCATGGACCCCGACACCATGACGACCGGAATATCGAGACCCTCGCGGCGCAGAATTTCCAGCGTTTCCATTCCATTCCAGCCGGGCAGTCCGTAGTCGGCGAGGACGATTTCGTACCGGTTCTTACAAACGCGGTCCGCAAAATCTGCCGCTGATTGCACCACGTCGATGTCCGGCTCAAAACCGCCTTTTCGAAGAGCGCGCACCAGAAATTCCAAGTCGGCGTCACTGTCTTCCACGACCAAGGCGCGCAATTTCGTGGGGCCGGGGAGCGACGGCCTCGAACCGGCGACGTTGTCATCGTTCGGGTGACGGCGCGCGCCATCGCCAGGTTCGTACAGCTGGGGCTTCAGAGTGGCAGCAGTCGAGTTGTTCATTCCAGGTATTTTCCCCGGTCGTTCTATGCTTAACGGCTACGAGGGAGAGCAATGCCCTCGTTGAGGGTTCGGTCATAGCATCGGCATATTGGCGGAATGCTTTAGCGGGTGTGGGAACCTCGAGTTCGGGTCCCACAACAACCTTGCTTTCCTCGACTTACCGGTCTAAGCTGCCATTCGTTACGGACGACTATGATCCTGAGAATCCTGGTCAGCATTGCCGTCGCAGTGGTTGCTGTTCTCGCTTTCGCTCTGACCAAGCCCAACACGTTCCACGTTGAGCGTTCGATTCATATCGCAGCTCCGCCGGAGAGGATTTTTGCCCTCATCGACGACTTTCACAACTGGAATCGCTGGGCGCCACAGGACAGGGAAGACCTCACCATGGATAGGACGTACAGCGGAGCCACCAACGGTGAGGGAGCCATCTCGCAATGGACCAGCAAGGGTAGCGCCGGCAGAGGACGAATGGAAATAACGGAATCGATATTACCAGGCACGATCTCCATCAAGGTGGACTTCGTGAAGCCGTTCGAAGCTCACAACATCAATCGGTTCACGCTGGAACCCGCCGGGGCGACAACCAGGGTCGTTTGGAAAATGGAGGGTACGAATCTCTATCTGATGAAGGTCATGAGCGTTTTTGTGAGCATGGACAGGATCGCCGGTAAACACTTCGAGAGCGGGCTAAAAAACCTGAAGGCGATTGCGGAACAATAGCCACGCGGCATCGCTCGCGATTCCTGGTTCGCGGCCTGGCTATCAGGAATCGCGGCTGCCTCGGATAGTTGTTATCAAAGGAATGATAGGGCAGGTTTTTCGCAAGGGGAAAACAACCGCAAATCTCCTAGGGTACCGTCCCGAGGATCTCTCCGGCGGGCAGTCCATTCCCGTTAAAAGCGACCCAGCCAGTTTCTTCAGCGTTGCCGGCGAGCAAAAGCACGGGCGAAACGGCCCCCGCCCACTCGCCTAAGAAGTCACTTCCAGGGCCAGTCTTGGGAGTGTCGGCCACTACCCAGTACTGTTTTCCACCGGTTATCGGAACTGAAGAAAAATCGGCGACCGCGAGCCCGCAGCAGGTGAAGGATTTGGGCAGGTTGGTGACGGTGACAGGGCCCGCCAGCAGTTTTCCCGGACGACCTTTACCATCTGCATAAATGCTGAGGTTTACTCGGTCCGCCCCATCTCCGTACCAAAGGATGGCGGCCCGCACCTGGGTAATATGAGAGTCTGCCGCCGGGGTAAAGGGCATAGCGATGAAGTCGGCAATCACGGCCACGGAGTTTGGTCCCGAAACCAACCAGGTGTCGATGTAGTTGTAAAGATTCTGTGGATTCGTCCCCAGGCTGCTGTAGATCGTGGTCGTACCCTGCGGCGCTTCCGGAGGGGGAACGTAAACCGCCACCTTTCCCTTGTGATGCAACCTGCTCGGCTGCTCCACGGTTTGAGCGAACAGGTACAAGTTGCAAATCGCTGCGAGACACGCCAGCAGAAATATCCTTTTCACCAATTTCTCCTCCTCATACCTAGGTTAATGACGACACTTGCATACGAGAGCTGTCCAGTCCGCTCCCAAAGTCTCGCATCCCGTACCTCTATTTTTCATGGCCAGGATTGCAGGTTTCCGGAAGGTGATGCAAAGCTACATGTTTGCCCGTCATTTTATCAACGATCCAAGAAATAGAAAGGGCATCGCGCGAAATCTTGGCTGGTCATCCCGCAAGAACGGCGGAAGTGAACTTCCGGCGGCCGCAAGGGTTGCACCCCGGCAACGGGCCACCGGGCGCGCCATTTGTGGAGCGTCCCCCACTGCCTCACGGGTGCGATTTCAAATGCCCGAGCCTGCGGAAAGCGCCTTGTCCTCCGCGGCGTCGGCTGAATGCTTATTCAGGATGGCGTCTAATTCCTCGTGGCGGATCGGTTTCGTCAGATAGTCGTCCATGCCCGCTTCCAGACAGCGTTCCCGGTCTCCTTTCATCGCGTGGGCAGTCAGCGCGATGATGGTCTGGTGTTTGCCCGTGGTTTCTTCCTCCAGGCGAATTCGGGCCGTGGCTTCCATGCCGTCCATTTCGGGCATTTGAACGTCCATTAGCACCAGATCGAACGTTTGCTTCTGCAATGCGTCCAGAGCCTGTAATCCATTTCCCGCCACGACCACTGTGTGGTGCCTCTTCTCGAGTAGTCGCTTGGCGACTTTTTGATTGACGGGATTGTCCTCCGCAAGGAGAATATGCAGCTGTCGACCCGCCTTCGGCGGGGCTGGCGGGGGCGTCGCGTTCGCAGCTACGGGAGCCGAGGAGGGCGAACCCGCGCTCAGAAGCCGGCGCAGCGTCTCGCGTAATTCCGATTGGCGAATCGGTTTGGACAAAAATGCCGCCACTCCCAATGACTTGCACCGCTCCCCGTCTTCATGGCCGACGCCCGAAGTCAGCATCATGATCGTGGAGTTGCCGAAGTCGGGATCTTTCCGGATCGCCGCCACCAGATCAAAGCCGTCTTTTCCCGGCATGTGCATGTCAGTGACGATCAGTTCGTAGGGTTCGCTGCCATGGCGGACGGCCGAAAGCTCCAGCAGCGCGGCGTCGACGCTCTCCACCGACTTCGGCTTCATCTCCCAGTTGGAAAATATTCCCTCCAGAATCCGGCGGTTGGTGTGGTTGTCATCCACCACCAGAACCTTTACGCCGCGCAGCAATCGAGAGGCTCCCACCCCTGCGGCCTGGCTTTTCATCTGGGACGTCCTGCACCGCATGGTGAAATGGAATTGCGACCCTTGGCCGAACTCGCTTTCCAGCCAGATCCTGCCCCCCATCATCCCTACCAGGCGGGTGGTGATGGTTAGACCCAGCCCTGTGCCCCCATATTGCCGCGTGGTCGACGTATCAGCCTGCGAGAAGGGCTGGAAAATCATCTCCTTCTTGTCTTCGGGTATGCCAATTCCGGTATCCGAGACGACAAAATGCAGCCCGCATTCGTCACCCTGCACTTCTCCAGCCGGGTCCCGTTCCACCGTCAGAGCGACTTCCCCACGATGCGTGAACTTGATAGCGTTTCCGATCAGATTGGTCACCACCTGCCGGATGCGGGTCGAGTCGCCGCGCACAAACTCCGGCAAGTCGGCGGCCACACCACAAATCAGCTCCAGCCCCTTTTCGTTGCTGCGCACCGCCATCGCGCGCACCGTGGATTCCAGGCAGTCGCGCAAATTGAAGTCCGCCTCTTCCAGATCGATTTTTCCCGCTTCAATCTTGGAGAAGTCCAGAATATCGTTGATCACTCCCAGCAGCGCATCCGAGGAAAACCGCACGGTCTGCAGAAACTCTCGTTGTTCCGCGGTGAGGCTGGTATCGAGCGCCAGTTCCGTCATCCCGATGATGCCGTTCAGGGGAGTCCGAATCTCATGGCTCATGTTGGCGAGAAATTCGCTCTTGGCCCGACTGGCCTTTTCGGCGACATCGCGCGCTCTTTCGAACTCTTCCGTTCTTTGCTTTACGCGAAGTTCCAGATCGTCGTTGACGGAAAGCAATGCCAGATCCCGCTGTTGCACGCGCTCTAACATCTGGTTAAAGGAATCGACCACTCTTCCGATTTCGTCGGATCCCAGCACACCCACCCGCAGGGAATAGTTTTCTTCCCGAGAGATTTGCGTGGCGACTGCCGCCAGCTGCCGCAATGGGGCTGTGATCGTACGCAGCAGGGGAGCCGAGATCAGGTAAGTAATGAGGCTGGCAAGAACTAGGACGATGGCCGCGATCTTCAGGTACTGAATTGTCTTGGCGCGGAAGCCGCTTAAGTCGTACACCAAAGCGATCGTCCCGGTTTTCTCCTTGTCGAGAAAAACCGCGCGGTACAACGTGAGGGTTTTCGCCTGAAAGTAGTCTCCATCGGGACGCAAGGGGGGTTGGCGCGTACCGGCCGCCAGGCCGGCTCGCCGGTAGGTCGCGAATAGTTTTCCGTCGCTGTCGAACAGGCATGCCGTTTCAATGCTCGGGTCGGCTTTCAACGCGCTCAGCAAGTCGTTGGCGGTTCTCTTATCGTCGAAAGCGAGCGAGACCGCGTTATTGGTGCCCATCGTGTCCGCCAGCGTGGAGAGCTCGCGCGCGGTGTCTTTGCGGAAATTGCTGCCTTCGTACACGCCGAACCCGACAAATGCCAGCAACAGCGCGAACAGCGTCGCAAACAAAATCAGGTAGGCCAGTTTTGTCTGTATCGACGAGTTTCTGAATGACATCGTTTTCTCCACTACGGGTGATTCCCGATGACGCTTTTCGCCAGCAGCAGAAGCCGCGAACTGATCTTCAGTTTCGCGCGCGCGGCTGCGTCAACATTGACGTCGAAGCGCACTTTATCGCTATCCATGCAGAAGCCAATCATGCCGCCTTGCTTCACGAAATCATCGCTCTCCCCGACCGTGAGGACGGCATCGTCCTTTAAGGACGCCAGCAGGGATACCATTTGCTTGCGGTCGCGGCCCGAGACAAACACAACCTGACACCCCGGCACATCCTGCGGCTGCCTGAGATGCCGTATCTGCACGGGACGGGTGCCGATTGATTTCCCCTGCAGGGTCGTCTCCAGGTCCCCGCCGAACGGATCCTGGCCAAGCGTGCACAGGGTGAGCGGTTTGTTTTCTTCTCCAGGAGAGGGAGCTGGCCAATCCACCAGTTGTGCGAAGTGAAATAGAAAGGCTGCCTTGACCCGGTACTCCTCGGTTTGTTGTGCAGAGGCTCGACCGGCGGCGAAAAGAAGGAATATGAGTGCGAGGATCCCGAACTGAAGCGAAGCCCAAACGCTCAAAATCAGGTGGTTTCGCAGGTCGTGCCCATTCGATCCAAAGGTGAAAGAAGGAATGGGATGTGACGAGAGTGACAGGAATGCACGCGTCGCCAAACCGTCTTTGGCAGCCGGTCGTGGGCCCCAAACTGTTGGCAGATCATGTTTGCGCACTCGCCCCCGCTTTGCGGCAAAAAGACGAGAAAGAATGTGGTGAAGCCCAATCCGGCGGACTCCAGGCGGGATGAATCAGCCTCTCATCACAGGCGCGGGCTGAAGTGCGCGCCCGCTGACCCTCTTGGCCCTGCCCGAAGCTGTTCTTGGGATAAAGCATCGTCACCAGTTTTTGCTCTCGAATGGTCGCCCCGCGCATCTCGACTGGCAGCGGTCAGCGCTGCCCGTGCGAAAATTCCACCCCCGCATACACTGTCCGGCCCTGCTGCACGGGAATGCTATCGATGTTGAAGAAGCCAAAGCCCGGCATCCACACCGTCTGGTTCAAGAGATCGTTTGCGTGAGCAGCCAGCGCAACCGTGTTCTTTTCCGACATATGCAAATACCTGGAAACGTCCTGCCGCGCCTCCGCATTCAGGCTGTTATGCCAGCCCGTGAGCGGGTTCACATTGAACGCGTAAGCCTTGGGTTTTCCGTCGGAGACATCAAACAGGCCAAGTTCCATCCCGCGATAGCTCTTGTAACTCATGCCCGCCTTGAATCCGTAATTCGGAATGGGCGTGACGTTGCTCGATCCGGTCTGGTCGTGATTCGTTTGAAAGAGGAACGAGCCCTGCGTGAAGAAGTCGCGCCGGAAATAGTACTTGCCTTCGGCGACAACTCCGTCGAACACAACGCCGCCGAGATTCTCATAGTGAATCGGAGCTTCGCCGCCGGTAATGATGCTGTGAATCTGGTGATTATGAAAGTAGTCGGCGCCCAGCTGAAGGTGCGTGTACTGCAAAGTCAAGCCCAGGTCGAAGGTCTCGACGATTTCGGGCACCAGTTGGGAGTTGCCATGGATATCGGGTAGATTCAGTGTGCTTTCATCAATGCTGGGCGGGCGAAACGCCTCACCATAGAGCACCTTGATACTGGCCGTCTTCGAGGGACTCCAGATGATTCCACCCCGCGGGACGGTGGAGAAAGGTATGCCCGCGAATTTGTTGGACTGGAAACCGCCGACCAGTTTCACGGTGGACAGCAACTGGTGGTCGAGCTGGGCGTAGAAGCCGCCTGCGGGACGACTCCCCCCCGCGTCTTCCGCATAGTGGTCGATGCTGGCCACTTCAATTCCAGCGATGCGGTCGAACAGCATGCCCGCCGTCAGCCGGTCCTTGGAGGTGAGGGTGATCAGGTTCGTCCATTCGGCGACAAATTCGTGGGAATCCCTATCCGTATAGGGGTAGGAAAATGTCTCAAACGTCGTGCGCGTGAAAGTTCCGTTGAATTGCATGTCCCAGTTGCTTCGGACCTTGTGTTCGTACCCGATGTCGGCGAAGTCTCGCGTCTGGCGGGTTTCCCCTACCGCGCCTTGTACGAAGGCGGTGGATTGCCACTCCGTGAACGCGGACATCAAACTCAGTCCCTTGTAGTTCATGCCCAGGTAGTCGCCTGTGCCGCGGTCGACCAGCGTCGTATCGTGGAAGGGCGGCTCGGGCGGAGCATCCGGGTTGTGCTGGAGAGGGGGAGGCACTAGATAGGTCAAGCCCCAGTTCGGCGCCAGGTGAATCTGCGACGCGCCCACCATGCTGAAGTCGCCATTCTTATAGAGGAAGTGTCCCGACGATGCCAGAGCGCCGTTGGGTCCGACCAGGCCGCGAATGCTTGCCTGGTTGCTGACCGCCTTCCGCGTGATGAGATTTACCACGGCCGAGAAGGCATTGGAGCCGTAGAGGACCGAACCGGGTCCTCGAATGATCTCGATGCGCTCGAGGATGTCGACCGGGAACGATTCCAGCAGATCGGAAATAATCCCGCCTTCCATCACTTCCCGCGTGGGGCGCCCATTGATCAGGAACAGGATGTGCGCGCCGGAAGTCTTCGTTTGGTCGCCATCCGCGGCGATCAGGCTGCGATCGGTGAAATACTGGCTGGATTGCGTCAAGCCCGGAACCCGGTCCAGGATCTCGCCCAGCGTCAGTCCGCCAAAGCGGCGGAGTTCGTCGCCCGTAACCACCGACATGATCCCTGGAGCTTCCGACAGCTTGTCGCTGAACAGCGACGCGGTTGTAACCTTGAGATTCATCAGCTGCTCAAGGTCCAGCGAAGCCAGATCGCCCGCCGTGGTCGCAGGGTTCTGGGGAGGCGTAGCCTGTTGTGGCATCGCATAAGTGGTAAGCACCAGAGTTATGGACAAGGTTATCAGTACTCGCAACTGTTTGGTTGTAAACAAGGCTAGACCCCTATTACCAGAGATTAAATTTCTGCAATCTGTTTTCATCACACTTTTGCCGTACGCTCATCACAGACTTACACCACCGTCCTCGATAAGATTGCCCGGCAGTCGACCATCGAAAACTGCGCCCCGTCTCCAGAGACTAAGACGTTTTCGGTCGCAAATTTTCCCTCGCTATTTGACAACTTATGGCCCCGGTCCCCACCCCGCAACTGCACGCCAAAAGGAGAAATTCAAGGCTAAGTCCAATCTTTCTGATACTTTACATGTAACGATCTTGTTATCAGTTACTTAGCTCATTTTGGATAGGGGGGGGTACCCCCCCCCACTTTTTTCCAAATTCACTGTAACTTCACATACCTACTCTGCTCTGGCTGCCATGTTTTCTATGTCACCGTTGTGGCTGCCTTACTCAGTTCTTACCAAGCGAAAATTCCAAACCCGCAAACAAAACGCGCCCCTGTTGGACCGGAACCGTGTCCACGCTGCTGAATCCGCTGGGCAGCCAAATCGGCTCGTTTGTCAGGTTGTTGGCGTGGGCGACGGCGGCGATTCCGGCGCGGTCGCCAAACGGGAGATACCGGGAAACGTCGTACCTGAAATTTCCGTTGAGAATGTGATGCCACCCCTGCAGGGGATTGACCGCCGTGTAACCGGGGAACGGTCCGTCGGACACGTCGAACAGACCGGCAGTGAGCTGGTGGCTGTTCTCATAACTCACACCGGTCTTGAATCCAATCGTCGGGACGGGCGAGACATTCGACTTTCCGGTACCATCCACATTGGTTTGATAAAGAGTTGAGCCTTGCAGGAAGAAGTCCTTGCGAAAATAATACTTGCCTTCAACTTCTACGCCATTGAACGTAACTTGTCCGAGGTTAAAGTAGACCGCCCGTGTCGGTCCCGGGAGATTTACGATGTTGTCCGTGAACTTGCTGTGAAAATAGTCGATGCCGAATTGAGTCCGGCTGCCGTCGAAGTATGCTCCTACGTCGAAAGTCGCGACTTTTTCCGGCTTCAGATTGGGATTGCCGCCCAAGCCCGGGTTATTGAGAAGGGTTTCGTCGAGGCTCGGCGCGCGAAACGCCTGGCTGTAAAGCGCTTTGATGCTGGTGCGGGAGGTGGGCGCCCAGATCACGCCGCCGCGCGGAACGGTATTGAGAGAAATACTGCCGATCTTGTTGGTCTGGAAGCCGGCGATCAGTTTCACGTCTTTGATCAGCTGATGGTCGAGCTGCGCATAAAATGCGCCTCCAAAAGTCCTGCCTTGCGCGTCCACGGTGGCAGGGTCGGTGGCGGTGAACCACTCCTGGCCCTCAACGCGATTGAAAAGGCCGCCCGCCGACAGCCGGTCCTTGGAAGTCAGCCGGATGAGATTGGTCCACTCCGCAATGAATTCGTCCGCATCCCTTCTGACGTAGGGAAAGACAGGTTCGCCAAACGTGGTCCGCGTGAAGGTCAGATCGAAGCTCATGTCCCAGCGGGGATTGACTTTGTAGTCATAGCCCAGATCCCCGAAATCACGCGTCAGGCGCGTCCCGCTCACGGTCCCCTCGATGAATCCGGTGGATTGCCATTCCGTGAAAGACGACATGAACCGCAGCCCTTTATAGTTCATGCCGAGGTAGGAGCCCACGCCCTTGTCCACAACTGTTATCTCCTGGATGTTTGGAACGGGAGGCGCGAAGGAAAGATCCCGCTGCGAAGGCGGAACGATATATAGGGTGTTCCAGTCGGGCATGGCATGGAGTTGAAACGACCCCACGGCGCTCAGGGCTCCGAGCTTGTACATGAAGTTTGCCGTAGAATCGACCGCCCCGCCTGCTCCCCCAATCGCTTTGACGCTGACCTGGCTGGAATCCGCTTTCCTGGTGATCAAGTTGACCACCGCCGAGAAAGCATTCGAGCCATAAAGAACCGATCCTGGACCTTTGATGATTTCGATACGCTCCAGAATTTCTACCGGAAACGACTCCAGAAGATCGGAAATCACTCCGCCTTCCATTACTTCCCGCGTCGGCCGTCCGTTGATGAGAAATAAAATGTGGCCGCCGTCGGTTTTCGTCTGGTCGCCGCGTGCCGCCACCATGCTGCGATCCACGAAGTATTGCGTGGACCCGGTCAGGCCTGGAACCCGTTGCAAAATTTCGTTCAGGGTCAGCCCGTCAAAGCGGCGAAGCTCGTCGCTCGTGACCACCGACATGATCGCGGGGGCCTGCGAAAGTTTATCGCTGAACAGGGAAGCAGTCGTAACCTTGAGATTCATCAGCTGCTCAAGGTCCAGCGAAGCGAGGTCGCTGCTGTTCGCTCCGGAGTTCTGCGTGGGTGGCGTTTGTTGGGAGGTCCCGTAAGTAGCAAGAACAAGAAGCAATAACACTCCCGTTAATACACGTAATTTCTCTATATATCGGATCAAGACTGACCATCCTTTTACGTTAAGTTGCGAACTGAGGATGCTCGTGGGGCTGCTTCTTGCTGGTTTTCTTCTAATCCGGTTTCCCGACAGGATGACTTCGAGGTCGGCATCAAAATGCGGAGCTGGTTGCGAGCCGAACGCACCGCTTCGATCGCCTGCCGACCGTCGAAACCCGGCATCATCCAGTCGAGGATCGCCAGTTGTGGACGGTCGGGCTTGAGAAGCTTGGCGGCAATAGCCTTCGTGTAGGAGATCAGGCTCGTATGCCGACTTCATCCGAGGACCGGCCCGGAATTTGCGGCAGATCCGATCCTCATGCGCGGCCAGGACTCTGGGCATGTTTCTCCTTCAGACAAGCTAATGATTTCTCCAGAGCGGCCATATGCTCTTCCAGTCGTGCTGCTGCTTCTCCCGACTTGTCCAGAATCTGCTCGCGACCCATCGTCTCGAGCGCCAGCGCCGATTGCGTCGCTTCCCGGCCCCCGAAAATACTGACCGTGCCTTTCAGTTGGTGCGCCGAGCGATATAATGCCGGCCCATCCTGTCGTGCCACGGCGTCCAGGACCTGCTGCAGCAGCGTGCCTGATTCAGCCAGGAAAGTGTCGATCAGATCGTGCAGAAGCTCCTCATCCCCTTCCAGCCGCTCTAAGAGTTCTGTTTCATTGATGACTTCGTTTGCCATGATCACCTGTGTCCTCTTTGAAATCGAAAATTCCTGGTTCTTTCGGGAGCGCTGCTGCGCTGGGCTCTCCCCTCCGTCCAAATCGCCGTGGCCGAAAAGCCGAAGGCGGCCTGTGAACTCACCGGCTTGCCTGCCATATCCGGTCTCACGCCGACACCGCCTTGGCGAGAGTCTTGCCGTCATGAGGAAGCCTAATGACAAATGTTGTGCCCTGGCCCTCTTCGGATTCGAAGTGAATGCTTCCTCCGTGCTTGTCCACGATTACCGAGCGAGCAATCGACAGCCCTTGCCCCGTGCCCTTGCCGATTTCCTTGGTGGTAAAGAAAGGATCGAAGATCCGGGTTCGTACCTTTTCCGGGATTCCAGTTCCTGTGTCTTGAATCCGGATTTCGACAAACCCCGGGCAATTGTGCGTCTGGACCCGGATTTTTCCCCGTTGTGGGCCTTCCTTTCCGACCACATCGGCAATGGCATGAGCCGCGTTGACGATCAGGTTGAGGATTACCTGGTTGAATTCCCCGGGCAGGCAGGAAACCAAGGGAAGCGTCGGGTCGAATTCCGTCTCCAGTTCCGCCACATATTTCCATTCGTTGCGCGCGACCGTCAGTGTGCTTTCGATCGCCCGATTCAGGTCGAGCGGAGTTTTGTCCTTCCCACCCGGATGGGAGAAGTCCTTCATCGCCCCCACCAGGCCTGACACGCGTCCCACGCCTTCCAAGGTCTGCTCAATGGCTTTGGGTATTTCCTCCATCAGATACTTGACGTCGGTGGATTCAACCGCAGCCGCAACTTCGCGCACGGTTTCGGTGGAAACGTGGTCGGCTTTCGCCGCTTCCAGGAGCCGCTCGTAGGCGCCCACCAGACTCTTCAGATCCGCGAAAGAATCCTTTAGAAACCGGACATTGTCTCCGATGTACTGCGTCGGAGTATTAATCTCGTGTGCGATCCCCGCCGCCAGTTGCCCGATCGATTCCAGTTTTTGCGCCTGCAAAAGCTGTTGCTGCACATGCTGCCGCTCCGTCATGTCCCGCGCCACGCACAGGTCGTAGACCCGGTCCAGATGAACCCTCTTGATGCTCACTTCGACCGGAAAGGTCGACCCATCTTTCCGGCGGTAGCGGGTTTGCGCGATTGCGGAACCGGATTTCTGCAACTGCTCGGTGATTCTTTGAAGCGTGGCTTCGTCGAGGGCAGTGTTGACGTCGAGAAGACTCCGGCCCAGAAGTTCTTCGCGCGTATAGCCCAGATTCAGGCAGGCTCGTTCGTTGAAATCGAGGAAACATCTGTTCTCCGGATCCATGACCTCGATCGAATCGTTCGACTGGTCCATCAGCATGCGCAGCAGATTCAGCGATCGTTCCGTCCGCTTCCGCTCCGTGATGTCCTCGTTCATTCCCTCATACCGCACTACGACCCCGTCCTCACGAATGACGCGCGTGTTCGAAGAAATCCAGATCTTGCTCCCGTCCTTGCGGTAGAACTCGCATTCGAAGTTCTGGACGCTTCCCAGTCGATCCAACTCGCTCTGGAACTCGGCACGGCGAGCGCCGTCAACGTGGAGTTTGGCGTTGTCGGCCATGGCGATCATTTCTTCCGGAGACTCGTATCCGAAAATAGCCGCCATCGCCGCATTGACGCTCAGGTAGCGCCCTTCCGGGGTTCTCTGGAAAATTCCCACCACCGCCTGATCGAAGATCCCGCGATATTTCCGCTCCGCCTCGCGCAGCGCGGCTTCGATGTTCTTGTGCTCGGTTCCTACTCGCAGGCGGGCCCGTAACTCCTGGGCGTCAAAGGGCTTCTTGAGATAGTCATCGGCGCCCGCGTCCAGGCCTCGCAGAAGGTCTTCTTTCTGGCCCTTCGACGTCAGCAGCAACACATACGTCGCCGACTCGCGGTGGGTGGCCCGCAATTTCTTTATGACTTCAATTCCGTCCAGGCCCGGCATCATCCAGTCGAGGATCGCCAGTTGGGGAGCGTCCGGTTTCACCAGTTCGCGCAGCGCGTCATCGCCGTCATGTACAACTTCGACTTCGTATCCCCACTTTGTCAGTAAGCCCCCCAGGAGCTTGCATGAGATACGATCGTCATCCGCGATTAACACTCGGCACATTTTCCCTGCCTCAATCTCAGCCTCGTTCTTCCCGGCATAACCAACCGGCAAGCCGGGGCGGCCGTTCGCCGGCGCCACGTTTGCCGCTTGCCCCGCATCGTGCCATAACTTGTAAAAGTCGGCATTAGAGCTATCCAACTTGAGTAGTTGTATTGTTTCGTTTGTTACGGTCGTTCTTCCCACGGTCAAACTCGCGAACAGTCGACCTGCGATATCGCCTATGACGATGAGAAATACCCTGTCTGTTACTCCCAGTGGAGCATACCAACAGCCGTTTGTCGGGAAATGTGACAACAATCACCAAGTCCATTACCTTAGTGTAAAGAAGCGACAAATGTTGCCCGCCTGCCAATAGTTAGTAGTGTTGAGAGAACGTACGCCGCTTGTTAAACTCGCAGGGTTATACAGCAGGCTAAGATCATTCAGGGACAGGTTTAATTTGCCATCGACAATCAGACCTTGCAGTCGTCGATACGACACACTCGTTGCGGGAACATGCGGAGCGGGGTGGGCAGGAAACACGTTGGGAAAACTACGGCTTTCGAGTAGTCGAAGCGGGTTATTTCACTACGCTCCGGCGCTTGGGGAACCTCTTTGCGAATCGGCGATCCCGAAAAAGAACAAGGCTAAGAAAGGACTATCTTAAGCGATCGCCAACATTGCGGTCTTGTCAACACGCTTATCCGCGGTCCATCCGGAACTTGAGTTTTCCGCTCGTTTCACGATTCCAGATTGAGTGACTTCAGAGTCTTTCCTGAAGACCATCTGCAACTGTTGCGCCGTTAAATTCTGGATACTCCGTGAAGTCGCTTCGCAAGAAGCAAAGGCCGGCAGCTTATCCCGATAATCGAGGTAATTGCATAGCAAGCGTCGGGCATCGGTGCTTATCTTGCTGATCAATATTGACCGTGGCGTTTCTTACAAGGATTCAAGGGCGGGCTCGACATTCCGCCTGGCGGATTTGGAACAACAGTCACTCCGCCGCGGCCCGACTATCGAGACCGTGAGACGCTTCTCCCCAGCACGAATCAGGTTCATCTCGACGACAGCGATGCGGGCTTTCGTGTTGTCCCGCCAGAAAAGTGGTTCATAGTGCACAGACTTATCATCGCATCCGTGGAAGGTTTGCAAACGGGCGCAGGTCCTCGGTGCCTCCAACCTGCAGGCAGAGCGCTTCCTTCTGTCGCCGGAGAGCAATAGGGTCCTGGAACTGGGCTACACCGTTTGAAGTGGAAGGCGAGAGCATTTTCATGCCACCCCGAACCTTTGTGCTGTCGGAGAGTCGGTGATGGCTTCGACTCGCGACCACGCGGCGCTGTCGACGCGAACGGTCGGGCCGGCAATCCTGTGGGCGCTCTCGCTGCTGGTAGGCACGCTCCAGAGGCCAAAGGCCACGGCGTACCGCAAGTCATCGACACACCGAGACCGGCATAGGCAAGCACCGCTGCGGGGCGAGTTGGTGGACTTTTTGCCATGCAGGCAGGCGCAAGAGCTGCCCCATGGACGAACCAAAAGAAGAACCGACTTTCCGGATGGCGTAGCTGATGGCAACCGTCAGGGTGAGTGGAATGATCACCGTATAGTCGAGCGTCATCTCGAAGATCATCACGATGGCAGCCAGGGCTGCACCCGTCGCGCCACCGACAACGCCACCGATCCCAACCACGGCAAACGCGGGCGCGGCGACTCCAAGACCGGGGAATAGCCGGTGCAGCAGGAGACCGTATGCGCCTCCAGCAGTTGCGCCCAGGAACAGTGCCGGGGAAAATACGCCGGCCGACGCTCCTGATCCGAGCGTCAGAGAAGTGGCCAACAGCTTCGCCACAAACAGCAGGATGAGAAAGTAGAGCGGAAACTGCACGCTGGTAAGAACGTCCTGAATGGTGGCGTATCCCACGCCCTGCACATAGTAGTGGCCAAATGAGTTGGTTTAGCGGAGAATGAAACGTTTGCGGCGGGGTTGCAGTTGGATCATGTCGAATACTGGCCCTATTTCGGTACAGGCGCCGTCAAGAATTAAGGAAGCGTTCGACAAACACGGGTGCGCGAATTACCCTCGCCAACTACCGCCGCGCCGACGAGAAGCCTAACATTTTCCAACGGCTAGAAGACGAGTAGAGGTTGGGCTCGTGCCCGGATGAGCGCACCCAACCTCTACGACTGTGAAGGCCAAGATCCGGCAGACCTTTGGGCCTCGGCTGTGCCAGGATTTAGCTGTACTATTCGGCTTTCGCCATCCGGGTGTATCCCCCGATTTCATCCAACAGCGGTTGTGCTGAAGCAGGAACGGCAACGGTGCCGTTCAGAATCTCCCGCCGGTTCACATCGTGGCCGTACATGGCTTGATCGCCGCTCTTGTCGGCTTGCATCACCGCGCCATTCAGGCTCACTCCGGCAAACAGTCCCTTGGAACGTGAATAGGAGAGAATCTCTGCGTTAAGCTTAAGATCAGTGCCGGCAGCGGCGTTGCGCCCAACCGGTCCCGCCGCTACGGAAGCATCGGCTCCCAGCTTGAATTTGTCGCTCATCAGACTTTGCAGGGCGTGATCGTTCATGAAGAGCATCACGAGATCGGTGGACGAACCGCCAATCTGGTAACCCACACTGCCTCCATCGATCGCTACAAACATGGGAGCGCTCCAGCCGATCGCGGTGCGACAGGTTGCCACTCCCCGGCCGTAGCTACCACCGAAGATGAAGGCGAACTTCTTGTCGCCTGGGATGATGGCGATGCATTTAGCCGATTCCAGCAGGCCGTGAGGAATGCCCTGATCCGGTGTGTCCATAATCTGCTGGAAGACCTGGGCAGCCTTCTGAGTGCGAGAAATATCATCGTCGCGATCCGCCGCGACTGCGGTTAGCGTTACTACAAACGTCAGGGCTGTAACGATCAGAATACGTTTCAACATGTTGTCATTTCTCCTTAAGGTCACAATACGCATGCTAAGCAAGCAAGTGAGTGCGTTTCTGTGCAATAAGGATCACTATTCGACCTGGCCCACTGCGCTCGATTCTCCTACCATAAGGTCTTGCTCAAACCCAAGCTTCGACAGGTTCGAAACCCACCGCGACCGATTTGTGCCCAAGGCCACGCACCATAAACAGCTTTCATATAATGGTTCCTCCGTTGGACACCTGAGGGAAACCGTGAAAGAACTCCTGCTCGTTCTCAGATTTATTCCTCTCGGGTTCAGTGCGCTCGTCCCCGTCATCAACCCGATCGGCTCGGCCGTGCTGTTTTTGTCGGTGGTGGGGAACCCTAACCCTCCCACCATGAAGGTACTGGCGCGGAAGATTGCCGTCAGCACAATCTGGTTCCTGCTGATCATCCAAATGGCAGGCGGCTACATACTTCGCTTCTTTGGAATTTCTCTGCCCATCGTGCAAGTTGCCGGTGGTCTTGTCCTCGCCATCATGGGGTGGGGATGGCTAAACCAGCAAGAACCCGAAAGTAAGGCCGCTCCAATCTCAGCATCTTCCGAGAGGCTGCAAGACAAGATATTCTACCCGCTCACCTTTCCCATCACGGCCGGCCCGGGGACCATCGTCGTGGCCCTCACGCTGGCCGCCCACGCCTCCAACCCATCGCTGCTCTATTCGGCCCTCGCTCATCTGGGCCTGCTTTTTGCGACGCTCCTCATCGGCATTGTCATTTACTTCAGTTATGCCTATGCCGATCTGATGACGGCCAAACTCTCGCCCTCGATTACGCAGGGTATTCTGCGCGTGATGTCCTTTATTCTGCTTTGCATCGGCGCCGAAATTACCTGGAATGGTATCCAGACTCTGATAAAGAAGTAGCCGCGGCAGACGGCGGAACGTTTTTCTGTGCAATTAGGATCACAATTCAATTTATTCAACGCAATAGTCCCGTGATCTCACAGGTTGGAAGCCGGGCGCAAGCTTTCCTCCCATGCATTCATCAGGCAGGCCTGCACATTCCGTACAGGCATGTGCACAATTGACCAGATTTGACATCGCCGCTTGCCTGATAGTGTGCAGGACTTCAGAGAATCCCACGGTGAATGCATAATGAGCGCTACCCTAGTTGAGAGAATCACGCCCGAGAAGACAAATGGACCGCAAGATATCGGCCACCGAAGCGTGCCACCCAAGACACGCCACCTCCTGAGATGGAGTCTATTTTCAGCCGCCGCGTTCGTCGTCGTTCTTGGACTTTGTCTCGGCCTAATCCAAAAGTTCCTTTGGATGCGGGAACTTGACTACTTGGGCATCTTCTGGACACTGCTGTCGGTCAAGTGGGGAATGTTCGCGGTGGCCGTGGCGTTCGCATTTCTTTATCTGTGCCGTCAGAAACAGATGCCGGCCAGCAGCAGAATTCCGTAGCGGTCGATCGGCAGTCACGCGAAACACAATCAAGTCGGCGGAATGAGCAAGGCGGAACAGATCGTTGCATGCTCTCGATTCCCATCCGACGAGAATTTGAACAGTCAAACATGGGGTCGGGAAGTCATGCCGGTCGCTTAGGAAGCGCCGGTATCAGCGGAGGGGACTTGCAGAAAAAGTGGATAGAGCATTCCTCTTTGCGAATATAACGAATCAATAACGGGCAAGGCCCGGAAAAGCATAACTTTGGGAGATGGCGGCGAGGGACCTTTCGCCTTCAAATCGCCCCGCAGTCAATATCTCCAGAGGTCAAACCAGTGCTAGCTGTTATTTCGTCTTTTTCTAGAACCCCTCTGCCCACGCATAGAGACACCACTTGGATTACCGCCGCGTGCTTCACTGTCTTCTCTACCCGGAAACCGTCGATCGCTATTCCGTCAAAACGATCTAAAACCATTTCCCTACTCCCGCCGCGCCTGAATGCCCTTCATGAGCGAATCCCCGCTCTTTATTTTTTAGAGTGAGCAATATTGACCATCGCGAAATTGCGAATTGCAGTAGTTTGTTGGCTGTTAAACAAATATCCACATGCCATCAAACTCCATGGCGTCTTACGCTGCTTCAGTCGCGTTCCTGTCCTATTGCCTCGCCGCTTCGGCTCTGGGCCAGGTTGGTCATCCGATCGCCAACGAGAGTGGCCAATCCGGGACCGCTCAATCCGCCGGCGTGGCTGGGCCCGGCGCGCCTTCGGCCGAACCCTCCAAGTATGTTGGCGCGGAAACCTGCAAAACCTGCCATGAGGAGATTTATAACTCGTGGGAGAAAACTCCGCACTTGAAGACTACGCTGAATAAGCAGGGCGGGCCCTCGAAGCAGGGGTGCGAGGGCTGCCATGGTCCGGGTGCGGAGCACGTAGCCGGCGGCGGCGACGTGAGCAAGATCTATACGTTCAAGAACGCTTCGACGAAAGAGGTTGACGCCAAGTGCCTGACCTGTCACGCGGGAGCGCACCCGAACTTTGAGCGCTCGCCCCATGCCAGGGCGAACGTCAGCTGTATCAGCTGCCACAGCGTTCATCAAAGCAACGAAGAAGAAAACCTGCTGAAGGTTGCGCAGCCTAAGCTCTGCTTCCAATGCCACGCCGACACTAAACCGGCGTTCAACATGCCGTTCCACCACAAGGTGAACGAAGGCTTAATTACCTGCAGCGATTGCCACGACGTGCACGGCACCTTCTTAGCCAACAACCTGAAGTCCACGGCCGACCAGAACATGATCTGCACCAAGTGCCACACCGAGACGCGCGGGCCGTTCGTCTATGAACACGTCGCGATCAAGGCGGAGGGGTGCTTGGGATGCCACACTCCGCACGGTTCGCAGAATCCCCGCCTGCTGAATATGCCGGCCATTAACCCGCTCTGCAACCAGTGCCACAGCGGGGTAGCCGCCAACACGGTTCACGGAATGAGCGCGGGCTCGTCGGAAACCATAACTTGTACGAACTGCCATACCTATATTCATGGCTCGAACATGAATGCGGCGTTCCTCAGGTAGGAGTCGACTGGATTGCAACGCGCCGGGAGAATTGCGCCGCGCTTCGATTGCGCTTAGGGATTCAAGGTCTCGACGAGCAAGGTGTTTCAAGTGAGGCTTTCAATCATGATTAACCCAGGATGGATTTCCCGGCGGTTGGGCGAAAAGCGTGTTGTTGCGGCCCGACGCATTGTCGGGAGCGTGGCCACAGCCATTTTGGGCTTGACGGCGGGCACCGCGGTCGCGCAGCTACCGATATTTGTGTCCCACCAGGCCGCTCCGGACGGCTACACGCTTCATGAGTCGATCGATCTGGGCGGACATGTGGCCAATATCGACGGTAGCGGTGCCATGTACGACACGCTGGTCAACCAGCAGTCCGGTCCGCGCATACTGGGCGAGACCTATGAGTTGCGCGCGCTACCCGACACGAAGCACACGCTCGTCGATCATTTGAAGGCCTTTGCCGCCGGTTTCGGCGGCGATCCGAACAACATTGCCAAGCTGGAATTCTCCAAGGGCAAGCTGTACGAATTTTCCGGCTTGTTCCGCCGCGACCGCCAGTACTTCGACTACAACCTGCTGGGCAATCCGAACCTTCCGCCCGGCCAGTCGATTCCAATCGGTCCCCCCGCGATGCCCACGGGTTCCTACGCGTGGCCGCAGGTGGCGGAGTCGCCGTTTCTGAACAACTCGGTGCGGCGCATGACGGACACCAACCTTACACTGCTTCCGCTGTCTAAGGTGACCTTCCGCGTCGGCTACTCGCAGAATGTCTTCCAGGGTCCGAGCCTTTCGCCCAGCGGTTATCAGGTTGCCGGTTCCTACGACGTGCTGCTCCAGGAGAATCAGCGCAACAGCACGGACGACTGGACCGGATCGGTCGAATGGAAGCCCGTATCGCAAACCCGGTTGACCTATGAGGAGCAGATCACTCACTACAAGGGCGATTCCAGTTTCAGCATGGCGCCCCAGTATTTCAACCTGCAGGAAGCGAACGGATTAAGGGTCGCAGTGCTCCAGAACTACGACAATCCGATCAACAAGCCGGTCGGCATCACCTGCAACGCCGG
>JBEKOW010000011.1:0-43985 GCA_049521375.1 Terriglobales bacterium
GAAGAAAACTTGCGCAATCTGGGTCCGCAGCGCATGTATACAATGATTGCACTTCAGCAACTTGGCATCGTGCTTGCTTTAACAGATCGCTATGCAGAAACAAAAAGGCTGTTTCGGGATGTGATCCAGCGGCAAGGCGATATCCAAGGACATTGGGACGCATTGCCGGTAGGTTATTACTTCGCGTGCGTGGCAGCAGCGTCCAACCATCCCGACGACGCGCTTCAATTTCTCCGCGAGGCGATCGACAACGGGTTTAAAGAAACCGTGTACTTGATCAGTGAGCCGGACCTGAAGAAACTCCACCCCAACCCCAAATTCCAGCAACTCGTCGCCGAACTCAAACGCGCGCCTGCCAAAGATCAAAAAGCTCAAACGCAATAATGGTGCTGGTCTGGCGAAAGGGGATACCGTCCAACTCTTGGGACACGTCACCATTGGTGAGGAAGGAATAATCAGAACTGTGAATGGACAAAGAGGTTATGTTCACCCCGGATGCCTTGAAGCTATCCCACCGCACAAGAGCAAGTGTGATCCTGTTTGCCGGCCCACAAACAATTGAGTCTTCACTTCTGAACCCACAGATTCAACCCACGATTCGCATGTCCCTCACGTCTTCTCAAGGACTTAGGAGGCCACCTGGAGTCACATAAGTTATTGTAAATACAGCATAAAGTAGCACTGAAAAGGCTGGCGGCGGCGGTTCTACTCCGATTTTTCACTCTATCCTGCGAGATCATCGAAAATCTCGTTCACCTTCGCGTGGGTCTCTTTACTGCGCGATGGCTTCAGATAACGCATCGTGCTTTCAATGTCTTTATGTCCCATCCACAATTGCACCGTCCGCAGATCGACCCCTTTCCACAGCGCCCAAGTTGCGAACGTCGCTCTGAACTTATGCAGCCGGAAGTTTTCTTTGTCCAGCTTCGCTCGCTCGGCAACGGCCTTGAGATCGTCCAGAAAGTTCAACTTGGGGTTGCATCCGGAAGTGGGAAATAACAGGTTACAGTTCTTGTCAGCGCTTTTTAGCTTCCATGCCTTCAGACTCTTCACAAGCTTCGCGGGTATCGGAACCGTGCGCTCCTTGTAAGCCTTCGGTGTCCATCCTCTGTCTGGCTTGTGGCTCACTTTGACGGTGGATGCGGCGAGGTTCACATCCGACCAGTAGCAGTGCATGATCTCCTGCTCCCGCATCCCGGTCATGAGGAAGAACTCAAACCAAAGCCGTTCTTCTGGGTCGCAGTTTGCGAACAGGGTGTTGACTTCCTCCTTCTCGTAAATCTCCGGCTCCTCCTCGGCGTAGCGGGGCCAGTCGTTCTTTCCCACCAGCGCGCGAATGCCTTGAGCCTTCAGGAATGTCATCACGTGCTCGAATTTGTTGTACACGGAGCGCGGGGCCTGATCTTTCTCATCCCGCAGGAATGCGGAGAACTTGAGCAGATCGCGGCGTTCAACATCCTCAAGATAGAGTTTCGGGCAGGATTCTAGGAAATACGACATGGCTGTGGAATACGCTGCGGAGCTTCTGGGTTTGTGCGTGAGTTTCACGTCCGCAAGATAGTCAGCAACCGAGGCAGCAAGTGATCGGTGGGCATTGCCATTTTCCGGGAGCACAACAACGCCATTGTTCACCGCATTGAGTTCGCTTTCTTTGCGGTGGCGTTGAGCGCTGGCGTTGGCTGCGTCCTTGCCTGCTGACTTCCGTACCCGTTTCGAGCCTACGCACCACTCGACATAGTAGCCACCTTCGGGGTGCCTCTCAGCATGGCCGTTGACTTTCACCCAATCGGGTTTCACTCGGCCATTGGGAGCGATTACGACCGGGCAGTAACGGAGTCCTTTTTGGGTTCGAACTCTCTTAGTGAGCTTGACTACTTTGTTCATAGGTGACGACCCCTGAGTGGGGAAGATTGTATCACCTACTGTATCATTGTCTGTATGTTTATGTAAATAAATCAAATGGCGGAGAGGGTGGGATTTGAACCCACGATACCCGTTAAGGTATGTCCGCTTTCGAGGCGGATCGTTTCAACCACTCACGCACCTCTCCGCGTCGGACAACTTCAAATGTGTGACGGCTTCGACATCGTCTCGGCCTGCGGATCACTTCTCCCGGTCGCGCCCGGTCTTCTCCGGCACCGCTGCCGCTTCGCGCCGCTTCCTGAAAAATTTCTGCAGGATCTCCGCCGACCGTCCCGCCAGAATGCCGCCGCTTATCTCCATCCGGTGATTCAGCCCAGGGTGATTGATCACGCTCAGAACGGAATGTACCGCCCCTGCCTTGGGATCGTCCGCGCCGTACACCAGCCGCCGAATGCGCGCATGCACCAAGGCTCCCGCGCACATCGCGCACGGCTCAATTGTAGCAAACAGTTCGCACTCGCCCAGACGGTGGTTACCGAGGTTTTCGCCCGCCGCGCGCAGCGCCACGATTTCCGCGTGTGCGCTCGGATCGTTGTCCGTCAGGTTCCGGTTCCATCCTCGCCCTACGATCCGCCCGCGATGCACAACTACCGCACCGACCGGCACTTCTCCCGCTTCCAGCGCGCGTGCCGCCGCCCGTAGCGCCTCTTCCATCCAAAGCTCGTCCGAGCCAGCATCGCCGGAGCCAGCCCGCGCCGCCTCTCGCCGCGGGTCCGCCATCACCTCACGGGATCGACGCACTTCGGATGGAGATCTCTCACGCCCGGATTTCACGTCTGAATTTTACGCTGGATTAATGACGCCCCAGGGTTGCTCGCTCCTGAATTGTTCGGACCCCTGCCCGCCCCGGCATGAGACTGCGAGCTCCCGCCAACGCCCGCAGCAAACACCAGATCGCAATTGGTTACCTTTGGTGTGGGCAATTCATTTCTCTCACGCGGAACTTCCGGCGAAATCGGCCCGGTAACCTCGCGTCCGTAATCGCTCCCGGTTACATCCGAGCCATGCATCCAACTCTATATGCATTAATAACTTACGGAGAATTCCTCCAACGGAGCAGAAGTCCAAAACGGCACCCCGCTTGCTCTTTGAGTATTGCGGCTCGATGCCAGTTGGCGGTACGGCATCTGCCCAGGGGGACTATGAGAAACATCCTGAAATTTTCGGTGATTGCAGCCTTCGTCGCTACGCTTCCGATCCTTGCCTCCGCGCAGATCGTGTATAACGTCGTATCGGTCCCGGGCGCGAGCCCCTCTCTGACGGCGATCAACAACCCCGGCCAAGTCCTCGCGAATGTCGGCACCTCGACTTCCTATAATGTCTCGGTCTGGAGCCGTTCCGCGGGTTTCATCGGTCTTGACCTGATCGGCATCAACAGCGGCGGCTCCGCCATGGACGACTTCGGCGACGTGGTCGGCGCCGGCGATCCCGACAATTCGGGCATCCAGCAAGCTTTCTTCTGGCAGCCTGCGACCGGCGTGCAATGGCTGGGTTCGCTCGGCGGCGGGTTGAGCGCCGCCAGTGGCGTTAATGATGACGGCGCGGTCGTCGGCCTTTCCTACAACGGAGCCGACTTTCAGCACGCTTTTCTGTGGACCGCCGCCAACGGCATGCAGGATTTGACTCCGAATCTCACCAGCATCGGCGGCGCCACCGCCGTGGCCATCAATTTTTCCAACCAGGTCGCGGGCTACTACTATCCGAACGGAAGCCACAACACGCTGGGCTTCACCTGGACCCAGCAAGGCGGCGAGCAGGATCTGGGCCCCGCGGGCACGCTGGCCCTGGCCATTAACAACGCTGGCACCGTAGTCGGTCAGTCGCCCAACACGCAATTGTTCAAGCACGCATTCTCGTGGACCCAGGTTGGCGGAATGAGCGATCTCGGCACTCTCGGTGGCTCCGAAAGCACCGCTCTCGGCATCAACAATAATGGATGGATCGTAGGCACTTCGCTGACCAGCAAGAAGACCAACATTCTGCACGCATTTCTCTGGACGCCCGCTGCCGGCATGCAAGACCTCACGGTCCTCGCTGGAATCGCGAAGTCGTTGCAGATTCACTCCGTCCAGATCAACGATTTCGGAGTCATCGCCCTCTCGACCAACGCCGGATTATCGATCCTGAGTCCCAAGATGTTCGCCACCGTGGGTTCGTCGGCGAATCCATCCGCACTCGGACAATCCATCACCCTGACTGCTACCGTCTCCTCGATCGCCGGTCCGCCGCCCGATGGAGAGATGGTCCAGTTCAGCGTGGGCGGCAGAGTGCTTGGCTCGGCTCCGCTCAGCGGTGGAGTCGCACAGATCTCGACCGCCTCGATCCCCGTCGGCCCGCACGTGGTCACCGTCACCTACCTGGGCGACAACAACTACCTGCCCAGCACCTACCAGCCCTTGAAGCAGGTGGTGAACCCGTAGTCTTCAATCTTCCCGCTGAAGCGCCGGGCCGGTGCCAGCCGGCCCGCGCTTGCGGAACCGCTCACATCGGCAGCGCTCCCGTCCGTGGTATCCTAGCCGGGTTATGGGAATGACCGAAATCCTCAGAAAAGTCTTTCTGGTCGACCTGATGCAGGGGCTAGGCGTGACCTTCCGCTACCAGCATCCCAAGGAAATCTACACCGAGCAATATCCGCTGGAGCGCCCGCAGGTCGCGGAACGCTATCGAGGGGCCCCGCGCCTGAACGTCAATCCCGATACCAACGAGAGCCTTTGCATCTCCTGTGACCTGTGCGCCCTCGCGTGTCCCGAGCACCTGATTGTTGTCACCAGCGAGCGCAATGAAAAGACCCGTCGCAAGGAACTCACCAACTTTACTTACGACCTGAGCCGCTGCATGTTCTGCGGTCTCTGCGAAGACGCCTGCCCCACCGATGCGTTGGAACTCACGCAGGACTTCGAACTCGCGAACTATAGCCGCGATGAGATGATCTGGGACCGCGAAGCCCTCGAAAAAGGACCGCTCCCCGTCGTCTACAAGAAGTAGTGCAGCCGCGAACAGACTCAATAGGATTAAGTCATCACCGGGCTGACCGCCCCAGCCGGATCCACTCGCAGCGTAAGCCCATCCACCTGCCGCACTACGACCCGTTCCCCCGCCGGAATCTCTAGCTCCGCCACCGCATCCCAGAGCTCCCCGTGCACGAAAACCTTGCCGCCGGGAGACAACGCGGTCTCGGCAACCCCAATCTCCCCGACCAATCCTTGTTTTCCCGTGACCACCTTATTTCGCCGCGCCCGCACCGCAATGCGCATCAGAAAAGCTGTAATCATTCCCAGCGGAATGGCAACCGCCAGCGCTGTCACCAATCGCACGCGCATCTCCGGAATCGGCCCATCCACTAGCAACAGTCCACCCAGCGTCAACAGCACAATTCCGCCGGCCGTCAGCACTCCATGACTCGCGAACTTCGCTTCCGCTGCGAACAAGGCGAAAGCCACCAGAATCATGGCCAGCGCCGCGAAGCGGATCGGCAGCAGGTGCATGGCAAACGCCGCCAGCACGATAAAGATCACACCAACCGTACCCGGCACCACCGCTCCGGGATGGTTGAATTCGACATACAGGCACAACGCGCCCACCATCAGAATAATCAGCGTGATGTTGGGGTCCATGATGTAGGAGAGGATCTGTTCTTTGAGCGTCATTGGATAATTGCGCACCGGGTCGTTCGCCACGTTGAGCGTCATAGTCGTCCCATTGAAGCGCTTGAAACTCCTGGCGCTGATCTGGCGAAACAGATCCCGCTCGTCCGTAGCAACGTAGTCGATCAACTTCTTGTCGAGCGCTTCCTGTTCGGTAAAGGCCTTCGACTCGCGCACCGCACTTTCAGCCAGCTCCACATTGCGTCCATGCTTGGAGGCAACCGATCGCATCAGCGCGGCCACATCGTTCTCAATTTTCTTCATCATCGTATCGTCCGGCTTCCCATACAAAGTGACCGGATGCGCCGCTCCGGCATTGGTTCCCGGAGCCATGGCTGCAATATCAGCAGCCTCGAGAATGAAGATTCCAGCCGAGCCCGCGTGCGCGCCGGTGGGCGTCACGTACACGATCACAGGCACCGTCGAGCCCGACATCTTTTCAATAATCTCGCGCGTGGAATCCACCAGCCCGCCCGGCGTATTCAGTTCGATCAGCACAGCCTGGTCGTGATTGGCAGCCGCAGTCTCCAGCGCCCGCCCAATGTACTCAGCGGTAATAGGCTGAATAGCATCGTCCACCACCACCTTGAAAACCTCAGCGAAAGAAGAACCACTGAAAACCACGCAGGCAAGCAGAAACCCCAGCGCAACCCGAAAGCCAAGAGCCGAAAGCCGAGAGCCAAGAGCCAAGAGCCGAGTCTGATCCAGTAGTTCGCTGAGAGCTGAGAGCTGAGAGCTGAGACCTGTTTTCATCGCTGTTCCTCCGCAAGCTTCGCCGCTAACGCCTGCTTCAAATCGCGAGCCTGGGCATTCCGCGGATCCAGTTGCAACGCTCGGGTGACGTTTGTCGAAGCCGCATCCATTCGGTTCTCCCGCAAATCCAGCCGCGCAAGAACCGCGTAAGCATCCGCGGACTCACGCAGCCGAAGTGAAGCCTCGGCTTGCGCGCGCGCTCCCGCAGCATCGCCGCGCGAATCGTAAACATCCGCCAGTGCCGCCAACGGCGCCGGACTCGAAGGATCCACGGCGGCAGCGTGCCGGAACTCCGTCTCGGCCTCGGTACTGAAGCCATGCGCCAGCAACTCGCGGCCAAGTTCCACATGGTAGAGCGCATGTGCCCGGGGGTTCGACCGTGCAAACTGCGCCTCCGCCCAACCCTGCATTTGCGTAGTCATCTCCCGGAACGCGCTCTCCTGGTAGTTGCGATTCAAACGCTCGGAGGGCAACTTCAACGAAGGAGCACCCGCTGATGGAGTCCCCAGAGAATCCAGCAACGCCTTGGCTTCGGCATCGCCTGGGCGATCATCGAGCGCGATCCGCAATTCCCGAGCGGCCTTCGCCTTATCGCCCGTTCGGCTGAGAGTGACTCCCAGGTTGAAGTGATAGTCGGGATCGCTCGGATCATTCTGAATCGCGCGTTCAAAATATTCCGCGGCTTTTTTCTGTCCGCGCCTGTCGGCGACTACTCCCAGGTTGTTGTAGACCTCGGCCAGCGGCAGTCGCGCTGCCACAAACTCAAACGCAGTTTCCGCCTTGTCGAAGTCTCCATGCGCGTAGCTGCTGAGCCCGAGATAAAAGTTGGCCTCGCGCGCGCTCTTGGCGGACGCCGGGATCTTCTCAAACGAAGCCATGGCGGGCTCGTAAAGTTTTTGTCCGAACAGAGCTTTGCCTAACTCCAGCCACGCCTCGGAAAACGCGGGGTTGAGGCGGACGGCATCCCGAAAGTGCTCAAGTTTCTCGTCGCCAGTAGTCGCCAGCATTCCGCGGATGAAACTTTCCATCGCGTCCAGTCGCATGGGCGGAACGCCCGCAACATAGCGATCCTGTGGCACCGAAAAATTCGTGCGTACCGCCCGCAGCACATCCCAGGCCAGCGCCGATTGCAAATTTCCCAGTTCGCTAAGTCGCGCCGACTCGGAAAAAGCCGGCATCAGCTTTTGCGCCCGCATGTCGAGCACCTGCGCGGTCGCCGTCAAATTGGTCCCGTCGTAGCTGTAAGAACCAAGCACCGCATAATCGACGTCCATCTGCTCGGCGATTCGGTAAATTGTCGCCCGTGAAGGATGCACGCCCGCCGGAATCCCTTGTCGGTCGTAGGCTCGCAACCGCTCCTCCCGCGTCACCACATAAAGCAGCGGAGAATCCAGTTGCCACCCAAATGCCGCCGGAAACGCCTCGCCCAGCCATTCCAGGCCAGGAGTCGGAGAAGTATTTTCGAATGGAATCACCAGCAGAGTCCGGCCCGAAGTCGCAGCCGACGTGGATGTTTCCTGGGCGTGAAGCGCCGCGCAGAGAAAGAAGACGACCGGAACCAGCAATAGGCAGGCAGCACGTTTCACCACAACTTGATTATATCGGCACGGATCGCCGCCGATCATGCACTCCGCTGTCCGACCGCGGGGGATGCCTCGCCCGCTTTCTCAGCATCGGTCTTAACCTGTTCCTTTTGGGCCAGCCCCTGCGGCTGCGTGTTTTGCGATTGCTCCCACCCATTTAGATGGTCGCTCCCGGTAATCAGCCGCGCCCCGCGCTCATAAGTCATATACGACCACGCCCAGTTGATCATCACCACCAGACGGTTGCGGAATCCGATCAGAAAAAGAATGTGAATGAACAGCCACGCTAGCCAGGCAAAATATCCCGACAGTTGAAACCCGGGAAATTGCGCCACCGCAGCATTGCGCCCGATCGTTGCCAGGCTTCCCTTATCGTGATAGTGAAAGTCACGCCGCGCCTGATTCTGAAGATCGCGCGCAATCATGTCTCCCACAAACTTCCCCTCCTGGATCGCGACCTGCGCCACTCCCGGCAGCAGTTTGCCATGCTCATCGTTCAGCGCCGCCAGATCGCCTATCACCATCACTTCGCGATGTCCCGGAATGCTCAGATCCGGCGCCACCAGCACCCGGCCAGCCTTGTCCACCTGCGCGCCCAGCTTCCGCCCCAGCGGAGAAGCCGCCACGCCCGCAGCCCACAACACGACCGCTGCCGGAATCCGTTCTTCTCCCGTCCACACCGATCCCGCTTCGATGCACGTGACCATCTTCGAGGTCCGAACCTCCACTCCCAGCCGCTTCAACTGCTCCTCGGCCTTGCGCGAAAGATCGTCCGAATATGCGGGCAAAACCCGCGAGCCGCCTTCGATCAGCAATATGCGGCTCTGCTCTGGCTTGATGCGCCGGAACTCATGCGTCATCGCGTGACGCGCAATCTCCGCCAGCGTCCCAGCCAGCTCGACGCCCGTGGGTCCGCCTCCCACCACTACAAATTGCAGCGGCACTCCCGTGTCACCTTGCCGCTCGGCCAGTTCAAAAGCCAGCAGCACTCGCCGCCGGATCTCCAGCGCGTCCTCAATCATCTTCAGCCCAGGCGCCAGCGGAGCCCATTCCTCATGCCCGAAATAAGCGTGCGTCGCGCCGGAAGCCACTACCAGATAGTCGTAATCGAGCGTCTGGTAGTCGGTAACTACTTTCTTGTCATCCACTCTGAAGTCAACGACCTCTTCCAGCAGCACCTCGACATTCGCGTGCGACTTCAGTATCGACCGGATCGGAGCCGCAATCTCTCCCGGAGAAAGCCCTGCGGTAGCCACCTGGTAGAGCAAGGGCTGGAAAGTATGATGGTTCCGCCGATCGATTACGGTAACCCGCACCGGAAGGCGCGCAATCCGCTGCACAGCCGTGAGCCCGCCGAACCCCGCTCCCACGATGACAACATGCTTCTTCTGTCTGCTATCCATTTCTTTCGCCTAATTGAATAGATTCCCGCCAATACCATTAAGTGGCGAAACTTTTAACCGCAATTCCGCTGGCATCCTTTCTCCCATCCGCATACACTTTCACACATTGATGCTCCCATCTCCGGCTGGATTTCGAAGTACATTTTCCGAATCAGCCCCCTATTTTCTGCTTCCTTCTGTCCGCGATATCGTCTTCCTCTTTCTTCTATGGTCCCTGTTGGCCGGCACTCTCTCGAACCGCCCTTTGGCCGACCCCGATATCGGATGGCACATTCGCACCGGCGAACGCATCCTCGCCACTCACACTCTGCCCCGCACCGATCCCTATTCCTCCACCATGCAAGGCGAGCGCTGGTTTGCCTGGGAATGGCTCTACGATCTGCTCCTCGGAATTCTCTACCGCGCTGGCGGATTGAACGGAGTGGCCTGGCTCTGCGCGGTGGTAGTCGCGACGGTCTTTGCCCTCGTCCTCTCCCAACTCCACAAGCGGGGAACCGGCCTGCTGCTATCGATCTTGCTGATGCTCCTGGCCGAAGCCGCCGCCATCATTCACCTGTTCGCCCGCCCGCACATCGTGAGCTGGCTCTTCACGCTTCTCTGGTTCATAGCTTTGGAGAAATGGGAGCAGTGCGGAAGCGGGAACTCCCGCGAGCGCCTCCCGCAGTGGCTCCCGTGGTTCTTTCCCGCCTCGATTGTGCTCTGGGTAAATCTGCACGGAGCGTGGGTCTTCGGCCTTGCGCTACTTGCCATCTACGCGTTGTCCGCATTCGGCGAGAGCCTGCGCACCCACGATGCATTCGCCGCGATTCGCGCATCGCATCGCGCCCGCGCCATGGCACTCGCCGCAATATTCTCAGCCCCGGCCACGCTGCTCAACCCCTATGGGTGGAATCTCCACATCCACATTTATCGCTATCTCACCGATCGTTACCTGATGAACCACATCGCCGAATTCCATTCGCCCGACTTTCACGGCTGGGCCCAACGCTGCTTCGCCGTCATCCTCCTCCTCACGTTGTTCGCGTTCGCCTCCAGTCGCGGAAGAATCAGCCTCAGCCATCTTCTCGTAGCGCTCTTGGCGGTGTACGCTGGCTTGCTTTCCAACCGCAACCTCCCGGTATCCGCGATCCTACTGGTGCTGATCGTCGGACCCATCCTTTCCCAACAATTCGCCGCCCTCGCCACCCAGCCCGGCGCCTGGGGATGGCTGCGTCGCGTCGCTGCGCGAATCGCCGATTTCTCCGATCGCATGGGAGCGCAGGAATCGTCTCTCCGCGGCCACCTCTGGCCCATCGCCGCTTCGGTCGCCGCTCTGGCCATCTGTGTTCAGGGAGGCTGGCTAGGCTCCCACCACCTGATCGAGGCACAGTTTGATCCCGAGAAAATTCCGGTCGCCGCAGTCGCCTATCTCGAGAAGCAGCCCGGTACCGACCCGATTTTCAGCATCGATTCCTGGGGAGGCTATCTGATTTACCGCCTTTATCCGCAACGCAAAGTCGTCATGGATGATCGCCATGACCTCTACGGCTCCGACCGCGTTCGCCAGGCCCTGGTTCTGCTGCAAGGGGAGCCGGGATGGCGCGAAATCCTGGAAAAATGGCATATCCATACACTTTTGTTGCCGGCCGAATCCACCTTGGCCAACCTCCTGCCCGAACTGCCCCAGGAATGGCAGTTGACCTATACAGATAACGTCGCAGTCGTGTTTGAAAAACGGTCTAAGCCCGCGGACTAACCGCTCCGGTAACGGCAAGTGGGGGAGGCCTGCAGTCACCGACATTCCCTGCAACCTGTGCTGGTCGCCATCATCTGATGTAGTTGGAATAGGCTTGGGTATCGCATGAGGCCGCGTCGATTCGACCAATAGCATCCGGAGACAATTAAAATATGCGGATTGCAACCGCGCGCCAAAGTAGCGAGGACTCCCCGGTGAATGCGCACTGTGTGCCGTTCGATCTCATCCCCCATACCTCCCGCCTCTTCCTCGACTACCTCTCCTACACTCCCGCAGTTCGTGGCGTCTATCCGCGCAACCCGAATTTCTCCGAGTGGTTTAAAGATGAAGCGAAAAACGTTCGCTACGATCAGGGCCGGCGCGCGAAAGTCAGCGAAATTCTCGATCGCCAGAATCGCCAATGGGGAGCCTCACCACGCACCCTCGCCAACATCGACCGCCTGAAGCGCGGAGCCCTCACTGCCGTCACCGGACAACAGGTAGCGCTCTTTGGTGGCCCGCTGTTCTCCATCTTCAAAGCGCTGACCGCCGTAAAACTCGCGGACGAGGCAACCACCGGTGGTGTCGACTGTGTTCCCATCTTCTGGCTCGCCACCGAAGATCACGATCTCCCCGAAGTCAATCACGTTTCTCTTCTCGCCCCACATGGCCCTCCCCCACGAATCGCGGTAGAAACCCATGGTGTGCCCGACGCCCCCGTTGGCACCATAGAATTTGGCCCCGAGATCGACGCCGCGGTCGAAGAAGCCTCGTCGTTGCTGGGAGATTCGGAGGTCACCGCCTGGCTGCGCGAATCCTACCGTCCGGGCGAAACCTTGGGCAGCGGTTTTGCCCGCCTCTTTGCGCGAATCTTCGCCGACTGGGGCGTCATCCTTCTCGATCCCGCCGACAAGGAATTTCATGAGCTGGCAAAACCCCTGTTCCGCGCCGCCATCGAACAGTCGTCGGAACTGGATGAAGCGCTTCTCGCGCGCGGTAAAGCCCTCGAAGCCGCCGGCTATCACCAGCAGGTAAAAGTAACTTCCGCCACTACGCTTTTGTTTGAAGTGAGAGAGGGCGCGCGCACCGTAGTCCGCCGCAAGGCAACTGGAAAGGCCGTGGAATTTCTGGCAGGGAAGGAAGGCAAGCAATCCGACCGGTTTTCCCTCCAGCAACTGCTCGACCGCATCGACGCAGCGCCCGAGACGTTTAACCCGAACGTTCTGTTTCGTCCCGTAGTCCAGGACTATCTCCTGCCCACCCTCGCCTACACCGGAGGCGCCGCCGAGGTCGCCTATTTCGCGCAGGTAGCGGTCGTCTACGAAAAACTGCTGGGACGAGTCACTCCCGTCCTCCCGCGCTTCTCGGCGACATTGCTCGAGCCCAAGCCCGAGCGCATTCTGACCCGCTACCAGCTAACCCTGCCTGACATTTTTCAAGGTCCGGACGAGGTGCGCCAGCTTATCGCGGCTAAATCGTTGCCGCCAGATCTGCAGGCAAGTTTCTCGGCCGCTCATGCCAGCGTCGAGCGATCCATGGCAGAACTTCGCGACGCTATGGCCAAACTCGATTCCACGCTCATCGCCGCCGGTGATCGCGCCCGCACCAGCATGTGGTACCAGGTCAATCGTCTCCAGCGCCGCGCCGCGAACGCCGAACTCCTGCGCAACGAAGTGATCGCACGCCACGCCGAAGCCCTCTCCGACGCACTTTTTCCCAATAAGATTCTTCAGGAGCGTGAAGTAGCCGGCATCAGCTTTCTGGCTCGCTACGGTCAGAGATTGTTAGAGAATCTCTACCAGTCGATGCACACCGGTTGTCATGATCATCAGGTGATCACAGTGCAGTAGTTCACCAGTTTTCGAAGTAGTTCTTCTAGAATCCCCATTGCGCAAGCACGAACCTTTGGGCTCTTACTTCTGACTTCTGACCTCTTACTTTTGACTTTTCACTTCTGCCTTTCACTTCGTTTCCCCTAACGCCAGATAAGTCCCCAGCCCAATCATGACCGCTCCGGTCAGCATACGCTGCCGCCGCCGGAACCGCGCCGACTCGCGAATCCGCTCCCCCAGCGGCCCAGCGAGCAATGTCACAACGATGTCCGCGGAGGTGTTCAGCGCCACCGAAATCGTTCCCAGCAGGATGAACTGCAAAAACACGTGCCCGCTTCCGTGATTCACAAATTGTGGAATGAACGAGAGAAAAAACAAAGCCGTCTTGGGATTGAGCGCTTCGGTCATAATCCCCTGCGAGAAAGGACTTCGCCGGACCTGCAACTCGACGAGCGAAATCGCCCCATCCTTTCGCGCGTCCAGAATCATACGGACTCCCAGAAAGCACAAGTAAGCCGCGCCCAGATACTTCACCGCAGCAAACGCCGCCGCCGATTTCGCCAGAATCACCGACACCCCAGCGGCCGCTGCAACGACGTGAACCATCCCGCCAAAGAACGTCCCCAGTGCCGAGAGCAATCCTTCGCGCCGCCCGCCCGCCAGCGCTCGCGCCAGTACGTACAGCATTCCCGGCCCCGGAGCGATCGCCAGCAGAACCGCCGCCCCCAGAAAAATCAGAAAATGTGCCTGATCCACCATCGTTTTCTATGTCGTCCCGAGCATCTTCTGCAACTCCGCTAGCGACTCCACCCGCGCCACTCCCTTGTGTGTGTAAGCCCCCGGAACATCCATCAACACCGCCTGCATTCCGGCCTGCGTTGCGCCCACATAATCCACCGAGTACACGTCGCCCACGTAGAGACTTTCCTCCGGCTTCGCCTTCAGCGTCCCCAGCGCCTGCCGAAAAATTTCTGGATGCGGCTTCTCATACCCGACCAGCCCCGAATCCGTGACGCTCAAAAAGGTGTCCACAATCGCGCATCGACGCAGCACGTCCTCAATCTTCCCGTCCGCATTGGAGATCACGCCAATCCGGTACCGGCTTCCGATTTCCTGCAACCGCTCGCGCGTCCCCGGACGAATCTGATCCCAGTTTGCCGAATTCCGAATGTTCTCGACCAGCCGATCTCGCACCGCATCATCGCTGTGCCCGATCTCCTCGAATAATTTCGTGTAATACATCCACCAGAACCCATGGTCCGGACTGCCATCGGTGCTCATTCGCGAGTCAAACTCGTTTTTGATCCGCCGCTCCAGCTCACGCAGATGCCCCGGATCGAGCGCCACTCCAGCCTCCGCTAACGGCGCATGAATGCGCTCCCGGTTCGGAAACAGCAGCGTATTGCCCACATCAAAGAAGATTGTCTTGATGTTCAAGTTCATTTCCGGCCAGGTCCCATCGGTTCCAGTGTGAGGCGGTCCGTCGTTTGATTCTCA
Organism: Terriglobales bacterium; assembly: GCA_049521375.1. GTDB lineage: Bacteria > Acidobacteriota > Terriglobia > Terriglobales > Acidobacteriaceae > Acidiflorens. The sequence goes on from JBEKOW010000011.1 coordinate 14,350, forward strand.
ACTGCCCGGCGAGAATAAGCCAACGGGAAATACTGCCCCGTATCCCACAAGCCCATCAGATCCGAATAATGCGGACTCCCCGGCTGCCCGCTCTGTCCCGGAGTGTTGACCGCAACCGACCGGTCCCAATCCGAAGTATCCAGAATCTCGCGATAGCTCGCTCCCGAAACCTGCTCCCAGGAACCGCCACCCAAGCCCGTGGCATTCACCGTGTACTCGTCCCCCGGACGCGCCAGCGGCCCCAGATCCAACGACGCCTCCCCGCCCGGCTGCTTGTCCAGCGCATGACGGAAACGAATCGTGTGGAGTTTTCCCCACGACCACGTCGAAGGATCAGGGCCAAGAAGGTGTTCAAGTTCGATTCGCGCGGAGGTAAACGTGTTCGCCAGAATGTGGTCGCGCCGCTCCACGGCCGGTTCCCCAAAGATATCCTTCTCGGGATTAGCCAGAATGCGCAGGACCACATCGGGCGGCAGGTCCTGAAACCCTCCGCCCAGTTTGGGAAGCGGGCCATCGCTTTTGGTCAGCACCAGGCCCGCAACCGCCCCGGTAAGTTTCTGAAACCACACTTCAAATAAAGCGGCTTCCGCCGATTCGCGCTCTACTTTGCCATCCCACCGCATAAAACCGCGCGGCGCCGCATCATCCTTGAGCGCCGAAGTCGCCACCAGCTTCTTCAACTCCAGCGCGGGCAGGGAAGTCACATCATTCTGCAGCGCTTCCATATCCGCGACGCTCAGCTTATGCCCAGCCTGCTTCGCGCCTTCGATCACCGACCGGATCCGCGTCGCCCGGTACCCCGGGTCCCACTCGAATCCAACGCGATAAGGATAGTGTTCCGGAATCATCCTGTGGTTCGCCGTCGCCACAAACCCTTCCTGAGGATTGAAAAGATGCGGCAACTCCGCCGCCGGCACAAATCCGCTCCACTCATATCCCGGTGAATTTTGACCTGACGACCCCGGAACCGGCAGCAGCCCCGTCCACCTTCTTATTGGAGCCAGTCCCGCCGAGTGCTCCCCGATGTTGCCCTCCGTATCCGCATAGACAATATTTTCCGATGGCACCTTCCACCGCGGAATCGCGGCTTCGAACTGTTCCCAGTTCTCCGCCCGGTCAATCGCCAGCGATGCCAGATACCCCGCCGTCCCCGGCTCGTCGCCCACCCAGCGCAGCGCCAGTGCCCGTTTGCCGTCCGCCCACAGCACCGGACCATGCCGGGTAAACTTCAAATCAACCTCCGCATCCGGCCCGCCCTTCACCCGAAAAATCTCCCGACGGGTCTCCATGTCCTGCCAGCCGCTTTCAGTCTTGCACTGCAGCGGATTCGCCGGATTCAGTTCCTCCACATAGAGATCCTGCTGGTCCAGTCCAAAAATTGTGAACCCCCACGCGATGTGCTCGTTGTGGCCCAGCGCAACTCCCGGCAGCCCCGGCTCCCCCGCTCCAATCACGTTCCATCCCGGAGCCACCAGGTGCACCATGTAGCGCAGCGAAGGCAGTCCCATCACCCGGTGCGGATCGTTCGCAAGCAGCGGTTTCCCGCTAGCCGTCAGCGCGCCCGAAATCGTCCAGTTGTTGCTCCCCTCTCGTGCGTGCGCCGGAAATTCAATCCGCTGATCGCTGCCCACCAGATTTTTCAGCAGCGCGGGCGGAAGCCCCGCCAGGTCGAGCCCCGCCGCCGGATCCAGTTCCACGGCCGGATCGAACCCAAAAAGTTTCGTCGCCGTAGCCGCGCCGAAATCCCTCAGCGCCTCCGCATGTTCCAGTTCGCCGACCGCGTTTCCAGTCATTGAAAACGCCGCCATCCGGTTCAAACAATCGTCCGGATGCCAATCGTCCGGCGCGAATCCAGCCATCTGAAATTCCACCGGCAGCCCCGGCCCGCCCGCGGCCGTAAGGCTTCGAACATAGGCATTGATGCCGTCCGTAAACGCCGTCAGAATCGCCAGCGTGTCAGGAGAGTAGCTCTCATATTCCGCCTTCATGTTTCCGCGATAGCGCAGTGCGCGAGCGTTCTCGTCCCGCCCCAGGGCCGCCGGTCCCAGAATTTCCGCCAGCCGTCCCTGCCCCGCCCGTTTCCAGAGTTCCATCTGAAACAGCCGGTCCTGCGCGGCCACCGCTCCCTGCGCGAAAAAAAGGTCATGCGCGTTGCGCGCATAGATATGAGCCACTCCCCAGCGATCCCGCAGCACCTCCACCGGAGCCTCAAGCCCCGCGAACTGAAGACGCCCGGATGTCACAGCCAGCGCCTTCTTTGCGGCTGCCCCCAATTCGGTCGCAGGTTTGGTCTGACCGAAAAAGGCCGACGGCATCAGAAGGCACACAGCAATCGGGAGAATCAGCAGCAGTCCGCGTTTCATGCGATGTCATTGTAATGCCCTGGGAATAATCACAAAGGCACATCCCGCACATCTCCGCTGACGGACGCACTCAAAAACGGTAGTATCGAATTTCTGCATGAGATTTCCACGCTTATCTGGTCCCGGGCCTCGCACCTGTCCTTCTTTCCTGCTTGCCCTCGGCCACGCGTACTCCTCTTCCGCCGCGGGACGCCTGTTTCACGCTCTCGCCGTCGGCGTTCTTCCTGCCGCCTTTCTGCTCGTCACCACGCGCGATGAGATCTACAACATTCTCTGGGCGCTCGTTTTCGGATTCGCTACCCTCAACATCCTCAGTCTCGGAGCGCGCCGTCTCGACTCCCACGGCACCGGCCTCAACTTCGGCGAGCTCCTGGCGATCCTGATCGTAGTCGTCGCCATCATCCTGCTCGGCTGGGAGATGCTTTACCTCTTCAACATTCTGCCCCTCAAACTCACGCCGCGCTGACCCCGATTGCGGTATCATGCGCGTGTGGCGAAACGAGAATCCAATTTTGATGTGACCTGCCCCTGCTGCGGAGCGGTCCTTAAGATTGACACGGAAACGCAATCCGTAATCGCCCATACCGCGCCCGTAAAACCCAGAACTTTTCAGGATATGGAAGAAGCCGCTCGCGCCATGAAAGAGCAGGATGGCCGCCGCGACTCCATCTTCCGCCAGTCCGTCGAAGCACAGAAACACGCCTCCGAACTGCTCGAGAAAAAATTTCAGGAAGCCGTAAAAAAAGCCAAAGAAACGCCCGACACCGGCAAGCCAATCCGCGACTTCGACCTGGACTAGTAATGTGGGCGGATGAATTTACTAATGTCATCCTGAGCGAGCGCGAAGAAGCGCAGCGACCGAGCGTGAGTCGAAGGATCCCTACCCTCTTGACTCTACTAGAGCTGAGAGCATGGAGCCTGAATCAAAGTTACTGAAACCCGAAAACTGACAACTGGGAACTGGGCACTGACAACTGGGAACGAGCATGCCACCTCTCCTGCTAGGCCACCGAGGCGCACGCGCTACAAAGCACACTCCGGAAAACACGCTGGCCTCCTTCGACCTCTGCCTTCATCACGGCTGCGACGGCTTCGAATTCGACGTCCGCCGTTCGGCCGATGGCGCTGCCGTAATCTGCCATGACCCGATAATCCGCGGCCTCGCAATCGAAAGCACACCCGCAAAAACCCTCGCTCAGCCGACGCTTGAACAAGTACTCCGGCAATTTTCCAGTCGGGCGTTTCTGGACATAGAACTAAAAGTCCCCGGTCTGGAAAATCAACTTCAAGCCGCGTTGCAAAAACATCCGCCCGAAAAAGATTACGTAGTCTCCTCCTTCCTACCCGAAGTCTTAACTGCAGTGCACGAAGCAGACGCCAGCATCCCCTTAGGTTTTCTGTGGGACGAACCAAGCGTCCAACCTCCGCAGCAACTCCCGATAGCATGGCTGATTCCAAGACTGGATTTCCTGACCAAAGAACAAGTCGACCGAGCCCATGCCGCCCACCAGAAAGTCATGGTCTGGACCGTCAATCGCCCCGACGAAATGCTTTTCATGAGCGACTGGGGCGTCGACGCGATCATCTCCGACGATACCGAACTGCTCGTCCGCTCCCTCTGCTAGCCCGCCGTTGCGAGCCGCCTCGCTCTCATTTACATTGATCAGTCATGCCCACTGCTGGAGAGCGTTTCGAGCGCGCCGTTCAAATCATGGCCCGCCTGCGCGCTCCCGGCGGATGCCCCTGGGACCGCGAGCAGACCTTCGACTCCATCAAGCCCTACACCCTCGAGGAAACTTACGAGGTCCTCGAAGCCATCGACAATCGCGACTGGCCCGAACTCACCGGCGAACTGGGAGATATGCTCCTCCAGGTCCTCTTCTATTCCGAGATGGCGCGGGAGGCCGGCCATTTTTCCATCGATGACGTCCTCGATCGCCTCGCCAACAAGCTCGTAGACCGCCATCCCCACGTCTTCGGAGACGTAAAAGCCGACACCTCCGCCGCCGTCCTGCGAAACTGGGAAGCCCTCAAAGCGCAGGAAAAAGAAAAGGAAAAAAAGAAACGCCAGGAAGAAGCGGGCGAACCCGCCAATGCCGGAGACGCAAAAAGCGAAGCGAGCGGAGGCTCAAGCGGAGAAGGGAAGAGCAGCTCCTCCGGCGCCGCGCCTTCCGTGCTCGACGGCATCTCTTCCCGCGTGCCCGCTCTAATGGAAGCCAGTAAGCTAAGCACCCGCGCCGCTCGCGTAGGCTTCGACTGGCCCAACGTCCAAGGCCTCTTTGATAAGCTCGCAGAAGAAACGTCGGAGCTGCGCGAAGAGCTGAAATCCGCGCCCGGCCTGGGCACCGCTCCGCCCGGCAGCGGCGTTGCGGGCTCCGGCAAGCCGCAGGTTTCTCCCGAACTGCACGAGCGTCTGGAGGACGAACTCGGAGATCTGTTTTTCGTGCTGGTCAACATTGGGCGTTATCTTTCGCTCGATCCCGAATCCGCCCTGCGCAAAACCAATCGCAAATTCAAGCGCCGTTTTCAATGGATGGAAGCGCAACTCCACGCCCGCCAGCGCCGCCCCGACCAGGCCTCCATGGACGAACTCGAACAACTCTGGCAACAATCCAAGCAACAGGAAGAACGCGCGTGACCGCGAGCAGCCCGCCGCCAGCGCCCCCGCAAAACACAGCGACGCCCAATCTCTCCATCCGCAAATGCGACTCGCTCGAAGACATGCAGGCCGCCTTCGCGCTCCAGAAAGAGATTTGGAAGTTCACCGATGCCGAACTCGTCCCCGTCCGCATCTTCGTAGTCGCCTCCAAGATCGGCGGCCAGGTAATCGGCGCATTCGACGGCAAAGAATTAATTGCCTTCGCGCTCGCCATCCCCGGATTCCGCCACGGTCATTCCTACCTCCACTCGCAGATGCTGGCCGTTCGCCTAAGCTACCGCAACGCCGGACTCGGCCGCCGCATAAAGCTCTACCAGCGCGACGACGCTCTCGCCCGCGGAATCGATCTCATGGAGTGGACCTTCGACCCGCTGGAAATAAAAAATGCCTACCTCAACATCGAAAAACTTGGCGCCATCGCCCGCCGCTACGCCGTGAACCAGTACGGGTTGACCTCATCTCCCCTGCAGGGAGGCCTTCCCTCCGATCGCTTGGTCGCTGAGTGGTGGATGAAATCGCGCCGCGTCGAAAGCGTACTCACGGGAAGCCCAGCGCCCGCTTTCGAAGTCCAGGCCCGTATCGATGTGCCCGCCGAGATTTACGATTGGAAGTCTGCCCCGGCCAATCGCGATCGAGCGCGGGCCGTCCAACAAAAGAATCGCGACCAATTTGTCACCGCCTTCGCGAAAGGCTTATCCGTCCTCGGGTTCGAACGCAGTGCCCGTGGAGACGGCAGCTTTTTGCTCGGCCAATGGGACGAGGCTTCTACCTAACCGGATTGTTTCGCTCGAATAAAAAACAAATATCGCCAAAATGACCAGAAAAATGAAAATCGACTCCATCACTCTTCGCGAACTCCAAATGCCGCTCGTTCATTTTTTCGAGACCAGTTTTGGACGCGTCTACAGCCGCCGCATTCTCCTCACCAGCGTCGAATCCGAAGGCATACGCGGCTGGGGAGAATGCGTCGCCGGCGAAGATCCTTTCTATAGCCCCGAGTGGATCGAAACCGCCTGGCCCACCATCAAGCACTACCTCGCTCCCGCCCTGCTGAACGCCGCCATCGACGCCGGCCGCGATTGTCCCGCCCGCTTTGCCCGCGTCCGCGGTCATCGAATGGCCAAAGCGGGACTCGAAAACGCTGTCTGGGATCTCGAAGCCCGTCTCCAGCAAAAACCGCTCTGGAAAGTTCTTGGCGGCTCCCGCCCCGAGATCGCCTGCGGTGTCTCCATCGGAATCCAGGACACGCCCGATCAGCTTCTTCAGAAAATCGAAACCGAACTGGCCGCCGGATATCGCCGCATTAAAATCAAGGTCAAGCCGGGATGGGACGTGAACGTCCTCGAAAAAATCCGTTCGCGCTGGTCCGAAATTCTTCTCAGCGTCGACGCGAATTCCGCCTACACCCTCGACCAGGTCGAGCACCTCCGCAAGTTCGACGCCTTCAAACTGCTGATGATCGAGCAGCCGCTCTGGGACGACGAAATCTATCTCCACGCTCGCCTCCAGAAAGCCATCGACAGCGCGATCTGTCTCGACGAATCAATCCGCCATGCCCGCGACGCCGATTTCGCCCTCGAAATCGGAGCCTGCCGAATCATCAATATAAAAGTCGGCCGCGTTGGCGGCTTCACCGAAGCCAAAAAAGTTCACGACGTTGCCCAGCAGCACGGAGTCCCCGTCTGGTGCGGAGGCATGCTTGAATCCGGCGTAGGCCGCGCCCACAACATCGCCCTCTCCACCCTCGAAGGTTTCCGTCTCCCCGGAGACGTTTCCGCCTCCAAGCGCTATTGGAAGCACGACATCATCGACCCGGAAGTAGAAGTGCGCCCCGACGGCATGATCGCCATCAGCGATGCGCCCGGAACCGGCTATCAGGTAAGCGAAGAAAGGGTAAAGCAATTCACCGTGCGCGAAGAAACCCTCCGAGCGGACAAGGCCTGACAGGCTGCGGTGGATGAGTTGGCTACGGTGTGTGGAGTTGGGATTTCATCCCCAGAGCTCACGTGGCTCAATTTCCAGCCAACCCCGAGTCATCCTGAGAGTGTGTGATTTTTTTTCACTTCTCCACCCTCCCCCATTTAATGCCGAGGTCATCCTGAGCGGAGCGGGGTAAGCGAAGCGCGCCCCGCGCAGTCGAAGGACCCCTATTCCTTCAACCCCCGCTGCAAAGATTTTGCGGCACCGATTTTTCGCAACCAGGCACGCGCCGCGACCGGCCTTCAAGGCTTTGCAGCCCGCGCCCCGTCAGAAACATTCTCCGCGCGAGCGCTCTCTTCTTTCTTCAGCAGCTCAATCCCCTGCGCAAAACTCAAATCGGATGACACGCGCTTGAATCCGCTGAAAACTTCGGTCGATTGAATCAAGAGGTTCTTTACCAGCAGAATTTTCCCGGTGAAGTTAACCGTCATGCTGGAGATCTCCCACGAATTGTCCGCCACATCTTCCTGATGAACAATAAAATGTCCCCCGGCATTCAGCCGTCCCAGAATTCCCCATCCAAAGCCAATCGACTTGAACAGCGTTCCGTCAATGCTCGCAATCCTGTAATGGACCGCGTCCACCAGCACTTCTCCCTGCATTCCCGTGAGCACTTCTTCCACGTGAGAAGGCGGCTGGTAATTGGGGTTCGGCCGAAACGTCATCTTCACCAGAGGATCGCCCAGCCTGCCGATCCCCGGCGTTCCTCGCTCCTCGCCCGCGTAAGCAAATAAGAAAGCATCGGGCATCGCGCGCATGATCCGGCTGCTCCGCTCCGCATCTTCGTGCTCCTGCGCCCGCTTCTTGCGCAACTCCTCGGGATTACTCACGAAGCGCTCCAGTCGCGCCTCCTCTTCCTGCCGTTGCCCGGATGTCAGCGCCTTGCCATCGTTCGCGATCACCATCCCCGCCGTGGCGTCTTTGGTCTCAACATAGATTTTCGTAGTCGATCCCTTAGCGGTAGTCTTGACGCAGCGAAACATGAAATGGTCGGTGCCCGAGGCCTTGAGTTCATTCTGCACCGCTTTTCGCACCACCGCCGCGGGATCAATCTGGGCAGGATTGGATTGCGCCGGAGCAGGCGGCGTCCTCGCAAAAACTCTGGCGTCAGACAGCAGGAAAAAGATCGTGGATAGCGAAAGAAAGAGATGAACGAAGACGATCGCGGGCCATCGCCGCCATTTGTTTCCCGGGTTCAAGAGGGCTAATTTCACTCCGCTTAGACGATGGTAGCAAATCAAACGTTGCTTTCCGTGGTCCAAATGCCGCTCCAATCGCCGCAATGATTTACAATCATTAAATTCGCGATGCATCCGTGCGCGAGGAAATGAGGGCAATCGATGGATTCTCCGGAGACGAAGGAACTTGCCAATATTGGCAAGTCGGTCGTAATCAAGGGAGAAGTATCCGGGTCCGAGGACCTGTACGTTGACGGTGTCGTCGAGGGCAGTATCGATCTGCGCAACCACAGTCTCACCGTGGGGCCCAATGGAAAGCTGAAAGCCAGCGTCCACGCCAAATCCATTGTGGTTCAAGGTAAGGTGGATGGCAGCATGACCGCCTCCGATCGCCTCGATCTCCGCAAAACCGCAATCGTAACCGGCGACGTCACTACCCAGCGCATCGCAATTGAAGAGGGCGCCTTCTTGAAAGGCCGAGTCGATATTCAGAAAGAATCGGGCAAGGGAACGGCATCATCCTAGAAAATTCAGGTGGCCCCGTAAGTCGTCTGGAATGAGTTGGGCCTTGGAGCATACGTGAGAACTAAAATCCTGCGAGACGCGGTGCAGCAAATAGCCGTCTCGACGCGGTGGGACGAAATAGCCGTTGTCCCCGCCCCGCAGGGGCGACTGGCAATAGCCCGGCGCTTTCAGCGCCGGGAACGTGGATCGCGGGAGTTCCAGTCCCGGAGGGATGGCTGAGTTCCAGGGAACTCAGTTGAGCCTCTTGGGGGTCGCGCGTGAAACACGCTCTAAGCAACGATGTAGCTCTGATCCTGCAACCCGTTTTTAGTATTCGATGGCTTCTGTAGCAGACAACTTGATGAAATTTTTTCGGAGCTCTTCGAGTCAGACTGCGGCTTCTGAACCGCCGCAGAAATTGAGCCGCCGTTCCAGCGGTGTCGCGGAGATTGCCCGGGTCCTGAATTCGCAGGAAGGTTTGTGTGTCCTCGACGTGGGCGCCACCTCCGCGGCCAACATCCGGTTTTTCACCGGCAAGGGACACAAGAACTACAGCGAAGATCTCCTGCGCTCCTCGCTCGATCCCGCCCTGCGCCTCGAGGACGAGTTCGGCAACGCGCGCCTCGACAGCAAGAAATTTCTCGATGAAAATCTGGTCTACGAAAATGGCCAGTTCGACATCGTCCTCTGTTGGAACCTCCCCGATTACATGGAAGAGAGCCTGGTGAAGCCGACCATCGATCGCCTCTGGTCGGTCATGAAGCCCGGCGGCCTGCTCCTGGCCTTCTTTCACACCCGCGACGCCGGACCCGATTCGACCTGCTACCGCTATCACATCACCGGACCCGACACGCTTGATATGCACGAGATCAAGTTCACCCTGCCCGGCAATTCCCACGAAAAACAATCCCCGCGCCTCCAGCGCGTCTTTAATAACCGCCACATCGAAAATCTCTTCCGCGATTTTTCCTCCATAAAATTCTTCCTCGCTCGCGACAACATCCGCGAAGTCCTCGTAGTCCGCTAAGCCCCAGGTAACCCCCGAAATACACCGCCCTTTGCCGAGGTCATCCTGAGCGCAGTCCGAGCCTCACGAAGTGTGGCTCTGGCGGAGTCGAAGGACCCCTATCCCGCACGGTCGCCGATCGGTGCCTCGTCCTCGAAAGCGCCACTGCATAAGCGCTCGCCACGTTGTCCCGCTTTTCTTGATAAACTGGAAAGTCAGGCATCGGTTCCGCGCGACGTTTTCCCGCCAACCCCGCCAGGTCCGGAAGGAAGCAACGGTAACGGGCTCTTTCGTGTGCAGTGGTCGCCGGTGCCTGGCTTTTCGTTTTTGTCCTCCGACGACGATGACCAGGCGTCTCTACTACGACCAGCCCGCGCTGCTCGAATTCAACTCCATCATCGATGAAGTCTCCGCCAGCGGCCGCCCTTCCGTGATTCTCCGCGAGTCCGCCTTCTACCCAACCAGCGGCGGACAAGTCCACGACACCGGCTGGATCACCGTGGCCGACACCCGCCTCCGCGTCACCGAAGTCGCCGATACAGAAGACGGAAGGGTAATGCACTACCTCGAAGCCCCCCTCCAGCCGCGGGCGCCCGGCACGGCTGTCCATGGCACAATCGACCCCGCCCGCCGCCGCGATCACATGCAGCAGCACACCGGTCAGCACGTTCTCTCCGCCGCCTTCATCGAGCTCTACCAGATGCCCACCGTCTCCTTCCATATGGGAGACGACTACTGTTCCATCGATCTCGCCACTCCGTCCGTCACGCCGGCGCAGGTCGTCGCCACCGAGAAGCGCACCAACGAAATCACCTTCGAGAATCGCCCCGTAACCATCCGTTACGTTTCTCGCGCCGAAGCCGAAAAATTGGGATTGAGAAAATTACCGCCGGCCGAGCGTGATGAGTTGCGCCTGATCGAGATTGCGGACTTCGACTTGTCAGCCTGCGGAGGAACGCACGTAAGCGGCACCGGTCAGATCGGCTCCATCCTTCTCCGCAAAACCGAAAAGACGCGCCAGGGAATCCGCGTAGAGTTCGTCTGCGGAGACCGCGCTGTCCGCACCGCCCGCCGCGACTATGCCGCCCTAACCGAAGCCGCGTCCCTATTCTCCGCGCAAATCTGGGATGTCCCCGTTCAGATCCGCAAAACTTTCGACGATCTGAAAACCTCCCGCAAAGAAAAAGAAGACGCCCTCGATCACCTCGCCGGCGCGATGGCAGCCTCTGCGTTGAAAGATGTCCCCGAATCCAACGGCCGCCGCATCGTAGTGCAATCGTTCTCCGACCGCGACACCAGCTTCGCCAAATTATTCGCCCAGAAGGTAACGAAATCGGGCGTTCCCGCGGTGGCCCTGGTAGCCAGCACCATCGACCCGCCCGGCTTAGTCTTTGCGCAATCCCCAGGCGGCGCAGCCGACATGGGCGCTCTCCTGATGCAAATCCTCACCGCCATCGGAGGCCGCGGAGGCGGCAGCCGTGATTTTGCCCAGGGCGGAATCCCCCCCGGCCATAACGCCGAACCGCTTTTGCGCCAGGCCAGGGATACAATCGGCTAGCCCCAATGCTGGAACCCCGCCTCATCCTGATTCATCTCCTGATCAAGCTCGGTGTCGCCGCCACCGTCTCCACCGTCCTCGGCCGCTCCAAGGAATTCAAAAAACTTCTTTTCCAGCAGCCGCGTGAGACCAAACAAAAAATCTACCTCGCTCTCTGGATGGCCTTCCCCATCGCCCTCGGCGTCTGGATCCGTTACAGCGTCAAGAACTTCATCTCCGGCGATCTCTCCCTCGAAACCGCGCTCCTGCTCGGCGTCATCGGCGGCCGCCTCTCCGGAGGCGTCGGTGGTGCTCTCGTTGCCCTCCCCGCCGTCCTCCACGGCGAGTGGGCCAGCATGCCACTTTACGTCTTCGCCGGCATTATCGCCGGACAACTCCGCCGCTTCGCCCCCGAGCAGGAAGACATCTGGTCCTTCTCGCCCTTCATCGACCTCAGCATCTACCGCTGGATTCGCCGCAACCTCCCGCGCCCGCGCGTCTTCGACTGGCAAGTCACTTTCTTCGTGACCATCGTCGGCCTCCGTTTTCTGCAAACCGAAATCTGGACCTATCTCCCCCACTCCATCTTCAGCCTCGAAAGCGAAAACCTCTGGGTTGAGAGCGCCATCTACCTCACCGCCATCATGGTCGTCGGCACCGAATTGAAAATCTTCAACAACGTCCGCATCGAGTTGAAGCTCGAAGAGCAGGAGCGCCTTCTCCTTCAGGCCCGCATGGCCGCTCTCCAGAACCAGATCAACCCGCATTTCCTCTTCAACACGCTGAACTCGATTTCATCTCTCGTACGGTTCGATCCCGACACTGCCCGCGAAATGATTCTCAAACTCGCAACCATTCTCCGTCGCCTCCTCAACAGCACCGACTCTTTCGTTCCCCTCCACGAAGAAGTTGCCTTCATCGACAACTATCTCGACATCGAGGTCGTCCGCTTCGGGCGCGACAAACTCAAAGTCATCAAGGAACTCGATCCCGCCTCGCTCGAAGCCATGGTTCCCAGCATGATTCTCCAGCCGCTCGTCGAAAACTCCATCAAGCATGGACTCGCTCCCAAGGTCGAAGGCGGCAGCATTACCATTCGCAGCCGCCTCATCAAATCGCGCTTGGTGATCGAAGTCGAAGACGACGGAGTCGGCATGCACTCGCCCCAGGCCAACTTGCAGGAAGGCACCGCCGGCGCCGGCATCGGCATGGCCAATGTCGCCGAGCGTCTCAACGTTCTCTACGGAGACGCCGCAAAAATGATGATTGACGGACGCGAAGGGGGCGGCACCATGATCCGCCTGCGTCTGCCTATCTTGCCGAACCCTGAAGAACCGATGACCCCAGAGGCGCTTTCGCCAGCACCTTTCGGTAAAACTCTTCGTAAAGCGGAATAATTCTCGTCGTGCAGAATTTTTCCTGGCACATCGCGCGCGCCCGTTTTCCCATCGCCCGCAACGCCGATTCATCACTCAGCAGATCGATCGCATAACGAGCCATCGTCTCCACGTCGCCCACATCCGCCATGAATCCGGTTACGCCGTGTTCGATCACTTCCGGCACGCCGCCCGACCGCGTGGCGATCGGCACCACTTCGCACGCCATCCCTTCCAGCGCCGCCAGTCCAAACGATTCCAGCTCCGAAGGCATCAGCAGCACGTCCGCAATCGCCAGCTTCTCCCGGATCTGATCCTGTTTCCCCAGAAAACAAACTTGCTCGTGAATACCTTTTTGTACGGCCAGCCACTCCGCCTGCGACCGGTCCGGCCCATCCCCAATCAGCAGCAGCCGCGCCGGAATCTTCTTCCGCACGCGGTCGAAGATCTCGATCACATCCAGCACCCGCTTCACCGGACGGAAATTCGACAGGTGTACTAGGATCCGCTCCTCGTCGGCCGCATATTCGCCCCGCTTTGCCAGCCATTCCGGCTTGCGTATGTATTCGTCGCAGTTCACGAAGTTGGTGATCACTTCGATGTGGTTCTTGATATCGAAAACATTCAGCGTGCGGTTGCGCAAATATTGCGACACAGCCGTGACCCCGTCGCTCTGCTCAATAGAAAATCTTGTGATCGGCAGATACGACCGGTCTATCCCTACCAGCGTGATGTCGGTTCCATGCAGGGTAGTAACAAACGGCAAATCCCGCCGCGGAGGCGTAGCCGCCAGCATTTGCTTGGCCAGCATCGCGCTCACCGAGTGCGGGATAGCATAGTGCACGTGCAAAAGATCAAGTTCATAAAGCTGCGACACCTCCGCCATCCGCGTAGCCAGCGCCAGATCATAAGGAGGAAATTCAAACAGCGGATACCGTGTGACCTCGACCTCGTGATAATGAATATTGGGTTCCGGCCCGGTCAGTCGGATCGGCTGCGAGTAGGAAATGAAATGGATCTCATGCCCCCGGCGCGCCAGCTCCAGCCCCAGTTCGGTAGCCACAATCCCGCTGCCGCCATAAGTTGGATAACAAGTGATCCCAATCTTCATGCCCACTCCCGCGCTCCCCATTGGATGACCCAGAATGGTGCGGGATGCACGGCAGGGAAGTCAAATCGGCGAGACACCCTGAGCGGAACAGGCAGAAGTGCGTAGCCAATCGGCCGTCCCGGCAAAGACACCTTACTCACCCTGGCCCAGATCGGTTTTGGATCGCACGTGGGAACGAAATCCTGCGTGGAGAGGAGGGACAAAATAGCCATGGTCCCCTGCCCCGGAGGGGCACCTGAAAATAGCCCGGCGCTTCAGCGCCGAGAAAGAGGAATCCGAGATCCAGAGATCCAGAGGCCCGATTCATTTCCGCCTCCTGACAACGTAAATCGAGAAAAATCGAGTCACCCTGAGCGAAGCAGGCCGAAGAGCGAAGCGAATCGGCATGCGAAGTCGAAGGGCCTCTACTCCACCACAACTCCGTACGGCAGTAGTCCGCGAATCGCCTCGCGGGATCGCGAGCGTCGAACCGCTAAACCAACCGCAGGGACGGCAAGGCAAATGCGCGGCTAACGAAAACAGCTCAAACAGGTTTCCTCGGCGCACTCGGCGTCTCGGCGGTGAACACTTCCCTACGACCCTCCCCCGAAGCGGGGCAAGCAAAGCGCATCCCCGCGCAGTCGAAGGGCCCCTACTTCACCACAACTCCGTACGGCAGTAGTCCGCGAATCGCGCGGCGGGATGCGTCGAACCGCTAAACCAACCGCAAAGATGCGGCTAAGAAAACAGCGCAAACAGCTTTCCTCGGCGCATTCGGCGTCTCGGCGGTGAACACCTCCCTACGACCGTCCCCCGCGAATCACCCGCTCAATCCGCTGGAACGCCCAGTCAATCTCCTCCCGCGTAATCACCAGCGGAGGCGCAATCCGAATCACAAAATCATGCGTCTCCTTGCACAGGATCCCTTTATCCTTAAGCGCCTCACAGTAAGGACGCGCCGGCGCCCTGAGTTCGATACCAATCCACAGCCCTCGCCCGCGAACCTCTTTCAAACAGGGAGAAGTCAAAGTCTGCAGCAGCCCGAGGAAGTACGCCCCCAGCTCCGCCGACCGTTCCACCAGGTTCTCCTCAACCAGCACGCGCAGCGCCGTCCGCGCCAGCGCGCACCCCAAAGGATTCCCGCCAAACGTGCTCCCATGATCCCCCGGTTTGTAAACCCCCAGAATCTCCTTCGAAGCCAGGACCGCCGAAACCGGATAAAACCCTCCCGCCAGCGCCTTCCCGACAATCACCACATCCGGAGTGATCCCCTCATGCATGTAAGCAAACAGTTTTCCCGTCCGCCCCAGCCCCGACTGAATTTCGTCCACCATCAAGAGCACGCGGTTCTCACGGCAAATCTCCGCCGCTTCATGAAGAAAGCCCGCCGGGGGAATCACAATCCCCGCCTCGCCCTGAATCGGTTCCACCAGAAACGCGCACGTATTAGGAGTAATCGCCGCCCCCAAAGCCGCCGCATCGCCAAATGGAATCACCTTGAACCCCGGCGTAAACGGACCAAACCCGTCGCGATACTGCGAGTCGCTGGAAAATCCGACAATAGAAATCGTCCGCCCATGAAAATTATTGGCGCAAACAATAATCTCGGCCTTGTCCGGGGGAATGCCCTTGACCTTGTATCCCCATTTGCGCGCCGTCTTCAGCGCCGTCTCCACTGCCTCCGCTCCCGAATTCATCGGCAGAGCCATGTCAAAACCGGTCAACTTATGCAGATCCTGATACAGCAGCGGAAGCTGCTCGTTGCGAAACGCCCGCGAGGTCAACGTGACCTTCTGCGCCTGCTCCATCAGCGTCCGCAGAATCTTCGGATGGCAATGGCCCTGGTTCACCGCCGAGTAAGCCGCCAGGCAGTCCAGATACCGCCGCCCCTCCACGTCATAGACCCACACCCCGTCCGCCCGCTCGATCACCACATCCAAAGGATGGTAATTGTGCGCCCCGTAAGTATTTTCCAGTTCCACGAAATCTCGAGTATGCAGCGCATGCTCCCGTACCGTCATACGATTTCCTTTCAGTTTCCGAGTAGCGCCGGCGTCCCGCCGGCTGTCAGACGGCGTCTCGCCGTCGATCCCGCTATGCAAACTTCAGTTTCCTTCCAAAAGCATCGTCAGCAGCGCCATTCGCACAAACAGCCCATTCTTGGCCTGCCGAAAATAAAGCGCCCGCGGATCGTCATCCACCGATTTATCCAACTCCGCCGTCCGCGGCAGCGGATGCATAATCAAGGCATCCCGCTTCATCCGGTGCAGCAGCGCCGAATCGATCTCAAACCGGTGCAGGACGCTGCGATCCCGGTCCAGAATCCGTTCCGCCCGAATCCGCGTCTGGTACACCACGTCGACCTCGCCAATCACCCGGTTCAGGTCCGACTCCGCTTCATAGCGCACGCCGTGCTCTTCCAGATATTCCAGAATATCGGGTTTCATCCGCAATTCCGGAGGACTCACGAAGAATATTTTGACTCGTTCGAATTTGGCCAGCAGATAGGCCAGAGAGCGCGCCGTCCGCCCTTTATCCAGTTCCCCGATAATCGCCACGCTCAGCCCGTTGATCGGCCGCTCACGGTAAATCGTGTAAAGATCAAGCAAAGCCTGCGTAGGATGTTGGCCGCCATTTCCATCGCCCGCATTGATCACCGGCACGGAAGAAACCTGCGCCGCCCGCTTCGCTCCATCCGCCGCGTGATGTCGGATCACGATCACATCGCTGTATCCCGACAGAATCCGGATTGAATCCTCAACCTGCTCTTCCTTGATCTCGGACGAGAACGCCCCTGCCTGTTCCGTCGACAGCACGCGCCCGCCCAGCCGCAACATCGCCGCCTCGAACGAGAATCGCGTCCGTGTCGAAGCCGCATAAAACAGAGTAGCCATGATGCGATTCTGATAATCCAGTGTGCCCCCGCGCGCCGCCACGCGCTCCATCAGACGCGAGCGCTCGAACAGCTCCATCAGTAACGGCACCGTGAATTGCTGCGACTCGATAACGTGCTTCGGTTTCTCCGCCGGCGTGCCCGCGAACCGCGACTCCACCCGGTCCAGCGCGTGAGGCATGATCCCGTGGTCCGTCATAAGTCAGTGCCCTCCGGCGGGAACTTCAATCAGCGTTCCTCGCTCCTTGCCCGCGTCTGTCGGGTCGGGAAACATGTGTGTGCCGATACCGCCCGCCACCGCGCTCCGCAGATTCCCCGCCGAAGCAATAATCGCCTGCTTGCCGCCCTCCCGCAGAAACCGCAGCACCGACTCGATCTTCGGTCCCATGCTTCCCGGAGCAAAATGTCCCGCTGCCAGATACCGTTGCAATTCGGAGGCGCATGCCACCCGCAGTGGCCGCTGCGCAGGCTTCTTGTAATCGAGGTAGACGTAGTCGGTGTCAGTCGAGATGACAAACAAGTCTACTCCCAGCCGCGACGCCAGCAGCGCCGAAGCCCGGTCCTTGTCGATCACCGCCTCCACGCCGAAAGGTTGTCCGCCCTCGCGCGCGATCGGAATCCCCCCTCCTCCGCAGGCAATCACCAGCACTCCCCGCTCGACCAGGTCCCGGATCACCTCCAGTTCCACAATCTCGATCGGCTCCGGAGACGGCACCACCCGCCGGTATCCTCGAGCCGCATCCTCCACGATCTCCCATCCCAGTTGCCGCTTCCGCTCCGCAGCCTCCTCGCGCGAGTAAAACGGCCCCACCGGCTTGTTCGGATGCTGCATCGCCGGATCGTCCAGCGAAATCACACTCTGCGTAAGCACGCTGATGACGGGCACGCGCATGCCCGCCGCCTGCAATTCGCATTCCAGCGACTGCTCCAAAATGTAGCCAATCTCCCCCTGCGTGGATGCGTCGCAAACATCCAGAGGCAGCGCCGGAACCTGGCTCGCTCCCGCCTCCGACCTCAGCAAAGCCGCCCCCACCTGCGGGCCGTTCCCATGCGTAAGCACGATGCGGTACCCATCGCGGATCAGCCCGACAATCTCTCTCGCCGTTCGCCGGGCATTCCCCAACTGCTCCCGCATGCTCCCTTTTTCGCCAGCGCGAATCAGGGAGTTCCCGCCTACCGCCAGCAGTAAAGTCTGCATAAGTCTCGCGTCTTACAGGTGAGCCATCTCCCGCAATTCCACCAGCCCCGGCAGCTTCACGAACTCCCCCTTCATCAACTCAAGCATAATCGCCTTCTGCGCATGTAACCGGTTCTCCGCCTGCTGAAACACCAGCGACTGCGCCGAATCGATCACCTCCGCCGTCACCTCGTTCCCGCGATGCGCCGGCAGGCAATGCAGAAAAATCGCATCCCGCTGCGCATGCCGCAACAGATCCTTATTCACCTGGTAGGGAGCAAACAGTTTCGCGCGTTTCTCCCGCTCCGCTTCCTGACCCATGCTGGCCCAAGCATCCGTGTAAACCACATCCGCCGCCAGCACCGCTTCCCGAGGATCATTCGTTACCGTGCAAGTCCCACCCGTTTCGCGCCCGCGTTCGCTGGCCCACCGCACCGCCTCCGCCTTCGGCTCGTATCCCGGAGGCGTCGCCACCCACACATGTGCTCCCAGTTGTGCGCCCGCGAACATCAGTGAGTGCGCCACATTATTTCCATCGCCGACAAACGCAACCTTCAGGCCATCGATGCCTCCCTTGGCCTCCCAGATCGTGAGGTAGTCGGCCAGCGCCTGGCAGGGATGGCTATAGTCCGTCAGCCCGTTGATCACCGGAATGCCCGCGTACTCGGCCATCTCATCGACAATCTCGTGCGCGAACGTGCGGATCATGATCCCCTGCACCATCCGCTCCAGATTCTTCGCCACGTCGTACACCGACTCCCGCTTCCCAAGGTTGATTTCCGCCGGCGACAGGTAAATAGAAAATCCCCCCAACTGCTGTATGCCCACATCGAAGCTGACCCGTGTCCGCAGCGATGGCTTCTCAAAAATCATCGCCAGCGTCTGCCCGTGCAGCGCGTGGCTGTAAGTCGTAGGATGAGCCTTCACCTGCCGTCCCAGCACTAACAGGTATTGCATCTCGGAGGGAGAAAAATCCTTGATCGAAAGAAAATCGTTTCCGTGCATAGATCGGCCTCCTTTGGAGGACATACGTCCCCGCCCGTCCCGCCCTAAACCAGCGCGTGCTCGTCTCGATGAGTAAGTGGAGTAACCAGAGCCAGCCGCTCCGCCAACCCTGGCTTGGTAAGTTCTTCCACTTCGTAAGTAACCCGCAGCGCTGGCTTCTCGATCTTGATCACTCCCGCGAGGTCAATCGGCGTAGCAATCACCACCAGGTCGCACGGAGTCAGCCGGATCGTCTCCTCCAGTTCGTGCCGCTGCATGGCGTTGTAGCCCATGGCCGGCAAAAGACTGGTCAGATGTCCATACCGCTCGTAAGTCCCGCGAATCGATCCCACCGCAAACGGACGCGGATCCACCAGTTCCGCCGCGCCACACTGCCGCGCCGCCACCACGCCCGCTCCGTAAGGCATCTCGCCATGGGTCAGCGTAGGACCATCCTCCACCACCAGCACGCGCTTGCCTTTGATCAGTTCCCGCGAAGGCACCGAAACCCGGCAAGCCATCTCGATCACCGCCGCCTTCGGATTCGCCAGCTTGATGTTCTGGCGCACCGTCTCGATATCGTGCAGCGCCGCCGTATCCACCTTGTTAATGACCACTACTCCGCGCGCCGCAGGTTCACCTCGCCCGGAAAGTACGCCATCTCGTGTCCCGCCCGATGCGGATCGACCACCACAATCTCCAGGTCCGACGCATAAAAAGGGGTGTCATTATTCCCGCCATCCCAAAGAATGACGTCCGCCTCCGTCTCCGCCTGCCGCAGAATCTTCTCGTAGTCCACGCCCGCATAAACCACCGTCCCGAGCTGGATGTGCGGCTCGTACTCTTCCCGCTCCTCAATCGTGCATTGCTGCAGGTCGAGATCGCGCAGCGCAGCGAACCGCTGCACCGCCTGCGCCGCCAGATCTCCATAAGGCATAGGGTGTCGAATCACCACCGGCCTGTGTCCCTGCTCCCGTAGCGTGGCCGCCACCAGCCGCGACACCGGACTCTTCCCGCACCCCGTCCTCGTAGCGCAAATCGAAACCACGGGCACCAAAGACTTGAGGAGCGTGTGCTCGGTCCCCAGCAGCCAGAAATCGGCTCCTGCCGCAATCACCCGCGAAGCCAGATGCATCAGCGTCGCATAGGAAATATCGCTGTAGGAAAAAACAACGGTGTCAACGTGCTCCTCGGAGATGATCTTCTCCAGATCCTTCTCCTCATAAATAGGAATCCCCTCCGGATACAGCCGCCCCGCCAGCTCCCGGGGATACCTCCGCCCAGCAATATCGGGAATCTGCGCCGCAGTAAACGCCACCACGTGGTAATCCAGATTGTCGCGGAACACAACGTTGAAATTGTGGAAGTCCCGCCCGGCGGCTCCCAGAATAAGGACTTGCTTCATGCCGATACCCCCAAATGAGCGATTACTCTTTATCCTCCGCCTCTGTAGGGCGCAAAGGCAGTGCGGCAAGTCACACCCAGCTGTGAGAGTTGAGCGAGGCATGATGAGGTTAAATCCAGAAGGCCAAGCCGACCGGGAAGGTGTGGAAGCCGCAGGGAAGCGCGAGTGTTTGATTGTATTACCTGACTGAGGCCGCCCCATCCTTGCGCGTTCGTTGCGCAAGGGTGGAATTCCCCATCGCGTCCCCGAGGGATTTGTATTGGTGTAACGCCCTGCCAGTTAGTCATCCTGAGCGAAGTGCCGAATCACCGTAGCGCTCCCACCCGAAGACGACCCGACTGGCAACCCTATCTAGCGATTACCGCAGCGGACTACCTCAAGCACTCCTTTTTCCATCTTCGAAAAGTCCGGTTATCATTCATGTCTTTTCAGGATAGTCGAAATTGAAATGTATCCCTGCCTCGCAAATACTCCGGACAAGCATTGAGGCGCTTTGATTCTCCAAGTGGAAGCCTGTAACTCCCAACAAGCGCTGCTCGCCGAGCATTCCTGCGACAAATTGGATAACCATGCAAACGGCGTCTTACCTTTGTTACCTGCGTTACGGCCGAGGTGTCACGAGTTATAAGAACGTCCGCTCTTCGCGTGTGTATAATGAAAACACAGACCGCACCGGGGTGCAGTTTCTTCCTTAAATAGGTAACGACGTGCTTGCTGCGACATACGACTATCGCCTCGTAGCGTTTTCCGTGATTATCGCCATCGCCGCATCCTATGCGGCCCTGGATCTGGCGGAACGGGTAACTGCCCACCGCGGCCGGACGCGGCTTGCATGGCTCTTAGGCGGCGCGTTTGCCATGGGTGTCGGCATCTGGTCGATGCACTACGTCGGAATGCTTGCTCTAAGTTTGCCGATTCCCGTTTCTTACCACGTCCCGACCGTTGCCTTCTCCTTGCTCGCGGCTGTGTTCGCTTCCCTGACTGCTCTTTATGTCGTTAGCCGCGAGCAATTACGCGCCTTTGATGTTGCCGTGGGAAGCCTCCTCATGGGCGCAGGCATTGCGACCATGCACTACACCGGAATGGCCGCTATGCGCCTTGCCGCCATGCATCGCTACCAGCATGGTTTGTGGCTCCTGTCGATCCTGCTGGCCGTGCTCGTTTCTTACCTCGGCATGTCTCTCATCTCATACTCCCGCAAAGAAGATCCTGGCTGGAGCACGAAGTGTGCGATCGCCATCGTGGTCGGCCTCGCCATCCCGGTGATGCACTATACCGGCATGGCCGCTGTGAGCTTCATGCCGACCCAGGCCATGCCAAACCTCTCGCATTCGGTCGACATTTCCGCTCTCGCGACCTTTGCCATCATCGTTGTCACCTTTGTGATACTGGCCTTTTCGGTGGCCACTTCTCTCGTCGACCGCCGCATCAACGCTCAGCAGGTAATCCTGAACAACGAGCGCAACATGCTCCGGGCCTTGATCGACAACATCCCGGATATGATGTTCGTCAAGGACTTGGAGGGCAGGTTTCTCCTGGCAAACACCGCCATGGCGCGTGTGGCGGGCGCGGCGACCCACGAAGCGCTGCTCGGAAAAACTGCTTTCGAATTTCTGCCCGCAGACTTCGCCGAAACCTCCCATGACAGGGAGCAGGGTGTGATGCGTTCCGGAATGCCCTCATTTAACCGCGAACAAACAATTACCCACAGCAGTGGTAAAGAAAGTCACTTCCTGATGTCGAAGGCTCCGTTGCGCGACGCCAACGGCAAGGTCGTGGGCATCGCCGCGGTAGGTCGCGACATCAGCGACCGCACGCAGATGGAGAGCACGCTTCGCGAGGCGGAGCGGAAATATCGCGGCCTGTTTGACGACGCCATCGTCGGCATCTTTCAGAGCACCCCGGAGGGCCGCCTGTTAAGCGTGAACCCTGCCATGGCCCGGATTTACGGCTACGATTCGCCGGAAGAGATGATGGCCACGGTTACCGAGGTTTCGCGGCTCTACGTCGAACCGAAACAGCGGGACGAATTCAAGGCCCGCCTCGAGAAAGAGGGCAGCGCAATGAATTTCGAGTACCAAGCCTACCGCAGAGATGAAACAACCGTCTGGGTCAATCTGGGCGTTCGTTCCATTCTTGAAAATGGCGAGGTGATCCGCTACGAAGGGATGGTGCAGGATGTAACGGAACGCAAGATGCTCCATCAGCAACTCCTGCAGGCACAGAAACTGGAATCCATCGGGCAACTGGCCGCGGGCATCGCCCACGAAATCAACACCCCGACGCAATATATAGGGGACAACATACGGTTCCTGAGCGATGCATTCCGGGATTTGCAAAAGGTGGTCGCCAGCTACGGTCAACTGTCAGAGGCCGCTCGGAGCAATTCCATTTCCGACGAGACCATGAAAGCGGTTGCGGCTGCGGTGGAAGCCGCCGATGTGAGCTACCTCATGGAGGAGATTCCCAAAGCCATTGGCCAAAGTCTCGATGGCGTTACTCAGGTTTCGACCCTCGTAAGCGCCATGAAAAACTTCTCTCATCCGGGAGTCAAAGATAAGACGCCGGTGGATCTGAATCGCGCCATCGAAAGCACCATTACGATAGCGCGCAATGAATGGAAGTATGTGGCGGACATGGAGACCGACTTCGATCCTTCACTCCCCAGGGTTTCCTGCCTGCCCGGCGAATTGAACCAGGTCGTCCTGAACATGATTGTGAATGCCGCTCACGCGATCGGCGATGTAGTGGGTAAGGAGGGCTCCAAAAAGGGAAAGATTCGCGTGCAGACCCGCAATTCCGAGGGTTGGGCGGAAATCCGAATCCAGGACACTGGTGCAGGCATACCGGAAAAGGCGCGGCCCCGGATCTTTGAGCCCTTCTTCACAACTAAGGAAATTGGTAAGGGCACTGGCCAGGGTTTGGCCATCGCCCGCTCTGTGATTGTGGACAAACACGCCGGAAGTATCCACTTTGAAACCGAACTGGGAAAGGGCACGACGTTCATAATCCGCATCCCTCATGACGGCAAGAGCATCGCGAAGGAGCGCTGCGAATTCAGTTCCTCCGCTGCCGGCAGCCCGTAAATCGAAGCTGTTACGAATTCCGGACAACCCTCAACTCCCAAGTAATCCAGATACGAATGGTCGCATGATAAGTATGGCGATTTCTATCCCAACCTGGCCCCAGCGCAGTCAAGAAAGGTGGGAACCTTGGGAGTAGTGAAATTTATCAGCTACCAGGCCAGGCAAGTTCTGCTAGTCGATGTTGCAAACTGTTCCGCCGACGAGGCGGAGAAAGTCATTCGTTCCGTTCCCGATTTCGTAACCCGTCAGCCGCTCAACTCCGTTCTTCTGCTGGCGGATTTTGCAGGGACATCGTTCAACTGCGACACCATCCGCGCGATCCACGAATACGCTGTCTTGGATAAGCCTTATATAAAGAAATCGGCGTGGATAGGAACCGAAAGCCTGCCTGAATCGTTCCGAGAAGGATTGAGCGGCTATACGGGCCGGGCATTTCCAGTCTTCAACACTCGCGAAACCGCCCTGGATTGGCTCATAAAGGACTGATGTTTCTCCCGATCGCGGCCTAATCGAGCCGGGTAACCCAGGGAGCGTCACCACGGCCCCAACGCCCGCGATAAGAGCAGTGAATCGGGAAACGCGCTCCCTCCATCATCACCCCGTCCTCTTGAGCGGAGCCCGAACCTTCACGGAGTGAAGTTCGCGCGCAGTCGAAAGACCCCTACCCCCGGCAAATCCCAAAGTTACCTCCAAGTTTCGCGCTTCTATGAGTTGGGCACCCGGCGACCACCGTTTTCGACACTAGAGCAGATTCGGTTGCTCGTATTAACGGTCTCCAGTTGTTTCGTCGCCACTCAGGGAATACTATGAGGACACTCCCGGGGCGTTCGCCGCTACCCTCCCGCCGAACGTCCAGGGTCCCATTTTTGCTTCGAATCGCCCGTTCCGACGCCTCGATTTACATAGCATGCCTTGTCAACTTGACAGAATCCAGCCTCAGCAGCCCCACAAAACAGGGAAAGCGAAGCAGCCGAAAACGAACAAGTCCTTTAATCCCCGATACTTCGCTCTAAGTGTCTCATTCAAAAGTGCGAATCACGAAGCCGCGCTAACCCCAGCATTTTCATATATCCAACGAAGTCAAAACAGGTAGGCCATAACTAGATAGTAAACACTCCGATCCAACGAAAATCCCCGATTCGCGCTCTTTCACAGCCGCTCAAAATTCAGGTTTATTTTCGTCGGTTTTATTCGTGTTTTCTTCGCCAATGTACGAACAAGACTGTACGTATCAATAAATATGCATAGTGTTCCACGTGGAACACTCTCAAAAGTGTGCGAAATCCTGGCGGGAGACGTCGCTCCCAAAAAAATCGGGGAGGGATTTTCTCCCTCCCCGAATCAGAAACCCGGCACCCGGAGGATCAGTCCTTGCTCGGTTTCTTCGGAGTCAAATCGCAAGCGTTTTTGATCCGGCCAAAATCCAATCCTGCCGGAGAAAACTCCGCAATCTCGCGCCCGTTGCGGGTTGGCAAGGCAATGTTAAAAACCTGGGCCGACAGAAGTCCGCGCGTCGTCTCCTTGTCCATCGACAGGAAATGTCCGCGCAGCCAGTTCCATCCCTTGTGGTAATGAGTGTCGTCCACCCGGACTTCCACCTCAAGTTGCGGCTGTCCCCAGAAGCCCGGCCGGTTCGGCGGAGGCAGTCTCACCCCGGGGTTAAAATCCGCCAGTTTAAGCTTCCCATTGTCGCAATACAGGTTCACCCGAGGCTTGTAATTCGGGTCCTCCCGAAAATAATTATTCGACTGCAGCTCAAACCGCACCCGTTTTTCCCCCGTCATCTTATCAGTCGAGTCGAACTCCAGCCAATTCCCGCCCACACTGATCCCGTCCGATTCTCCCTGGTTCGGAGACATCGTTCCCCGCTGCCCGTATGCCAGAGCTGCGGAGGTGAACAAGAAAGTGGAAAACAACAAAAAGAAAACAATGCCCTTACCGCTGC
This sequence comes from Terriglobales bacterium, assembly GCA_049521375.1. GTDB lineage: Bacteria > Acidobacteriota > Terriglobia > Terriglobales > Acidobacteriaceae > Acidiflorens. Next base: position 39,533 of record JBEKOW010000011.1, read on the forward strand.
GGGCCGATTTAACGAAAGTGTCCAAGATTGCCTCCCGAGAAGCCTCGATCTACTAAGTATATGGAACCCTAAAGGCGAGAAAAAGTTGCATACAAAGCACTTCAGTCCAAGAAACTGGCCGGGAACTAGCAAAGACGCGGTGAGTCCGATTCCGTAGTACACCGGCACCCGTGGTCGTCTTCTGACAATCGCTAAGGAAAGAACCCGCCCATATCAGGCGCAGAAGCGGAGGCACCTGGAAACGCCGCCGCCTGAGTAGCCTCCACCAGCATCCGCAAGGTGCTCTCATGCTGAAAAAGGGTCCCCGACTCGAAAGAACTCCGGGCCTTGGGGCTGATCACCACCATTGCCACCTGCCCGCCGCCGTGCCCCGTATCGCTATCGACCGATTCATCAAACACGATCACCAGCAGACCATCTTGCTGAAACTCAGCGCTAGCCAGAAGCGGCCCGATGTTCGCTTGAAGCCAAGCATCCGTCGTTGAGAGCTTCACATCGTCAGCACAATTCTGAGTCCCGTCCGGGCAATCGTGCGCATCATGTTCCGCATTCGGAGCGATATATCCAAAATTAGGCAACTGATCCGATGCCAGGTCGCTAGCCAGCTTCGTAAACGGAACCAGATTCTCCAACTGCGCGGAGTTTCCCCGCACATCCGAAAAGTAAGAAAACGGATTGTGGTGTTCAAAGTATGGATACACATCCCCGCCCGTGTACCCCACCGAAGGCAGGCTCTCCGCATAGGACTTCCAGCTCTTGCCCGACGCAATCAGCTCCCGGGCCAGGTTATCCGCAGTGACCGTAACCGTCGAACTGTCATCGTTAGTAAGAATCTGCCCGGTAGTGAGCATGAAGTAGTTGCCAATCGAAGGATGCGTGTCGGCGAAATAATTGGTAGCCACTCCATGCGCCGAAGCCAGGCTGTTCAGGTAAGGCATCGCCGAATTCCCAATCACACTGGAGTAGCTGTGGTTTTCCTCAACCAGCAAGAAAACATGCCCAATAGGCGGAACCCCAGCAGGCGGCGGATTGGTTGGAGGCGTAACCGTAGTAGAACCAACCGCCCCGCCTCCACCACAAGAAAAGAGGAGAAAAAACAAAGACCAAGCCAAAGAAATTCCAACAACCAGCACGCTGTTCCGAGCCATAACCTGGTACCTCCGTTACTAGGGAAGTCATGGGATGCGCCGCCCAAGCCGCGCGGTTGTTCGACACGACCGCGTGGCAGAGCCTTGGCGGTCATGCACGTCTCCTCCCTGCCGCGCCTTAATACGCGTGACGCGAACCTGCGCCGATTTTCCGCTACACTGCCAGCAGGAGCCCTTATGTCCTCATCCGCCAGAAAGCACGCCGGTCCGGGGCCTGCTAGCGATCAGCCCCCAATTCCCGAGCCCTCCTACGCTGAACGGGCCCGCACTCTCGTCTACCTGTCCCGGATCGGAAGCCTTTCCACCGTGTCGCGCAAGCAGCCCGGGTTTCCCTTCGGCTCGGTCATGCCCTACGGTCTGGACGCTAGCGGCCGCCCGCTTTTCCTCATCAGCACCATGGCCATGCACACGCAGAACCTGCAAGCCGACCCGCGCGCGAGCCTACTGGTGACACAGGATGACGCGGCCTCCGATCCGCTGGGAGCTGCGCGGGTTACACTGATTGGCAACGTTCTCCAGATCGCACAGCCGGACGGGAGGGACGCGCGGGAGCGTTATGTTGCCCGCCACGCAAAAAGTCAGTATTGGGTGGATTTCGACGATTTTTCGTTTTATCGGCTCAACGTGGTCGACGTGTACTACGTGGGTGGATTCGGGGTTATGGGTTGGGTATCCGCCGCCGACTATGATCGCAGCCAACCGGATCCGCTGGCCGACTCGATGGCGGAAATCATCCGGCACATGAACGCCGACCACAAAGACTCCCTGCTCCTGCTCGCCGGAAAATTCGCCCAGATGGAATGCGACGAAGCCTCCATGACCGCGGTCGACCGCCTGGGTTTTCATGTAAGAGTAAAAATGCAGGACAGCATTCGGGGCGCCCGTATTGCCTTTTCGAGGGAAGTAACCACACCGACAGAAGCCCGGATGGTGCTGGTAGAGATGGTCCAGCAAGCCCGGGATCGTCATTAAGACCAAGAGGCTAGAGGCTAAACCCTCCTGGTGGTGGACGCTGGTTTGATGCCGCGCTGCGCCGGGAGTTGTGCGCCATGGCCGCGGAAAACTTCGCACGACATGATTCTCGAGGATGCCGAATCTCGTTCGCTTTGGCACAGGTTTATGACACTGAGGCCGGGGCGAATAGCGCGTTTCGGAAGGCGAATTCGAAGCAAAAATAAAGTGCCATATTTATGGCACAAACGGGACGCGAGTGTGCTATGTAAAACGGCCGGGCGCCAGGCCGAAACCGGAACGCGTCCGACAGTGTTCAACCCGAAATTCGGGGATGAGAAACGGAATCTGGCCGCGCATTTGTGGACGATTTGAGATCGCCCTAGCCGAGATGCGCGAGATATTGGATCAAAAGCGTGGGGGTTAGCCCATCTGGTTAGGGCGCCTGCCGTTTAATTTTCCACTCTCAGAGCGGGGAGGATATCCGCGCGATCGCCGGATCTGAGTTGATCACGTGCTTACACGCGTTCTTCAAGCAGACACTGTGCAATAGAGACCAGTTTTTCCGGTAAGGCAGTGTCACAGTTCTATTTCGGCACTTTCGCTCGATGGCCGGAGACGTAGAAGGCACGTACCCGAGGAGAATCACAAAATGTCTACAAGCAATTCGGTGGTTGCGATCTATCGCCAACATAGCGATGCCGATCTGGCGATCAAGGAGCTACAGCGCGGCGGTGTCGACCTGCACAAACTGTCGATCGTCGGTAAGGGTTATCACACGGATGAACAGGCGGTGGGCTACTACACGGCGGGCGACCGCATGAAGTATTGGGGGAAAGTCGGCGCATTCTGGGGAGGGTTCTGGGGACTCTTGTTTGGCTCCGCCCTTTTCATGATTCCAGGACTGGGCCCAATTCTGGCGGCGGGTCCGGTCGTGGCATGGATCGTGGCAGGGTTGGAAGGCGCAGTAGAGCTGGGAGCGTTGAGTGCTCTGGGAGCGGGCCTTTACAGCATAGGCATTCCTAAGGACAGCATTGTGAAGTACGAAACAGCCCTCAAGACGGATCAGTTCCTGCTGATCGTTCGCGGGACAGCTGCCGAGGTAGCGCAGGCGAAGGATCTCATCGCGACTACGCATCCCCTGGAAGTTACGTTGCACTCCGAAGAAAAGGCAATGGTAGCCGCCTAGTTCGGCGCGGGTTATGACTTCGGCAAGGCCGCATTGAGAGCCTTGCCGATTTCCTACCGAGTAGCCCGACGCTGCGTCGCTTATTTCGGCGCGGAATTTCATGCCGAGTGAAGCGCTGGCGATCCATGAAAAACGCGAGAGATATCACGACAATTTTTGTGGATGTAGGCGGAGTCCTGCTCACAAACGGGTGGGATCATCATGCCCGCCGACGTGCCGCGAAGAATTTCAATCTGCCGTGGGCGGAGATGGAAGAGCGGCACCGGCTGGTCTTCGAAATCCATGAAGAGGGGAAGGTCACGTTCGAGGACTATCTGGATTGGGTGGTCTTTTACAAAAAGCGGCCATTCACCCGCGCCCAGTTTCGGCACTTCATGTTCGCGCAATCGAAACCCTATCCGAAGATGATCGATCTGGTCGCGCAACTCAAGGCGCGGTACGGGCTGAAGGTCGCGGTGGTCAGCAACGAATCACGGGTGGTGAATGCATATCGGATTCGCGAGTTCAAGCTCGACCGGTTCGTCGATACTTTTGTTTCCTCTTGCTTCGTTCACATCCGCAAGCCGGATGTGGATATCTTTCGACTCGCGCTGGACATCGTCCAGGCGCAACCGCAGAACGTGGCCTATATCGAAAACACTCCGATGTTCGTTGAGATCGCGGAGGGCCTGGGGATTCGAAGCATTCTACACACAGGTTACAAGTCCACTTGCGCCGGGCTGGCTTCGTTCGGACTGCAGAAATAAGGAGAATTGAACCATGACGCCCGACACACTCACTTTGGAACTGGTCGACCACGAACCCGAACCGGCGAACAAGGGATTCACTGTGAACCCGGTCCCGAAAACAGACGCGGTCACTCCCGAGCTTCTGGCTAGGATGAACGCTTACTGGCGAGCCGCCAACTATCTGGCGGTCGGTCAGATTTATCTCTACGACAATCCATTGCTGAAGGAGCCGCTGAAGCTATCCCACGTCAAGCCGCTGGTGGTGGGGCACTGGGGCACGGTGCCGGGCCAGAACTTCATCTACGTGCACCTGAACCGGGTCATCAAGAAATATGACCTGAACATGTTCTACATCGCCGGTCCGGGCCACGGCGGGGCGGCGCTTGTGGGCAATGTCTACCTGGAAGGCACATGGAGTGAAGTCTATCCGAACGTCA
>JBEKOW010000012.1:0-32723 GCA_049521375.1 Terriglobales bacterium
ACGTCTTCGCCGTCGGAAAGCGCGTCCACGTCGACCTCGATTGCGTCTTCGAGAAATTTGTCGATGAGGATGGGGCGGTCCTGGGAATATTCGACCGCCTGTTTCATGTATTGGTTGATGGTGTCTTCGTCGTAGGCGATGACCATGGCGCGGCCGCCCAGAACGTAGGAGGGACGGACCAGCACCGGGAAGCCTATTTTCTTCGCAGCTTCGACAGCGCCTTCGGCCGACGTGACCATCGCGCCGGGAGCCTGCGGGATGTCGAGTTCTTCGAGTAGTTTGCCGAAGCGCTTGCGATCTTCGGCGAGGTCGATCGACTCGGGCGACGTGCCGATAATGTTCACGCCAGCAGCTTTGAGTGGGAGAGAAAGGTTGAGCGGAGTCTGGCCTCCGAACTGGACGATTACGCCGACCGGCGCGCCCGCCGAGGCTTCATGCTCACAGATGGCGAATACGTCTTCGAGCGTCAGCGGCTCGAAGTAGAGACGGTCGCTGGTGTCGTAATCGGTAGAAACCGTCTCGGGATTGCAATTGATCATGATGGTCTCGTACCCATCTTCGCGGAGGGCGTAGCTGGCGTGGCAGCAGCAGTAGTCGAACTCGATCCCCTGCCCGATGCGGTTGGGTCCGGAACCGAGGATGACGACTTTTTTCTTTGGCGTGGGAGCGGCTTCGTCTTCTTCTTCGTAGGTGGAGTAAAGATATGGCGTGTAGCTTTCGAACTCGGCGGCGCAGGTGTCAACGCGCTTGTAGACCGGCCGGATGTTGTGCTTCTTGCGGAAATGGCGGACCTTTTCCTGTCCGCCCTTGCCGTCAAGGCGCCAGGTCAGCGCGAGGCGGCCGTCGGAGAAACCCATACGCTTGGCATCGCGCACGACTTCGACGGGGACGGATTCCATGGGATGCTTTTCCAACTCCAGCTGCATGTCGTTAATTTCTTTCAGCTGGTAGAGGAACCACGGGTCGATCGAGGTCATCTTCGCGATCTGCTTGATGGTGTGGCCCTGGCGCAATGCGTAGCGAACGTAAGACAAGCGCTCAGGATGCGGCGTGACCAGGCGCTGGGTAAGGATCTTGGGCTCGATTTTCTCGGAGCCCATCCGCCTGCCTGTGTCGAGCGCGCGGACTCCCTTTTGCAGCGCCTCCTTGAAGGTGCGGCCTATGGCCATGACTTCGCCCACGGATTTCATTTGCGGGCCAAGGCTTTCGTCGGCGCCGGGAAATTTTTCGAACTGCCACTTGGGAATTTTCACGACCACGTAGTCGAGCGTAGGCTCAAAGCACGCGGGAGTCATGCGCGTGATGTCGTTGGGGATCTCGTCGAGCGTGTAGCCGATGGCCAGCTTGGCGGCGATTTTGGCGATGGGGAAGCCGGTTGCTTTCGACGCGAGTGCAGAAGAACGCGACACGCGCGGGTTCATCTCGATCACGACCATGCGGCCGGTCGCAGGATTCACTCCGAACTGGATGTTCGAGCCTCCGGTTTCCACGCCGATCTCGCGGATGACGGCAATGGAGGCGTCACGCATCATCTGGTATTCGCGGTCGGTGAGGGTTTGCGCGGGGGCGACAGTGATCGAGTCGCCGGTGTGCACGCCCATCGGATCGAAGTTTTCGATGGAGCAGATGATGATGACGTTGTCTTTGGTATCGCGCATCACCTCGAGTTCATATTCTTTCCAGCCGAGAACGGATTCTTCGATGAGGCACTCGTGCACGGGCGAGAGGTCGAGGCCGCGGGCGAGGACTTCCATGAGCTCTTCGCGGTTGTAGGCGATACCGCCGCCGGTGCCTCCGAGCGTGAAGCTGGGGCGAATAATAACGGGGAAGCCGATTTTGCCGGCGAACTCGATGCCATCTTTCAGGTTGTTGACGAGCGCGGATTTTGGCACGTCGAGACCGATGCGCTGCATGGCGTCTTTGAAAACCAGACGGTCTTCGGCCTTTTTGATGGCGCTGATCTGCGCGCCGATCAGATGGACATTGTATTTTTCCAGCACGCCACCGTCGGCCAGTTCGATGGCGAGGTTGAGCGCGGTCTGTCCGCCGACGGTTGGGAGCACGGCGAATCCGGCTGACGGCGACATTTCGCGCTCGACGCGAATGATCTCTTCGAGATATTCGCGAGTGAGCGGCTCGATGTAAGTGCGGTCGGCGGACTCTGGATCGGTCATGATGGTGGCCGGGTTCGAGTTGGCCAGCACGACTTCGTAGCCTTCGGACTTGAGAGCCTTGCAGGCTTGCGTGCCCGAGTAGTCGAACTCGGCGGACTGCCCGATGACGATGGGGCCGGAGCCGAGGATTAGGATTTTCGAGATGTCAGTTCGTTTTGGCATGAAAGTCAGTTGTCGGTGGCCAGTGGCCAGTTCTTAGTTAGGCCGCATTCGCGCATGTGACGTCTATTGCGATGTGGGCGCGATCTGCAAACCAATTCGCAAGTCACCAGATCCGTCCTTAGCCACTTCAAACGGTACGATGGCTGTCCGGAATCCCGCTGAGGAGCAAATGGCGACGTATTGACCATCGCGCAACTGCGCGGAAAATTGGCCGCTGACGTCGCTCGTCCCGAGGGACACGACTTCCCACGACGCGTGACGGGTCATCCGCACGACCCATACCTTGGCGGATGAAACTTTAGATCCTACGGGATCCACAATCGTTGATCGAAAAGACTGGACGCGATCACGACTGTGCCAGTCAATTTCTTTAAGTTGCCGGTCAAACGCCCCGTCTGACCGCCATATATCTTGGGCTGGCTTCCATAGATCAATCGGAACTGTACTCACATCCAATTTAGGTACAGCATGCACATACAAGACAATTGCTACCGGTTCGTCAAATATCGCCGAGCGGATTCCATTGAAGCTAACGTCAACGCGATAATTGCCAGGTGCCAGTTTCGGTACAGAGGCCATTCCGTCATCCCGTGTTGAGATAAACGACGGAGGAGCTTCCTCCGGGAAAAACCCTGCACGCACAGAGATCACGGCCCCGCTCAGTGGTCTCCCATTTAGAGTGACTGCGATGCGCAATAGCTGCGTACATTCATGCGGCACGATCTTCTCGACCTTCACGGACGAGCTTGCGTCGCGGCAGAAGAGCACACAGCAAATCGCGATGGTCAAGCGTTTCACCGTTTCCACTCCTCCATCATCGTCACAAAGTCCTTAAACAAGTAGTGCGAATCATGCGGGCCGGGCGCGGCTTCGGGGTGGTATTGGACTGTGAAGAGCGGCAGGTTGCGATGCCGCATGCCTTCGAGCGTCTGGTCGTTCAAGTCGACGTGCGTTAATTCGACTTCGCTTTGCGGGAGCGAGTCGGGATCGACCGCGAAGTTGTGGTTGTGGGCGGTGATTTCTACTTTGCCGCTCTGCAACTGCTTTACCGGATGGTTGCCGCCGTGATGTCCGAACTTGAGTTTGAAAGTCTTGCCGCCCAAAGCGATGCCGGTTAACTGGTGTCCTAAACAAATTCCGAAGATCGGTTGGCGTCCCATGAGGCGGCGGATGTTGTCGACCGCGTAGGTGCAGGGTTCGGGATCGCCCGGGCCGTTGGACAAAAACACTCCGTCGGGCTTGAGCGCGAGAACATCTTCGGCGGTTGTTTGCGCGGGGACTACCGTTACTTTGCAGCCTTCGGCGCGCAGCTTGCGCAGGATGTTCTGCTTGATACCGAAGTCGTAGGCAACCACGTGGAAGCGCGCCGGCTCGTCTTTCACGCCAACTATTTCATCGGGCAGGTGCGAGCGTTCGCCTGTCTCCCAGACATAAGTATGGTTCGTGCTCACCACTTTGGCGAGATCCTGGCCATCCATTTTCGGAATTGAGCGCGCCTTCGCCACCAGCTTTTCCGCATCGCTCTCCAAGGTCGAGATCACGCCTCGCATCACGCCATGGGTGCGCAGATGGCGCACGAGCGCGCGTGTGTCGATATCGGCGAGCACGGGTATCTTGAACTGCTCCATGAACTCGTCGGTGACCTGCTGCGAACGCCAGTTGGAGCTGACTTTCGAGAACTCGCGCACGATCAGGCCCTCGATGTAGGGGCGCGTCGACTCGCTGTCTTCAGGATTGGTGCCGTAGTTGCCGATTTCAGGGTTGGTGAGAACGACGATCTGTCCGGCATAGGATGGGTCGGTGAAAATTTCCTGGTAGCCGGTAATGGAAGTATTGAAAACGACTTCGCCGGAGCACTCGCCTTTGGCGCCGTAGCCTTTGCCTCGGAAGACTCTGCCGTCTTCGAGGGCAAGCGTCGCTTGCATTGTTACTCCTGGGAGTGGATTTCAGGGATTTTAGCAGAGAATGGCTGTGGATAAATAGCTGTCATCTCGCAGCCGTCAGCATCAGGAGAGCCTTGTCGTCTCTCTACCAGGCTGGTTGCTTCGTGAATCGGGCGGGACTGGTGCTACGGTCTTAGCTGATGGCGATTAGCGGATGGTTTCCCTACCGCAATCTCCCCATCTTCTCAACCGGCCAATATCCGAACACGGCTTTGCCGTAGATGAAGTGGTCATCGACTGGGCCGAAATCGCGGCTGTCGTCTGACATGGTGCGGTGGTCGCCCAGCACGAAGTAGCTGTTGGGGGGAATGACGATCTCCGGGTAGGATCGCGCGTCCGCGTAGTCCGTGGGCACGTACTCTTCGTCCAGGGCTTCGTTGTTAACGTACACCTGGCCATTGTCGATGCGGACGCGGTCTCCGGCAATGGCAATGACCCGCTTGATGAAGCTCTTCGAGGGATCGCGCGGATAGCGGAAGACAACGATGTCGCCGCGCTGGATAGGCTCCCAGCGGTACACGAACTTGTTGACGAAGATGCGCTCCTGGTCTTCCAGGCCGGGCATCATGCTGGTGCCCTCGACCTTTACCGGTTGATAAAGAAAGATGATGATGAAGGCCGAAATGGCCAGCGAGACGAGCAGATCGCGCGCCCACACGGCGATTACCGGTAGCGGACGGGAAGTATTTTCTACCGGCGCGGGCTCGGGAGCCGCCGGCGGCGGAGTACCCACATCTGACATTGTGGTCATATTCTAGCGGAAAACGAGGTCAGGAGTTAGAGGCCGGATTGCAGAGGTTAAACCCAAGTCAAAAGTCTGAAGTCAGATTGAGGAAGTAAAACCGTCTTGTCCGGCAGGATGGGCGTGATATAGGCGGTACTTCCGCAATTTGACTTTTAACTTTTGATTTGGAATCAGCGTGGCCCTTGCCAAAGTGATGGTTTAGCCCTTACAACTAAACATTCATGACCGACTATTCCATCTTTCCCAAGATCAACGCGATACTAAATGGAAGCAGCGCCGTGCTGCTCGTGATCGGACATCGGCTGATTATGCGCGGCAAGATGGCAGCGCATCGGGCCGTGATGATCGCAGCTTTCATCACGTCTTCTGTCTTCCTGGCCTGTTATCTTTACTACCACTGGCCGCATCACGGAGGCGTGATCTATTTTCACGGCACTGGATTTTGGCGTCCGGTCTATTTCACGATTCTGATTTCGCATACAATCCTGGCAATCGTAATCGTGCCGATGGTGATCATGTCACTGTCTCGCGGCCTTCGGGGACAGTATGACCGGCATCGCGTGATCGCGCGCTGGACGTATCCGCTGTGGCTGTATGTGTCGGTAACGGGCGTGATCGTATATTTCATGCTGTTTCGGATTTTCGTCTAGACGGTTTGCCGGGCAACGGCTTTCCTGATTTCTGCGAGATCGAGGGCGCCGTCCTTGCGGTCTTGGAGGGCCAGCGCTAGGGTTCGGATTCGTCACATTTTCAGTGTGCGCCCGCTACCGGCGGTTCCACCGGTGATTCTGCTATAGTGGGCGTCAACAAAGGAGCCCGCTCTCATGAAAAGCGTGAACAAAGTCATTCTGATCGGCAATCTCGGCAAAGACCCGGAAGTGAAGTACACGCCGCAAGGCACTCCCGTGGCAAAGATCACGCTCGCCACCAATGAGCGCTTCAAGGGTAAAGACGGTCAGTGGCAGGACCGTACCGAATGGCATAACGTGGTGCTCTGGCAGCGCCTCGCCGAAATCGCCGGCGAATATCTGAAGAAGGGCGGCAAGGTCTACATCGAAGGGCGCCTGCAGACCCGCTCATGGGACGACAAGACCAGCGGTCAGAAAAAATATATGACCGAGGTGGTCGCCAACGATCTCGTGCTGCTCGGCGGGCGCGGCGAAGGCGGGGGAGACTATCAGGGCGGTTCGCGCGCAGCCTCCGCATCGGCCGGCAACAGTTTCGATCAAAGTGTGCCCGAAGCTGAGCACGCGCCCGCATCAGCAGCGGCCTCCGGGCCGATTACGGATGAGGACATTCCGTTCTAGGGAACCTTATCCTGTGATGACCATTCAAGGCATGTTAAGTCCCGGAGTATGTTTGCTTTTCATTTTCTTTCCATGAATCGACTGCTAAAACTTGACCATGCCTTTGCTCGCCGATAAAACGTGTGTTCCCTGCAAGGGCGGTATCCCGCCGCTCAAGGGCGAAGAACTTGCCCGGATTCACCATCAGCTCCCCGACTTCGCGCACTGGAAGATCATTGACGGGCACCATCTGGTGCGGAGCTATGAATTTCCCGATTTCAAATCCGCGCTGGCGTTCGTCAATCGCGTCGGTGAGATTGCCGAGGAGCAGGGTCATCACCCCGACATCCTGCTCAGTTGGGGCAAAGCCGACGTGACGATCTGGACACACAAAGTCGATGGGCTGACTGAATCCGACTTTATTCTGGCGGCCAAGATTGATCGGTTAGCTCGGTGAGTGCGGACCGAAGCTGGCTACCGAATCCATCTGGGACTCTCCCGCGTGGTTCCCGAGCGAATCGCTGTAAAGCGAAGCGGCGTGGAGTCGAAGGCCCCGCTTCCGGCCAACTATTGAGTTAACCTCGACGGGCGACTAATTGTTATCCCCCACAGCGCTGCCGGAACCAGCATCAGCGCCCCGGCCGCGCTCGCGACGTGACGGGCGGCGAAGCCCCAATCCACAAAGCGGCCCGCGACGTAAGCTCCGGTGGCAATGCTCAGCATGAAGAAGCCGAGGTCCGCGGCGAAGACGCGTCCGCGAAACTTGTCGTCGGTCTGCAGTTGCAGCAGCGTGGTTGAGAACACCCAGACCGTCGATGCTCCAAAATGCCCGAGCAGCACGCACATGCAAGCCTGCCATAGATGGCCGGAAACCCCGAGCAACATGTAACCTGCCGCCGTCCCCAGGTATCCCCAGAAGATCGCTCGCTCCAGGCGGTGTTGCAAATGTCCTGCCCACCGGACGGTGAACAAGGGGCCCAGCAAAGCGCCCAGTCCGCGAGCCCCTAGCAGCAGGCTCATGCCGAGAAATGCCCCACGAGCGGGGTCGAGTCCATGCCAACGCACGGGGAATTCTCTTTGTCCCATCACTGTGAACAGCACCCAGCTCGGACCGACGATCAGGTTCCCGGCTTTCAGCAGCACGGTCGAACTCAGCCGGACTTGCGAACGCACGTAGCGAATGCCCGCGACAATTGGCGAGAAGTCCACGAGTTCGCGAATCTGAAAGGGATGCGTACCCTCCGCATGAGGCTCGGCAAAACGCATCCCCAGCAGGAGCGCGGCCGAAACCAGGAATGAGAGCGCATTAAGAATGAAGACCGCGTCGCGGCCGAGGAACGCGGCGACCAACCCTCCCGCCGTGGCGCCGAGCATCAGATTGACCGACCAGGTGGCCGAAGACAAAGTGTTGGCCAGAACCACCTGCTCGCGGCCCACGAGATTCGGGATCACGGCGTTGCGCGCCGGCTCGAAGAAGGCCGCCAGCAGCGTCTCCGCGACAAGCAAGGGATAGACCAGCCAAGCCGTCTGGCGTGAGCGCACCAACAGCATGCAGAACACGATCACCATGCGTCCCAGATCGGCCGCGATCATGACGTGCTTACGCCGCAGCCGGTCATTTACCACACCCGCGGCCGGACCGATAAACGTTTGCGGCAGCACCTGCAGAACCAGGGCCAGCGCCACTGATCCAGCCCGCCCGGTGAGTTGCAAAAGCAGGTTGTAGATGGCCAGAGTGTAGAACCAGTCTCCGATTTCGCTGACGATCTGCGCGCCCCAAAGCCGGCGAAAATTGCGGTTTCCCCGCAACAGGCGCAGGAACGCGCGCAACGTTACCGGACTGATTTCCAGCTCTGTAGTTTCCATGCGGAACGGCGGAATGGTCGATCAGAATCCCAAAGCATACAGGATTACCGTAAGGGCCACTGTGCACGAAAATGGACTTACCTACCGAAACACTGCAAAGCCTTGCACAGTGGCCTTCTTCAGGCCTCAGGACCTCGCAAACCAGCCCGCCGCCGAAGCGTGTTTACCCGCATGCCCACACGCTATTGTGAAGATTCGGTGAATCCGGGGGATTGGAAAGCGGCTTGCCATTACTATGCGCGGAGGGAGTCTAACCGTGCGTAATTTGATCCCGCTTTTCCTGCTGGTCTTAGCCCTGGGTGCGAGCGCCTTCGCTACCCCTCATGTTGTTCGAGCTTCCACTGTTCCCGAGCCCGGTATTCTGGTCGCTCTGGGAGGCGGATTGGTCTGTCTGGCCTCATTTGTTCGCAGTCGCCTGCCGAAATAATTCTTCCTGCCCGAGAATCCCCCTCGGGCAACTCTTCAAGCCCGTGCTCATGATTGCTCTGCGGCTTTTGCGATTGAGGCCGAAATTCCGCCGTCGCTAGCTTGCAACCATCCCCAGAAAATATTCGTGAATGCGGCGGTCGTCGCTCAGTTCAGGATGGAACGTCGCGGCCAGGGTCTTGCCATGGCGTACCAGCACCGGATCATTTCCTTCCGTGGCGATTATTTCGACTCCCTCGCCCACCCGTTCAATTTTGGGCGCCCGGATAAACACCATCTCGATCGGATCGTTGCGGAATTTTCCTTCGCGAATCGAGCTTTCAAGTTGCCGCCCGTAGGCGTTGCGGCGCACCGTCATATCGAGCGCGCCCAGGCCCGCCTGCCGCGGATTCTCAACTTCATTGGCCAGCAGGATCGCACCCGCGCAGGTACCGAAGCTAGGCTTCAACCGGACAAACTCTTTCAGCTTTTCAAAACCCTCCCGCCCAAGGAGTTTCAGGATGGTGCTCGATTCGCCTCCCGGGATCACGAGACCGTCAATGCCGTCGAACTGCTCCGGCTTCTTGACGAGCACGACTTCCGCGCCCAGTTCTTCAAGACGGCGGCGGTGCGCGTCGAAATCGCCTTGCAGTGCCAAGACACCGATCTTCATTGAAGCGTCACTTCAGAGAATGAAGGAACCTCAACTTTCTTGTGTTCAAGGAGGGTACCCCCCTCCCCCTTCTATTTTCTAAAGTATTGATAATAAACATCTTTGTAGATCATACCGAGCAAAGTATTCATTCTAAATGGTTTAAAGGCAAAGTATTGAAAGCAAGCGACTTAGATTATATCCAAGGGGTCGGCGCTGATTTCAAGCATCGATCAGGTGACCGCCGATGTCAATTGAAATGTACTGAGCCGTCATGCAAGCAGTCGTGAAATTCCATGTTTCGGTCGCGAAGGGGGCACGCGGCCCAGGTATCCGAGCCTGCCTTCTGTAAGCAGAGAAATAAACTTTGCGAATTCCATGTACTTCCGGATTTTCAAGTTTGAAGCCAGATCCATGGCAGGTGATCCTACCACCCTCTTGTTTGCAGCATGTGCGCTTCGTCGAGCCCAGACACGGCCAGTCCCTTCATCGCGCCCACCAGGTCTTCGCTAACTTCGAGCAGCACTTTGGGATCGTTATAGTGGGTCGCGGCTTTCACGATGGCTCGCGCCCGCTTCTCGGCTTCGGCCGGATCGGCAAACTCGGTCGAGTTCTTCATGAAAATGCCTGAGCCGACAAACACCGCCTCCGCGCCCAACTGCATGACCAGAGACGCATCCGCCGGAGTGGCAATTCCTCCCGCCGAGAAATTCGGCACCGGCAGTTTGCCGTCGCGCGCCACCATGCGCACGAGTTCATAGGGCGCGCCATGCTCTTTCGCTTTGGCGTATAGCTCTTCTTCCCCAAGCACGGTGAGAATCTTCATCTCCTGCACGATCTGGCGGATGTGTTTCACGGCATGGACGACGTCTCCTGTGCCAGCTTCGCCCTTGGTGCGGATCATGGCCGCGCCCTCGGCAATCCGCCGCAGCGCCTCACCGAGGTTGCGCGCGCCGCAGACGAAGGGAACGGTGAACGCCTGCTTGTCCACGTGATGGGCTTCGTCGGCGGGCGTCAACACTTCCGACTCGTCAATGTAGTCGACGCCCAGTTCCTGCAGAATTTGGGCTTCGGCAAAATGTCCGATGCGGCACTTGGCCATCACCGGAATCGAGACCGTGGCCATGATCTCGCGAATCTTTTTCGGAGAAGCCATGCGCGCCACACCGCCCTCCGCGCGAATCTGCGCCGGCACGCGTTCCAAAGCCATCACGGCGACCGCGCCCGCCCGCTCGGCGATTTCGGCTTGCTTGGCGTCGGTGACGTCCATGATGACGCCGCCCTTTAGCATTTCGGCGAGGCCGGTCTTGAGGCGGAGGCTGGTGTTGTGTCCATTGTTCTGTGACATGTTGGCTCCCAAGGCAGCTGCGGGCTTCGAGCTATGAGCTTCGAGCCATCCCCTATATTGATGTTGTTGGGTGGGTTTCCGCTGCTACCAGCATTTTACAGGCGGATCGGGGTTTGCGGAACCCCGTGCGCGTGAACCGTGAACGAAGACGGCGGCGTTTGCCGGGGCGGGCCGACAGGAGTGCCCGCCCTCCATGAGCTAGCGCTCCACGAATCTGGCAAACATCTTATGCGGATCGATCGCAATGAATAGTCCTCGCCCGCGCGCGAGCACCTCACCGTTATGGTTCAGGATCTCAGCGACATTGACGTGCCGCCTTCCGGAAACTTTCTCTTCCCGGGATTCCACCCGCAGCGGCTTGTTCAGCGGGACGGGCTTCAGATAGTTGACGGTAATCTCCGAGGTCAGCGCGATCACCTGGCGCAGTTTGTTCACCTTGCCCATGGCCTCGTCGAGAATAGTGGCGATGATGCCGCCGTGGCAATGCCCCGGAGGCCCGGTGTAGCGCTTGCCGAGTCGAAAGCGGCACACGAAGCAATTGCGCTCCTTGTCGTAGGTGAAGCGCAGGAACATGCCATCCGGATTGTTCTTTCCGCAAGCAAAACAATAGTTCTTCTGGAGTTGAACGTAGTGGGTGCCGTGTCCAGCGCCGGATTTCTTCTTCGCCATCGCATGATTTTATCGCGAGTTTGCGCGCTCGCTCTCTCACCCCGATCCTCGCGGACTGGATCGCGAAGCGTGCCAACAATTGGGTATGATGGCATCCCGAAGCTGCGAATCAAGGAGGCGCCGATGCCCACGGCAAAGAATGCCCGGTCGCTCTACAGCGTTCACCCCGGAGTAGCCATGATGCAGAAATGGATCCGGGAATTGCCGGAGAAGAGCGGCCGCTCGCTCGAAGAATGGATTGAGTTAACCCGGAAGGTCGGCCCGCGGACGGAAATAGAACGCCGCGAGTGGCTAAAGAAAGAATACAAGCTCGGCACTAACGCCGCCTCATGGATCGCCGAGCGGGCCGATGGCAAGGGCACCGAAGATGACACTCCCGAGGGTTATCTGAAGGCAGCGGAGCAATATGTGGAAGCGATGTTCCCTGGGCCCCGCGCCGCTTTGCGCCCCTTGTACGACCAGCTCTTGAAACTCGCGCTCGGGCTCGGCAAGGATGCCAAGGCTTCCCCGGGAAAGACGGCGGTGTCACTCTATCGCAATCACGTGTTCGCGAATCTGAAGCCTTCCACCAATACCCGCATCGATGTCGGTCTGTCGCTGGGAAATATGAAGACCCCGAAGCGGCTGATCGACACCGGCGGCTATGAGAAGAAGGATCGCATTACGAGGCGGATTGAAGTGAGGTCGAAGGCGGATATCGACGATGAGGTTAAGAGGTGGCTGAAGACGGCATATGAGATGGATGAATAGTTGGTGGTCGCCCTCCTCCCTTCGAGACCCTCTGCCAATGGTCATCTCAATATGACCATGTATGCTACAATGTGTCCATGAAGAAGATTGGGGCGGGAGAGTTCAAAGCGCGCTGCCTTGCGCTAATGGAGGACGTGCGCTCTACGCGGCAGCCGCTGCTCATTACCAAGCGAGGTAAGCCGGTCGCCAAGCTCGTGCCGGTGGAAGAACCGAAAGACGATTTCATCGGGCGACTGAAGGGGATGTTTGAGCAAGTCGGCGATATCGAATCTCCGATTGAGCCTGGCACGTGGGAGTCGTCCGGGTGATCGTCCTCGACACGCACGTTTTGTATTGGGCTGTCGACGATTCCAAGCATCTTTCGTCGACGGCAGCCTCCGCAATTCGGAGGGCTCGACGGGGAGGGGGGATCGCGGTGTCTGCGATCACTTTGTGGGAACTCTCATGGCTATTTGCGTCGGGGAGAATCCGCTCTTACGGCACCATCGAGACTTCCCTGCGCAAGATGACCGAAGGGGTGACAATTCTCCCGATTACGCCGGAGATCGCGGCGCTGGCGGCGCAATTCCCAGCAGATTATCCCAGTGATCCATCGGATCGCCTGATCGGCGCTACAGCTCGGGCCGAAGGCATGACCCTGGTGACGCGCGATGAGCGGATACGGCGGAGCGCGCTGGTGAAGACTGTGTGGTGAAACTCTAGCCCGTCCTGTAATAAGATGAGAGTCGAATAGCTGGTGAAGGCCATGAAATCGAAAGATCAGTTCCTACGAGCGCAGCGCTAGACGAAGCACCCGCATACTCGGCCATCGACGGCCGGGATACGGCGATCACAAGGTGCCCGCCCCACACGATCTAGTGGACTGTCGCGGAGAATTTGTTAGCGCGAGCACGGGGAGAATTCCGGGACGCGTGACCCCAGAATTGTGAATCGAACAGGGGTCCTTCGACTCCGCAAACGCTTCGCTGCGCGAAGCGATTGCTCCGCTCAGGATGACCTCGTTTGATAACGCCAGAGCCTCTCAGGATTACAAGAAGTCCGGTTGCGCTGTTGGTAACGCCGTCTCCGCGACAGTCCACTAGTCGTAATACTCCAACCCCAGATGCGTGATCAATTCTTCACCCTTCAGGTGACGCAGCGTGTTCTTCAGCTTCATCAGCTGAATGAACAAGTCGTGTTCCGGATACAATCCCGGCGCGGTCATCGGCGACTTGAAGTAGAAGCTCAGCCACTCCTGGATTCCGATTCGCTTCAACTCGGGCGTGCGTTGCGCGAGGTCGAGGAACAGGACCAGGTCGAGCACAATCGGCGCGGCCAGAATTGAGTCACGACAGAGAAAGTCGACCTTGATCTGCATCGGATAACCCAGCCAACCGAAGATGTCGATGTTGTCCCATCCTTCTTTGTTGTCGCCGCGCGGCGGGTAATAGTTGATGCGCACCTTGTGGAAGATATTTCCGTACAGCTCCGGATAGAGGGCGGGCTGCAGAATATGTTCCAGCGCGCCCAGCTTCGATTCCTCCTTGGTTTTGAATGACCCGGGATCGTCGAGCACTTCGCCGTCGCGATTGCCGAGGATGTTGGTTGAATACCATCCGCTCAGGCCTAGAAGGCGCGCCTTGAAGGCCGGGGCCAGCACGGTCTTCATCAGGGTCTGGCCAGTCTTGAAATCCTTGCCGCAGATCGGGACTTCGCGCTCATGCGCCAGTTCGTGCATCGCCGGAATATCGACGGTCAGGTTAGGCGCGCCGTTGGCGAATGGAACGCCCTCCATCAGCGAGGCGTAGGCGTAGACCATGGAGGGCGCGATGTTCTCGTCGTTCTCCTTCATACCTTTTTCGAGCGCCTTCAGGCTCTGGTGGGCGGCGCTCGGCTCGATGAAGGTTTCGGTCGACGCGCACCAGATCGTGATCAGGCGAGCCGCGCCGCTCGACTTGCGGAAGTCGCGGATATCCTGCCGCAACTGTTCGGCCAGGTCGAGCTTGTTCTTCCCTTTCTTCACGTTCGGCCCGTCGATCTTCTTCACGTAGTTGTGATCGAAGACCGCTTTCATCGGGCTGATCGCGCTGAGCCGTCCCTTGACCTTGTCGAGCAGGTCGCGCTCCAGCACGCCCGCCTTGCGCGCGGCCGCGTACATGTTGTCTTCAAAGATGTCCCAGCCAGTGAATACCAGGTCGTTCAATCCGGCGAGCGGCACAAATTCCTTTATCTTCGGCGAACGCCCGTCGGTGCGCTTGCCGAGCCGGACTGTTCCCATCTGTGTAAGCGAGCCGATGGGAGACGCGATGCCCTTGCGCACGGCCTCGACGCCGGCGACGAACGTGGTTGCGACCGCTCCCATGCCGGGGATCATCACGCCCAGTTTGCCCCTGGCGGGCTCAATGGCGAAATTGTGAGATTGTTTTTCCGATTCGCTCTTTAACTTCGCATCGGACTTTGCTTGGGACTTGACTTCGACGCGCGCTACTTTCTTTCCTTGCTTCGGGGATGGAGCCATTTCAGTTCTTTCCTTATGAGTTCGGTGGGATGCAGGCAAACGGATATGTTCTCTCATTCGCACCGCCATTGCAAACTAGCACGGGCCGGATTGCCCAAATCGCGCTCTCAGTGGCGTCAGCGGCAGCCCGAACTGCGAGCGCGTCAAATGTGACATCCCGGCAGCAATGCCGAATTCTGCTGCGGTTCTCAGGAAAGCGATAAAATAAAGGCGTGCGCACCGCCTCACTGATCGCCATTTTCGCCTTGTTGACCTCTTCCCTGCTCGCGCAGGATTCCCCGCCGAAGCCCGCCGATCCCGATCCCGAGGCGCGGGAGAGTTCCAGTCGCGACACCAGAACCGACACGACTCCGCCCAAAGACGACGCCAAGAATCATCCCTATAGCAGTTCGGCTGTCTCCGATCTTGAGGCACCGGCGCCCGACTCTTCCGATGTGCAGGAGTTCCATCCGTGGAACCCGATGAAGGCGAACAAGGATATCGAGGTTGGCGACTTTTATTTCCGGCGCAAGAACTATAAGGCTGCGCTCGAGCGCTACAAAGAAGCGCTGTATTACAAGAACAACGACGCTATCGCTACCTATCACATCGCCGTGTGCCAGGAAAAATTGGGAGACAAGGCAGAGGCGCGCAAATACTTCGAAGAGTATCTGAAGATCCTTCCCGGAGGACCGTTGGCCAAGGATGCGCACGCTTCGCTGGCCAAGTTGGACAAGGGGCGGTAAGTGTAAACCGCCGGCTGCGAGCCTCGAGTTACGAGCCGCGGGCTAGCCACATAAATCGTGCCGTGATTGGCGCCCTGACTCCTTCATCTCCGGTTCAGCGATAAACACCAGGATAATGCCGCGGAATGCGGAAAACACGAGGCTTGAGGCTCGTTGCCAGGGACTCGATCAAGACCCGTGTTTCTGGACTCATAGCTCGAAGTTTGATCGCGGCCCGGAACTCGCGACTCGCTGCACTCTTCTACTTCTCCACGCGCGAAAACTTGCCGGTAGACGCATCGACCGCCACCCGTAGCGTCGCGGTTTCCCGATCGGTTCCGTAGATCACGTGCCATAGCAGTTCGTTCGTCTGGCGGTTCCAATCGAGTATAAAAAGCACGGGCGTATCGGGACTCTTTTCCAGCAGTTTGTCTCCCCCATGTTCCTGAGCGACGGCAAAAGCCTTGTCGGTATCCACCTTCAGAAACTGAACGTTGAAAATCTGGGTGGAGGAATTTGTCGGGCTGTAAGTGTCCTCGACGCTGTGCGAAACGTCGCCGTTCGACCACGTGTAAGAACGCGTCGCGTGTTGTGCCGCCGAGGCGAATCCGGAACGCCACTCGCCCGCCTTACCGTCCTTGCTTTTCGATGCGGACGACTCGACCCGGAACGGTTGCGCGTCCACCGCCCAACCGCGCGCCGCGATATAGCACTTGAAAAAAGCGCCGCTGCCCGTCATCGTTTCAGGAGCTTTGGGCTGAGGTTTCTCCGCCGTGGCCGGCGTCGATGGAGTCGAGGAGCAGCCGAGCATCCCGGACAGCGCCAGAATTGCAACCAATAGTTTTTTCATAAGTTCTTTCGACCAATCCATTGGAGCCTCTTCGAGAATCGCGATCATTGTACTCAACCGATCACATAACGAACCAGCGACCACCGTCCTTCCGGTAGAATTGTCCCAGTCGTTTTTCGGTCCAAACAGCATGGATTCCAATCTCGCTCAGTTGCGCAAGGAACTCGAAGGGGCCATCGCCGGCATGTCGGAGACCTCGATGGCGCAGGCGCCCGAGGGCAAATGGAGTGCCGCGCAGATCCTCGAGCATCTTTTTCTAACTTACAGGAACACCAATCGCGGCCTGGCGAAGTGCGCGGAAAAGGACTCTCCGTTGGCTACCTCGGCCGCCCTGAAGCATCGCCTTGGCAAACTGCTGGTCGTGAATCTCGGCTACATGCCGGGAGGGAGAAAAGCTCCCGAACGCGCCATGCCGCGTGGTACGACTCCCGCGGCCGAGTTGCGGGAGACGATCTTTGCTGAAATCGAGCAGATGGATTCAGGCTTGAAGGATTGTGAACGTCGCTTCGGAGCGGGAACGGAGATCATGGATCATCCGTTCATCGGGCCGCTCACGGCCAACCAGTGGAGAAAATTTCACCTCGTTCATGGACGGCATCACGCACGGCAGATCCGCGAGCGTGGAAAATCGTGAGATCTCCGCCCTCATGGAGCGCCGCCGGCTAGCAGGCTACTGTCTTCTTACTTTTTGTCCTTGTCGTTGTCGCTTTCCTTTTCTTTCACCCCAGCCTTGCGCGCCTGTTCCTGAAGGTCGCTGAGTTCCTGCTGGGCGGCGCTAAGCGCCTTCTGCTTTGATTCCATATCGGACTTGTACTGCGCGTCATCCTTGCTCCACTGGGCGGAGTTGCGCAATTGCGCGCCGGCATCGCCATAAAACGCCGCCGCGCGCAGGCGATATTCCCGCTGGTCGAGTTCGAGTTCGTGGGCCAGCGCATCGACCTTGGATTTTTCTTCATCCATCTTCTGTTTGATCTCGGCCTGGTGGTCGGCCTGGGTCGTCTTGGAATCGGCGGGCGCGCTTTGCGGCGTCTTCGGGTCGCCGCTCGCCGCCGGGGCCGACGGCTCCGGTCCAACCACGCTCAACTCCTCGTTCACGGGCAGATTGTCGTTGTCATAGTGGTGACTGGTATCGGCCCTGGTCTTATCTTTCCGGGCCTGCCGCGCGACGTCGCCCAGAGACGGTGACACGGGAGAGGACTGAGCCGAGGCTACCGTCGTCGCCAGAAACATTCCCAGGAGTATAAGAGTGGCCGTGGTTGCAGTTGATGTACGTTTCATTAAGATCATCCTTTCGCGAGCCGCTTATGCAGCTCACAACCGCTGAATTTCAGGATCCGGAGGCCGCAGCCTGTGCGCCCCCCAGAAAACTTCCTATCGTACGGTCGAGCTGCGCCGCTTCGCTGGCGATGTTGTCCGCCAGTTGCCGCGCCTGTTCGGGATCGCTGCTGCCCGCCAGTTGCTGGGCATAACCCGCGATCGTCGCCAGGGAATTTCGCAATCCCAATCCCAGTTCGGCGGAAAATTCCTGGTGCATTCTTTGATCGTGCCGGATGCGCTCGATGTCGGTCTTGTCGGTCAGAACCAGCGCCGTGCCCAACAGGCTGGCATCCTCGGCCAGCACAGCGGACGCCGTGATCTCGAGCACGTGGTTCTCCCCGTCGCGCGTCAGATAATTCATCTGCAGTCCACGAATCGTGCCTTTGCCCGACAACGCGGGAGCCAGTGCCTGTTCCACGGTCGATCCCGTTACCAGTTCGCGCGTCGGCCGCAACGTCGCCGTCCCGAACAGGTCAGCAACTCGCAGCCCGATGGGCGAGGCGAAACCAAGCAGCTTGCGCGCCGCCGAGTTTGCCTGCCGCACCAGTCCAGCCGTATTGAAAAATACGACGCCGCTCGAAAGATTCGCCAGCACGGTCGAACTCAGCGTGTCAGAGGTCTTCGCCTTCCTGCGTTCCGAAAGTTGCTGCGTCGTGAGCTCGTGTTTCTGCTGTTTGAGTTGCTGGATCACCGCGTGATACGCATGCACCGGCAATCCCTCGGCTGCCAGCGGCGAATGATTGAGCAACTCCGGTTCCCCGGTAAGATTCTTCTTCAGTAGCCGGATCACAAATAACCCGAGCATAAATGCCGTGATGGCGCAAAGCATCAGCAGGCTCATGCGCAGCACGACGGGATTCATCAGAACCCTCACAGCGCGCTCCAGTACCAGTGCATCAGGCGATCCCCGAACAGAAACGACGCCAGCGCCATGCTGCCCAGAAATACGCCGAACGGCACCTCGTAATAGCGAAGCACCATGCGCGCGGACTGCCAGGCCCGACGTCGCGCTTCGATCGTCGAGCGGCCACGGGCTGCAATGCGGCGGCGGCGCTTGATCCACACGGCGAGAATGGTGCTCAATCCAAACAACGATCCGGCCAATGACGCGGCAAAAATCGTCAACACCGTGAGCTTGGTGCCGAGGAACGCGCCGATCATCGCCATCAACTTGACGTCGCCGAATCCCATCCCCTCGACTCCGCGGGCGCGCAGGTAAATGGCGGCCGCGCCGTAGAGGAATGACGCGCCGACAGCCGCGCCCAACAAGGAATCTGACAGCGACCACAATCGCCAAGAGATCTCGCTGCGGATCCCGGCGGACACCAGCCCTGGCATGATGCGCGATGCCAGGTCATTCACCGGAACCACCAGGCTCAGCCCGATGCCGATGGCCAAGCCGGGCAGCGTCATCGCGTCTGGTAGAAGTTTCGTTTCCGCGTCCGTGAAGATCAGCCCCAGCAGAAGGAAGCCCAGCACCATGCACTTCACCGTCGCGAGCGTCAATCCAAAGTGGAGATAGCAGGCCACAAAAAGCACCGCGGTCAGCAATTCAACGACGAGGTAGCGAGGCGAGATCGGCTGCTTGCAGGAGCGGCATTTCCCCCGCAAGATCAGCCAGCTCAGGACGGGAACGTTGTGGTAGAGAGGGATGAGATTCCCGCAATGCGGACACGCCGAACGCGGCGCGACCACCGACATGTCGCGCGGCAGCCGGTAGATACACACGTTCAGGAAGCTGCCAAAACACAGCCCCAACGCGAAGATCGCGACTTCAAAAATGAGTTCCACGTCGGCTAAGTGCCCATTCTGTCTGGACTTGGATGATTATAAGGCCGCGTGGCAGGAGCCTTCTAAGTACCAAAGTGACTGTACTGATGCCATTTGTAAGTGGCTGTGACCATAGAGAATGCTGGGATTCAGGAATTACTTGGCCGGTCAAAACCAACGTCACATCGAAGATGCAGTGAACCGTTGACGGATCTCCTCGGATTATTTATTCCAGAAGTGGACGAGCAATTTGAAAGGCGCGAGAAACACTCAGCCTTGCAAAACAAAAACTACGACTCGCGAATTGCCTCCTCTTGGAAAAGGCGCAACGAAGCTGGTCGCCGGGACTGAGTGTTTCACGGGCAAGTCAAATCTGCTTCGATCCGCTGGAATTTGAAACGTCACTCGCGCGCTGAAGGCTGTTTCGCCAGCCATTGATCGAACATCTGCTCGAAAGCGTCCTCCACCGCCCGGGCCAGACCGGCCGCATCCAGTAAAGGGCTATTGATCACTCGCTGGCGTTGTTTGGATCGTAATTCTCTTCTGAGTGGCACGTCACGGGCGAGCGCACAAACGATCGCAACATAGTCTGCTTTATTCTTGACCACCCATTCCGGTCTCCCAATCGCCCGCAGAAAACTGCTGGCGATTGTTCCGCCTGCCCAGTCTCCCTCGATGGTCACGAGCGGCACGGCCATCCATAGTGCGTCGCAAGCGGTGGTTCCGCTGCTGAACGGGACAGTGTCAAGGGCAATGTCGAGCCGATTATAAAGAAGCATGTGCCGTTCGTGTCCGGGGATGGATAGCTCGAATACGATGCGCTCCGGGGCGATGCCATTGCGGGCAAGCGATGCACAGATTCGCCGGTGCGCGTCGGAGTCATCCGCCTTGCGGTCCTCCAGCAAGAGCTTCGATTCGGGCAATGCGTTCATGACCTTGCCCCACAGCTCGAGTGATGCCTCGCCGATTTTGATATAGCGGTTGAATGATCCCAGCCAGATCGTGCCGTTGGAATCCGGTTTCCAATTGCTTTCCAGCGTCGCGTCCCCCCGGTAGCAGATGGCCACGCGCGGCAGCCTCCATATACCTTCGCTGAAGTGGTTTTCGAACTCGGGGTGAATGTGATCGTCGGCGAGATACCAATCCATCTCGGTCAGTCCGGTGGTACTCCAGTAGCCGAGGTAGGTGAGTTGAACCGGCGCCGCACGATGGGCGAATATTCCCAGCCTGCAGTTGCGAGTGTGCCCGGTTGTATCCATGAGTACATCGATGTCACACGAACGCATGAAGTCCGCGGCCCTTGCGTCTGACAATCGCGCGACGGGATGAACCGCGTCGGCCAGCGCCTGAATGCGAAGCGCTCGATCTCCCGGCCGTAACACGGTTGGAAACAGCGTGAGGTGGCAACGCTGGCGGTCAAGCGTCTGCAGCAGCGGTTCGAGGAACTCGGCCACCGCGTGTTCGCCAATCTCTGCCGAAACGATTCCGATTTTCAGCCTTCGGCCCTCCCGCGGGCTGCGCACAAACTTGCGGTTGCGGGCCTCATTGCGTGCGCGTTCATCGAGCGCAAATTGTTCCCACTTTCGCGCCAGGGCCACTTCCTGCTCGGGAGAAATATCTCGCACCGTCGCGTGGATATAGAGCAGATTGCTGTACGCCGCCACCAGGGTTGGTTTCAGTTCCAGCGCCTTCTCGTAACTGGCAATAGCGTCAGCCAGGCGATCCAGATCCTGATAGGCGGTTCCGAGGTTGTAATATGCCTCCGCATAATCAGGCCGGATCGAAAGCGCTCGCTTATAGCTTTCGACCGCCTCCCCGAAGTGTCCTTGCTCCTGCAACGCCGCGCCCAGATTGCAATGCGCTCCTGCAAATGCCGGGTCGATCCGGATCGCGTTCCGGTGACTGGCGAGCGCCTCGTCGAACCGCCCGAGTTTGCGAAATGCGGTGCCCAGATTGTCATGCGCGACCGCCAGTTTCGGATTCGATTCGATAGCCTTCTGAAAGCTGACTGCGGCCTCAGTCAACTGGCCGGTTTCCAGAAACACATTTCCCAGGTTGTAGTGCGCTTCGGCGTAATCCGGTTTCAATGAAAGCGCTTGCTGCAAGCTCGCTTTCGCCGCCTCGTAATCGCCCTGATCCCTTCGCACATTGCCCAGGTTGCTGTGGGCCTCCGCATATTGCGGCGCCCTGGCGATTGCCTTCCCGTAGCTCGCAACCGCTTCGGGGAATTTCCATTGCCTGTGCAGGACGAATCCCAGATTGTTGTGCCCCTCCGCCATCGCGGGTTGTAAGTCGAGTGCCCTGCGATAGGAAGCTTCCGCCTCGCCGTAGCGTTCGAGTCTCGCCAGCAAGCCGCCCAGATTGAAATGGGTGTCCGCATCGTTGGGTTGCAGAGCGAGCGCCTTCTGGTAGGCTCCGACCGCATCTTGCATCTTCCCTTGTCCCTGCAGGGCGTTCCCCAGATTGTTGTAGAAGCTGGCATTGGAAGGAGTTTCCGCAATCGCAGCTTGAATGAAGCGAACGGCATCGTCAGCGCGGCCAGCCTGAGTCGCAATCACTCCCAGCAGGTTCAAGGCGTCCGCATGCTTCGGCTGAACTGCGAGTATCTGGCTGTAGACGCCAGCCGCTGCGGAAAGCCGCCCCGCACGATGATGTGCCAGCCCGGCCTGCAGCAGCCTGGCAATCGATGCTGCGTCGGATGTGCCCTCCCGCGGCGCCACGTTCATGCAACATTGCTTGTACTTGCGGCCGCTACCGCACGGGCAGGGATCGTTCCGGCCGATGTTCGAGGAATTCACTTCGGCTCCTGCGGACTATCCTCGCATAAAGGGAAACCGCCGGGAACGTGGCGTAACCAGCTACGCAACCTGAGTGACTTCAAACCGATACGGAAGAAAAACGGAGAACACAGTTCCGGTTGCGAGGCCATCCACGCGGCTGCGGACGCGAATGGATCCACCATGTTTGCGTACGATGCCGTTCGATACCCACAGGCCTAACCCGGTGCCGATGTCTTTCTTTGTGGTGAAGAAAGGCTCGAAGATACGCTGCAGATTCTCGCGCGGGATTCCAGACCCATTGTCGGCCACAGTGATTCGGACCCCTGTGCGCCCATCCCCCCAACTGCGCCCCGGCGCGATACGGACGGCCAACAAGGCCGGGCCCGGCGATCCGCCGTTGGTCGATCCACCATGGCCCGAGCCGGCGTTCGCCGGTCCCCCCTTGGACAAACCAATGCTCGACGAACCCACCGAAGCACCAGCGACCGCCGAACCGATGGCCGACAAACTGGAATTTGCCGCACCACCTTCCAGCGACTCATGTCCCTGGGAACCGCGGTCGGCCATGGCATCGCTCGCGTTCACCACCAGATTTGCAAACAGCTGGCGAAGTTCGCCCGCAAAGCCAAATATCGATCCGGCATCGCGATAGCGCCGCTTGACCTGCACACGCCGGCCCTCGAGTTTGCGCGAGTAGAGCTGCAGAATCTCCTCCATAATAGCGGCCGCATCGACCGAGGCGGGAGCATCCGTGTCGCGCACAAATCCCAAAGTCTGTTGCGCGAGCGTAGCGACCTGCGCCACTTCCTTTTCAGCCATGGTCAAATACTGCGCGGCGTTCTTGGAGTCGTGGCGCGCCAGGTACAGCAGGTTGACCACCGCTTCCAGTGGATTATTGATCTCGTGCGCGATCGAAGCCGCGAGCCGTCCCGCGGTCGCCAGCTTCTCGCTGCGGCGAACCGCCTCCTCGGATTGCTTCACCACCGACATGTCGCGCGCGATGGCCGAGGCTCCCACGATCTGCCCATGCGCATCGCGCAGCGATGCCACCGACAGCAGAACCGGGACACGCGTGCCATCCTTCCTCACTCGCTCGGTCTGATAAGGATTGACGTGGCCGCCCGCGCTGAAAATCTGTCGATTCCGCGCGGCCTCCGCCTGGCGATCCGGTGGCGCCAGCCGTGCCGCCGGCATGCCCACAGCTTCCGCGCTGCTGTAACCGAAAAGTCGTTCCGCCGCGCGGTTCCAACTCGTGATCACACTTTCGGAATTGATGCTGAAGATGGCATCCGAAGAATCTTCGACGATCGCGGCCATCTCTTTCATGGTGCGG
Source organism: Terriglobales bacterium (assembly GCA_049521375.1). Taxonomy (GTDB): domain Bacteria; phylum Acidobacteriota; class Terriglobia; order Terriglobales; family Acidobacteriaceae; genus Acidiflorens. The sequence continues at coordinate 23,252 of JBEKOW010000012.1, forward strand.
TCGGCGCGCGAATCGGCGAGGGTCTTCTGTCGGGCCATGCTGCCGGCGAATACAGAAATGACGAGGAAAACTACCAGCCGCTCCTGATCTTCGCTTCGGGCTACGGCTAAGGAATAGATGGGGGGATATACGAAAAAAGCCAGGCACGCCGTCGACAGCAGCGAAGAAAACACTGCTGCTCCAAAGCCAAAGAAACGCGCCGTGAATAGCACCGCCGCGAGGAAAAGAACGAATGCATGCCGGTGCAGCAACGGTGCCAGCGTCCAAAGGCTGAGCGCAAACCACACCGCAAGCAGAGCACTTGAGTATTGCACCGGTGTGGAGTAAAGATGCTGCGCGATCCAGCTTTTCCGATTGGCACCAGTTTTCGGCCCAGTTTTCGGCATGGTTCGCCCAGCTCTAACGGTTCAGGCAAGCGTTTCCACCGCAGCCCGCAGCCCGGAAGGGTAACGGTGTTATCGACCATGCTAACACGACTGCCCCGGATCGGAAGAGCCATCAACGGCAGTCTCGGTCGTCGGGGAAGCGATCCGTGGAGTAGCGGGGTTGAGCCCCGCTGGGACGGAGCGAGCCCGTCCCACGCGGGCTCAAATTATTTCTTCTGCAGCGTTTCCATGTACTTGTTCAGATTGGCAATTCGCTGCTGCACTTCTGCTTCATGCCCACCACTCATGCTCCAGAACAGATTGCCCCAGATCGGCATATCCTTGGTGCCATGCGCCGGAAGAACTTCCTCCCCGCGAATAATCGCTGAAACCTTCAGCGCGGGATACTTGCCGCCGTTCTTCACAGCCAGCGTGGTCAGATCGGTGGGAGCAACCTTCAACGCTTCGGCTGCGGGGCCATTGCCCTTGCCATCCGTACCGTGGCACACCGCGCAATAAGCCTTGTACATCTCCGGGCCTGACGCCGGCGAAGTCTGTTTAATCGGAACATGTTTGATCTCTGTTTTCGGTTGATCTTGCGCCCACGCCGTCATTGCCATCGCAACCACGGCGAGGATATTAAGAATCCAGGCGGTTCTGCATGCACGCATAACTTCCTCCTAGGGGATCGAATTGAACCCCTTTCTTGCACTGCGCACAACACCTTTAGTCTAGTAAGGGCTCTTCCATCCAACGGTGAGAGTGGTCACACGAACAAGTGACGAAAACAGTAACTCTCTGGGCACTAACCTTGATCACCCGTCGGATCACCCTTGCTCATCGGAAAGATGGGGCGAAGGAGGCTTATCTGGTTATTGCCTCGATTCCAGTTTATGGCGCTGCGAATCGGGGTTCTGATCAACTTGCGCCACAGTGACAGGTGACTGCAATGTAAAGTTCAGCACCGTCTCGCTCGCGAGTTTGACCGGCTGAGGCTTGCTTGCCGCCTGTACGCCTCCGCCCGCTCCGCCTCCCGCCGCCGCGCCGATTCCCGCGCCTTTGCCGCCGCCCGCAATTCCGCCAATGATGGCTCCCAGCACCGCGCCTGCCCCTACCTTCTCAGCCGTATTGGTCGAGCGGTTCTTCCCTTCCCGCCGGTACTGGTTGGTCTGGATGTCGTAGGACTTGTCGCCCGCCGAAATCCGGTCGAGTTGCAGGACCAGCAGGGGCTGTCCAGCAAATTTCCCCGAACTCTTTGCTTCGACCACGTGCCCTTCGACGGTGTATCCGGCGGGAATTGCGACGTCCCATTCCGACGACAGAGGAGAATCCAGCGTGGCCCGGAAAGTCTGGCCCGCCTGCGCGGTTTCGGAGCTGATGGAATCCACTAGCCGGACCACCACGGCTGTCCCCGACTGAATCGTCAGCATCCTGGGAGCAGGAGGAGGCGGCGGGGTAGGCGGCGCTTCCGGCGCAGGAGCGGGCGCCGCATCTTGACTCTGGTTGCTCGCCAGCTGGTTTGCGGCATCATGGTTCCCGGCATCATGGTTCCCGGCATCCTGATTCGTCGCCGCCCTATCCGCCTGATCGCCTGAAGTGGTGGGCTCGGAAGATTTCGAATTCGTCTGATTCCGATCAGGAGAACCTGATTTCCGGCGGCGCGGCACGTCCGGCTGAGGCTTCGTCTGTGGCGCAACCGGCGGCGGCACCGCCTCCGCCGTGGGATTCGCCGGCCCGGGGGCGGGCGCAACCTGCAGATTGTTCACTACCACCCTTACACCCGCGAGCGTAGAAGCATAACTGGCGGCGGCCGCCCGTTGCGCCTCACTGTCGACCGTTCCCGAAAGCGTGACAACACCCCCCGCCGCCTGGACCGAGATGGCCTTGCCGTGCAGCCCCGAATCCTGCTCGAACCTGGAGGTAAGCTGCTGGCTCACCTGTCTGTCGTTAGGCGCCTTGGCACATCCCACGGCGATGGCAAGAACGCCTATCGTCAGGGCTGACCCTAGCCGTTTTCTTGTAGCACACCTCATCAACTGCTCCTGCGGCAGAGAAAGATAATCGCCAGACAGTTTAGATGCGCCCAGCGCCGATTTACAGAGAAATTCGGGGCAGGCACCGATCGGAGAGAAGTAGACCCCAGTCGGCAAAAACTCGTTGGGGACGATGCCATTGGTGACAACCGCCTCGCCTGGAATGGCTTCGCGTGCTCCGTGACACGTCTAGAAACGGGCCATCCCAAGTGAACGTGTGCGACGCGCTCGGGTACACCGGCACGACTCTAGTTGTTGCGTCCGGACTCATTCTTCAGCCTATCCAGCACTTCGGGCGCGATCCATTTCCCAGACTTCTGCGCCTTGTGGACGACTCCCCATCCTTGGTCGTATCGCCGGACAACCGTGTAGAGTGCGATCAGCGGATTGTAAGGATCGCACGAGCAGCCGTCGGCGGTGGCTCCGAGGTCGATGGATTTCTCGAAATCCGCGATGGCGGCATCATACTTCGTGTCTTTTTGACTAGGGGAGGATCCGCCGCGGGTGCAGTAGGCATCGGCCAAACGGGACCGGCCCAGCGGATTCAGCGCCATCTCTTGCGTATAATCGCTGATCGCCTCGTCGAGTTCGCCGGTTGTCTCATGGATCAAGCCAAGTCGATCCCATGCCAGATAAAGCCGGCCGTCCCGCTCGATGGCCTTCCTGAAATCGGCGGCTGCCGGGTCGAACCAAGCCTTCCGGTCGGCCTGACTGCCCATCAACTTGCCGTCCACCACGGCCTCGAGGTTGGCCCGGTCGTAATAGGTCGCACCGCGGGTGTAATAAGCCTCGGCGGTCGCATCGAGCGCGATGGCCTGGTCATGATCGTTGATGGCCAGGCCGAACAAGCGGTCGTATTCATCGGTGGAGATCAGCTTGAAAGCCCGACTATAGCGCGCTTTTTCCGAATAGGCGCTGCCTCGCTTTGCATATGCCTCAGCGCGCTGGGCGTTATCGTGAGCACGTTCGATAGCTTTTGTGGAACTGCTGATGTCGCGATCATAGCTGCTCAGATAGAAGACTCGGGCGATGCGGTTGCAGCCCGCGAGTAACAGGAGCACGGAGGCGCATAACAGGCCCGCGATTTTTAAAGATGTTTTCATCGGAATTGTTACCGCTTGCAGGGGAGCCTCACCAAATGCCGCTACATACCACGGAACTGCCATCTCCGCGCAATCTTAGATTGCCTTCTGGTGATGGCGGAGAAATTTGTAGTCGAGAATCGACGCAGCCAGACCGAAGGTGTCTTCCGTATTTTCCAGCGCGTCTTTCACGCGAATCACCCGGCCCTGGCAAAGCACATTGCTATTGCTCTGGCCGGAGATTTCTTCGGGCATCTCGAAGATCATCTCGATCAGGGCGTTCGCCGGCAATTCCTGCGGTCCGTAAAACATCAATCCCGACTGGCTGATGTTTTCCACGCTGCCCTCGTACCACGTGCTGAGGCTTTTTCCCCGGTAGCGGATCGGCAACTCCACCTTCAGCCGCCGCGCCCGCGGCATCCACGTCGGACGCCTCTGCGCAGTGCGGCGTTTGACTGTCGTGGCCTCGGCTACCGGTTGCTCCAGCCGATCTCCACGGCGCATTGTCTTCCAGTCATACTGGTACGACGTCGCGCACAGCATGCAAACCTGGTAGTACTCTCCATTAGCGGCGCGCCGCGGCCACGAAAATTCGTGCGAACAGCGGCCCGACATGAGAACATCCATGAGCTTTTGCGGCATGATAAAGAGTGGCGCCCGAACCAGTAGGACATTTCATCTTCTGCCGGGCGCTCCCTTATGGGTAGGTTACTTTCGTGTATAGAAGATTGGTTACCGGACAGGTTCCTCCCTGCCCACTCGGACCATGCCTCGTCCTCTCGGCAATTGCCGGTGGGCAGCACAACTTCAACCTTTTCTTGAACTTGCGCAGACGATGAATGCCACAGCCCCGGCCTCGCGAAGGGCCTTTCTGATCGCCGGGGGCCGGAGTTCGCGCATGGGCTCCAACAAGGCCTTTGTGGATTTCCGGGGCGAAACTCTCCTGGCCCGGGCCCTGGCCCTCCTGCAGCAGGCCTGCGGCAACGCCACCATCGTCGGCGATCCAGCGATCTTCGCTTCCTTCGCGCCGGTGATCTCCGATGTCTTCCCCGGTTGCGGTCCCCTCGCCGGAATTCACTCGGCCCTGCTGCATTCCTCCGCCGATTTGAACCTGATGCTCGCGGTCGATATGCCCTTTGTCTCGGAGACGCTGCTCAGGTTTCTCTTGCGGGAGGCCGCACTCACCGATGCCATCGTCACTGTCCCCCGCACCACCGCCCTTCAACCGCTGTGCGCGGTTTACCGGCGCGACTTCGCCTCCACCGCTGAGCAGGCCCTAAAAGCCGGCGCTTACAAAATCAATGCGGCGTTTGCTGGCCTCCCCCTGCGCGTGATCGAGGAACACGAACTGGTCGCGGCCGGCTTTTCTGAAAAGAATTTCTTCAACGTGAATACGCCGGAAGACCACCGCGCCGCCGACACGTTCTGATAGATCGCTGCGCCGCATTCCACAGGGCAAGCAGCCTGATAGAACTCAGCCCTGCTTTTATTCGTGCTGGCGCCTTCTTCCGTCTTGAGTCCCAGCCCCTTCTCGTGCCATGCTGTTTAAACATGTCCTCGGCTCCTACGCCCCCGGCCCCGGCCACCGCCCCCTACATCGAATTCAAAGATGTCTGCAAGGCCTTCGGCGAGCGCGAGATTCTTAAGAACGTCAGCTTCGACGTTCTCCCTGGCGAGATGGTGTGCATTCTCGGCCGCAGCGGCGTCGGAAAGTCCGTGGCCCTGCACACCATCATGGGCTTCCTCAAGCCCGATTCAGGACGCATCATCGTCGCCGGCCAGGATATTACCGATTACAAAGAAGACCAACTGGAAGAAATCCACAAGAAAGTCACTATGGTCTTTCAGAATGGAGCGCTCTTCGACTCGTTATCCGTCGGCGAAAATGTGGCCTTCCCGCTGCGCGAAAAACGCGAGCTTAGCGAGGAGCAGATCCTGCAGGTCGTCGACGGCCTGCTCGAAATGGTCGGAGTAAAAGAGATGCGCGACCTGCTCCCTTCCGATCTCTCGACCGGCATGAAGCGTTCGGTGGCCATAGCCCGGGCCCTCGCCGCCCAGCCGGAGTGCGTGCTCTACGACGAACCGACCACCATGGTCGACCCGCTGATGGGCAATCTGCTCGGCGATCTGATCGCCCGTCTCAAGCTGCAACTGCACCTTACATCCGTGGTCGTCACCCATGACATGCGGCTCGCCAAGAAGCTCGCCGACCGCATCGTCTTCCTGCATGAAGCCCGCGCCATTTTCTTCGGCTCCTACGCAGAGATGGAGAAATCCAAGCACCCAATCATCCAGGAATTTCTCGAGCTCGACGAGTTGAAGCTGGAAGCCTGAGGCCGAGTCAGAATTTCGTGAGTTAGCGCCCCGGCCTCTTCATTCCCTCTCCTTGAGCGCGGTTGCGTCCTCCAGCATCTTCCCGATCCGCCCCTGCTTACCCGCGGGCGTGCGGTAATAAAAGATGCCCAGCAAATGCGAGCGGCGGCGCGCTTTGGACATACGCTCCCAACCTTCCCGAGCGCGTGGATTGCGATCAAACGCCACCTGAAGAATGGGCGGGAGTTCGTGCTCCGCTTCCATGACCGCCAGCAGGCGCTCGGCGATCTGTTCCGCGCGCCGGCCGCGCGCCTCGGCGCCCTTGGGATCGCTCACCCATTTAGCAATGTCGTTGCGTGTCGAGTAATTGAGTTGGTCGTACCAGCGCCGAAACAACCGGTCCTGCGCGAGTATGCCCTGCAGCGGAGCCGGCACGGTAATTACTCGCTCTTCAAGGTCGCGTTCCATCTGGAAGCGCGCGCGGTCGCCAGCCCGAACCCGCGCGTCCTTCTGCATCCGCTTGTTCACCAGCAGGATGTGCGCGCCTTCAGCCGTGGGAAACAAAATCGTGCGAAAAGAGCAGCCGTTGATTTCGATCTTCACTCTGATCTGGCCGCGCACGCCATAGCGCTTGGCGGCATCAAACGGCAGGCGGATGATGGTCCAGTTAAGGCGCGACCGCATTCGCTCGAGCGTGGCCTCGAAGCGTTTGACGCCGGTAGCGCTGTTGCCAGCGATGGATTTGCCGGGCACGGACTTACGAGCCGCTTTTCGCATAGCCTGATCCTTGCGTAACGAAAACAGACTGAGAATTCTAATCCGAAACAGGTGAAAATTGACAAGTCGGAAGTGAGAATTCAGAGTGCAGAAGTAACGAGACATACTTCCAAGGGGGTTGCTGGAACCGGGGGTACTTCTGCACTCTGACTTCTCAATTCTCAGTTCCGGCCGCTACTTTGCAGATGCAAGATGCTTTCAACTAAGAGTTAAACTGTTTGCAAAACCAAGGGAGAAGCCCATCGTGATCTGCCCCAACTGCGGTGAAGACAATTCGTCCAACTTCAAGTTTTGCGGAATGTGCGGTACCTCGCTTGCGGAGCGCCGCCCGCTCGGCGCGCCGTCAATTGCCAATCCTTCGGACGTGGGGCGGCGCGCGCCCGGCGAACCCGCATCTCGAACCGTCGCGGGCAACATCAAGGCTGCGCAGCAGGCGGCAAACCTGAACGCCGGCCCATCCTTCCTGGGACTAAATCAGCCCCTCACCGAGCAGGATGAAGGCCCGCGGGATCGCTACGAGCCCGCTGCGCCGCGCGACCAGACCATCTACTCGAATACATTCTTCGAGCCCGAAGAGCACAACGCTGGCCCGCGCCGGATCATCGTCCTGCTGGTGCTGGTGGCCGCGCTCGCTGGCGGCGCCTGGTGGGCGTTTTTCCATTACAGCAAGTCCGGTTCCGCAAGCGAAACGAATTCGCAGACCGCCGCCCCCAAGCCCGAGGGCACGGAGACCGCCGCCAATACTCCGGGGCCCAATCCGAATGGCAAAACGTCGAGCGAACCATCTTCGCCCTCGCCCACGGACGAGGCATCATCGCAGCCGGCAGCGAAGGCAACCGCTCCTCCAGCGCTCAACCCTGCGCCGCATCCCAGCGCGCCGGCGGCGATCTCCGCGAAACAAGCTCATGTTCCGCCCGCTGTCACACGCGCCGAACCCGCTCGTTCCCAGAATGTTGTGCACGCCCGCCGCGAAGAAACGCGCCCACCCGCAAAACCCGCGCCCCGCCCGGCAATCGCTGCCCCCGCCTCGGACGATAAAGGAGATGCCTCCTTCCGCAAAGGGACAGCCTACCTCTACGGGCAAGGCGCTCCGCAAAACTGCGATGAGGCGATAAAGAATCTGAAAGCCGCTTCGGCCAAACAGAACGCCAAGGCCCGCAGCACGTTCGGAACAATGTACGCTACCGGACACTGCGTGCCCCGTGACCTGCCCTCATCCTATTCGTGGTTTGCGCTCGCGCTTCGAGTGGATCCCAACAATCAGATCCTCGAAAAAGATTTAGTCGCCGTGTGGAACCAGATGACCCCGCCCGAGCGGCAGATGGCGACCAAGATGAAGCAGTAAGCGGTGGAAGCCCGTCACTTTGCTGAGGATTGTTATTCCGACTGAGGAACGCTTGTCATCCCGAGCGAAGCGAGGGATCTGCATTTTTCCTCGCACTACCATCGCCCTCCCTACTCGCCCGCCGGAACCAGATTGAGCGCTTTCTTTACGCTGCCCCGTTCCGTCATGATCTTGTCCTGCAGCAGCGTGATCGCATAAATCAACTGCTCGGGACGCGGCGGGCAGCCCGGCACATAAATATCCACCGGGATCACCTGGTTCACGCTCTGCACCAGCGCATAATTATTGAAGACGCCGCCCGACGTCGCGCACGCCCCCATGGAGATCACCCACTTCGGCTCCGGCATCTGCTCCCAGAGCTGGCGAATCACCGGCGCCATTTTGTTGGAGACGCGGCCCGCGATGATCATCAGGTCCGATTGCCGCGGTGACGGCCGGAACACCTCCGCCCCGAAGCGCGCAATGTCGAAGCGCGACGCGCCCATCGACATCATTTCGATTGCGCAGCACGCCAGCCCAAACGTCATCGGCCAGATGGAATTCTTGCGCATCCAGTTGACGGTCGAGTCCAGCGTAGTCATCACGATGCCCTCGGGTACGCCGTCTCCGAAGACCAGTTCCTTGACCACCCGCTTGCCATTCTGGATGTCAATATAAGGACCGAAACTCTGTTCCTGCGACATGTCGTTATTTTAACAGCCTCCGCAACAAGCCGGCTTCGTGAATCCAAAATCGCCCCCGCCACCCTCAACGCGCCCCCGGAGTCGGGGCCTTCATCAATTCCACGAACATCCGGTCAAATCTCGCCAGGTCCAGATCCATCTGGATTTCCACGAGGTTCGCCCCCAGCTTGGGATTGTCTTTTTCCGACCAGGTCAGCGTGTTTCCATAACCAGCGCCGTGGTCGATGTTCACGCTCATATAGCGGTTTTCTTTTTTCGTGATCAGCGTCGGATCAATCCAAGCCGCCGCCGCCAGTTCATCCCACATATAGAACCCGCCCTGGTCGGCCATAAAAAACTTCACGACGTATTGCGCGACGGGATTCTTGCTCTTCCCGATCTCGGCAATCATCTCATCGGTAATTCTGGTTTTTACGGAGATATCGACCGGCGTACAGACAATCTTTTTCCACGGCGCCTGCAACACGCTCTTGGCGGCCTCCGGATCGAACCAGAAATTAAATTCGTGCCGCGGGCTGCTGCTGAACTCCGGATCGTCGGTCTGGGGGCCTAGGCTTCCGCCCATGAACACCAGCCCTTCCGCCAACTCGGCAAAATGCGGATCGATCGCGTTGGCGAGCGCGAGGTTCGTCATGGGCCCACCCTCATAAATGGTTACTTCATGCGGATATTTGTGCACCATGCGGATCAGGAAATGCGCGGCATCCTCGTCGGCCGGCTTGGTCGTGGGCTGTCCCTCGGGCAGTTTCGGAATGACATCATGTTCATGCCACCAGCGATCATCCCAGGCGCCCGCGAACGCGACTTTGCCATATCTCGCCTGCCACAAGAGCGCTTCGTTGCGGCGATGCACCAGCGGAAACACCGCTCCGGG
>JBEKOW010000013.1:0-35391 GCA_049521375.1 Terriglobales bacterium
ACACAACAGGAGTACGTGGCTGCAAAAGGGACCCCGTGGGGCATCTCGGAATCGGCCTGCGCCAAAATCGATGACGCCGGCAACTATCAGTACTTCCCTTTCGGAGTCCCCGATCTCGCAATTCACAAACCCGAGCACGGCGGGCCGGTCATCTCGCCCTACTCCACTCTGATCGCGTTGAATATCGATCCTCCGGCCGCGCTGCAAAACTTGCGCACCATGCAGCGCCAGCGCTGGCTGGGCGCTTACGGTTTCTACGAGTCTTTGGACTTCAGCCCCTCCCGTGGACGCCGCCTCTCCCGCCATCCCAAACTAGTGCGCTGTTGGATGGCCCATCATCAAGGCATGAGCTTGCTCTCGATCGCCAACTTCCTGCGCGAGGAAGTAGTGCAAGGCTGGTTTCACAGCCATCCCAGAGTGCAAGCCACGGAACTCTTGTTGCAGGAAAAACCCGTAGGCCACCCGTCCGCCCGCGGAACCGGCGCCAAGGCCGCATAAGCCGCGTCCACTCCGCAACGACCGGCCGGGAAAGCGAGCCGACGCGAGAAAACCCACTATTGTGCGGCCCCTGAAAATCGGTGTACGATCATCGGCTGCACCGGTACCGCTAAACCCGTTCTAGCTGGAGTGCCCTTGAACACGTTCCCGGTTTTGTTGGCTGCGCTTTGCGTATACGCCATCGGCTATCGCTATTACAGCGCGTTCATTGCCGCCAAGGCATTGTCACTCGATGATCGCCGAATCACTCCCAGCCACGCCTTTGCCGACGGTCACAACTATGTAGCCTCGCCCCGCTGGGTTCTCTTCGGACATCACTTCGCCGCCATCGCCGGCGCCGGTCCCTTGGTCGGTCCCACTCTGGCCGCGCAGTTCGGATTTGCTCCCGGCTTCCTCTGGATCCTGATCGGCGCCGTCCTCGCCGGATGCGTGCAGGACTTCACCGTGCTCGTCGCTTCCGTGCGTCACCGTGGCCGCTCCCTCGCCGACGTCGCCCGCACCGAGATCAGTCCCTTCGCCGGTCTGGTAGCCATGATCGCGGTTCTCTTTATTCTTCTCGTCACGCTCGCCGGGCTCGGCATCGTGGTCGTCAACGCGCTCTCAAACAGCCCCTGGGGAGTTTTCACCATCGGCATGACCATCCCCATCGCCGTCGTCATGGGCCTGTGGATGTTCAAAAGCCATGCCGGAAAAATTACCGTCGCCGGCCCCAGTATTTTCGGCGTCGTGCTATTGCTCGCCAGCGTCATCGCAGGACACTGGGTCGCGCAGAGCGGTGCTGCCGCGGCGCTCACCTTCACGCCACATCAGATTACGATCCTGATGGCCATCTACGGTCTGGTGGCCTCGGTTCTTCCGGTATGGCTCGTGCTCGAACCCCGCGACTATCTCTCGACCTACGTCAAGCTCGGCACGATAGCCGTCCTTGTCATCGGAGTATTCGTCGTACACCCCAACATCCAGTTTCCCAACTTCACGCCCTTTATTCATGGCGGCGGCCCCATCATCAAAGGCCCGCTCTTTCCATTTCTCTTCGTCACCATCGCCTGCGGAGCGATTTCAGGTTTCCATTCGCTCGTCTCCTCCGGCACCACTCCCAAAATGTTGGACAAGGAGACTGACGCCCGCTTCATCGGCTATGGCGCGATGGTCGCCGAGTCTCTGGTCGGCATCCTCGCTCTCATCGCCGCCTGCTCCCTGAGCCCCGGCGACTACTTCGCCATCAATACCACCCCGGCAGTCTTCAGCCACCTCGGCCTCTCCACGGTCAATCTCGATATGTTCTCCCGCGAAGTCGGCGAGAAACTTGCCGGACGCACCGGAGGCGCAGTCTCTCTCGCCGTCGGCATGGCCCAGATCTTCCGCGGCCTGCCCGGAATGGCGACTCTGATGGGCTATTGGTATCACTACGCGATCATGTTCGAGGCCCTCTTCATCCTCACCACCGTCGACACCGGTACCCGCGTAGCCCGCTCCGTCTTGCAGGAACTCATGGGCAAAGTACACAAACCTTTCGGCAACAACGCATGGCTTCCCGGAAATCTGCTCACCAGTTCCGTGGTAGTTCTCGGCTGGGGATACCTCATCTGGTCCAACAATATTTCCACTCTCTGGCCGCTCTTCGGAACCGGCAATCAGTTGCTCGCGACCATCGCACTGGCCGTGACCACCACCTTCCTCATCAATATGGGTAGGGCCAGATATGCCTGGATCACCTTCCTCCCCATGTGTTTCGTCGGTGTGACCACCGTGACAGCGGGAGTTCTCTCCATCAAAAATATCTTCTGGCCGTTGACCGCGAAAGAGGGACAGGTATTCACGGGCTATCTGGATTCCATCCTGATGTCCATCTTCATCGCAGGCGTCGTGCTGGTTGTCTTCGATGCCGTGCGCCGCTGGATCGCCACCCTGAATGGCGCTCCCGTGCCAACGGAAGCCTTTGGTCCCCCGCTTACCGATGCCGGTGAAGTCAAGATGGGATGCTGCTGATTAACAGCCGCACGCCGGGTTCGCATGCGGGCGACAGACTGGCGTCCGTTTCTAAAAGCTGGATCTGTACAATTCGTACGGGAAATTGCGTCTGAGCCGCAATAAGTTTTAGGAGAAGAAGATGAAAAAGAAGATCGGCATCGGGTTAGTAGCTATTGTCCTTTCTGCGACCTTTGCATCGGCGCAACCCCAGACGACGACATCCGTTTACCTGAAATGCGGCTCGTTGCTCGATGGCAAATCCAAGCCCGAAAAGATGTCATCCTCGCGATTGAAGGCGAGAGGATTCGGGAAGTCGGCAATGTCCCGCCCTCCTCTGCGCAGATCGTCGACCTCTCCCGTGAAACCTGCCTGCCCGGTCTGATCGATACCCACACCCACATCCTGTTGCAAGGCGACATCACTGCGGCTGATTACGATGCGCAACTCCTCAAGCAGTCGCCCGAGTACCGCACAATTCTCGCCACCGTAAACGCTCGCCGCGCCCTGGAATACGGCTTCACCACCATCCGCGATCTCGAAACCGAAGGCGCAGGCTACGCCGACGTCGACGTAAAAAAGGCAATCCAGAACGGCGTCATCCCCGGCCCCAGAATGCAGGTAGCAACCCGCGCCATGGATGTCACCGGAGCCTACCCGCTGCAAGGCTACGCGCCCGACGTCCCGGTCCCACATGGCGTGCAGTTGGTCGATGGAGTCGAAGACGGCCGCAAAGCTGTCCGCGAGCAAATCAGCCACGGCGCCGACTGGATCAAGGTTTATTCCGACCGCAGTTACTTTGTCAGCAACGGTGGCGTGCTCGACGATATCCCCACCTTCACTCTCGACGAGCTGCGCGCCATCGTAGACGAGGCGCACCGCGAACGCCACAAAGTCGCATCGCACGCCATGGCGCTCCATGGAGTCCACAACTCCGTCCAGGCCGGAGTCGATACCATCGAGCACGGAGACTACATCGCCGACGAAGATTTGCAGACTATGCAAAGCCACGGCATCTGGTATGTGCCCACAATCTTCGTAGGCGAGTATGTCGCGCAAGGCCGCGCTGATACTGGTTCTCCCGTCTGGTTGAAGATGGGCCAGATCCACGAAGACACCTTCCGCCGCGCCCTGAAAGCAGGCGTGAAGATCGCTTTCGGCACCGATGCCGGCGGCTTCGACTGGAAAATTAATCCCGCAAAGGAGTTTGCCTACATGGTGAAGTGGGGCATGACGCCAGTGCAGGCCATTCGCGCCGCTACGGCGTCAGCAGCGGCCCTGCTCGACATGCAGGATAAGGTCGGCACAATCGAAGCTGGCAAACTGGCCGACATCGTCGCCGTCCCCGGCAATCCCCTCCAGGATGTCACCCTGCTGGAGCAGGTAAACTTCGTCATGAAGGGCGGAGTCGTGTACAAGAAACCGTAAACACGCGCGCATCATCTCACTTTTTTCTGGAGGCTAATTTGCCCGGCGTCCCCAAACTTTCTCCCGCGCTAAAAAAGCGCGCGGCGCAAATCGAAGTCCTTCTCATGGACGTAGACGGCACCATGACCGATGGCGGTGTCACCTTGCTGTCGCAACCCGACGGCACCGCCCTCGAAATCAAGAACTTCGACGCCCACGATGGCCAGGGCCTGACGCTCGCGCAAACCGCCGGCCTGCGCACCGGTTGCATCACCGGACGCGAAAGCGCCGCCCTGCTCCGCCGCGCGAACGAAATGAAGATGGAATTTATCTACATGAAACAGCCCGTCAAAATGACGGCCTACGAAGAAATCCTGACCAAGACCGGCGTGCCGGATTCCGCCGTCGCCTATATCGGCGATGACCTTCCCGACATTCCCCTGCTGCGCCGCGTCGGCCTGGCAGTCGCGGTAGGAGACGCCGTCCCCGAAGTCAAGCGAGCGTCGCACTACACCACCAAAGCCTTGGCCGGCCACGGCGCCGTTCGCGAGGCCATCGAACTCATTCTTAAATCAAAAGGTATCTGGGAAGAAATGCTCGATAAAGCCCGCGCCTGACGGCCTATTTCCCAGTCTGCGGAAACTCGCTTTTGAGTGGCGCAGCGCTTCCAGCGCTGCGATGAGCCCTCTTTATCAGGAGGGGCTTTAGCCCCTGAGGTACCCGTCCGCCTATGCCAGCGCATACAGATACTCCACAAACGACCCCACAGCTCCATCCATCCCGGCAACTTTCGGATTCGTGGAATCGATCAGATAATACTCATTCGGAGCATGCGCCCCCGTCCCATGCCCCGTCCCGAAATGTCCCGCCGGAAGATTAAGCGGCTCCGAAGTAAAAATATATCCCGGCCAAGACCCCGCCGATCGCGGCCAGAGCACCGGATCGAGCCCCAGCTTCCTGTAGGTCGCAACCTGTGCCTGGATCAGTTTCGAATCCGGTGAAGTCTGCGTCGGATCGTACCCGCCGCTCATGTTGACCTCGATATCGCCAAAGCCATGTTTGGCCAGATGCTCCTTCAGCAGCTCCAGCGTGCCCAATGCTGTCATGTCCGGCACCAGACGCATGTCAATCTTTGCCACCGCGCGGTGCGGAAGCACCGTCTTGCCGCCCGGCCCGGTGTATCCCCCGACCAGTCCCTCGATGTTGATGGTGGGCTTCGACTCGAGCAGCACGAGTGAGTCCAGCCAGTTCGTATCGTGCACCCAGTGCTCGACTCCGAGCTGCTTCTTCACCGTCTCCTCGTTGCGGCGAGCGGCCGCCGTCTGAATCATCTTCATCTGCGCCGGAGTCAGCGGCTTAGCCTTGTCAAAGAATCCCGCCACTGCAGGCGTGTGCCCGTCGGCCTCGACCAGCGTGTTGAGCGCCTGCACCAGATGCCATGACGGGCTGTCCACCTGCGCCTCTAGGCTGGAGTGGACATCATGTTTCGGACCGCGTCCCCAGCGCTCACCGCTGGAAACAAGTTCGAGCTCAACCACGCCCTTGGCGCCCAGCGATATCTGTATCCCTCCATCCACATCCTGCCCCGCTTCCGGAATAAACACACACGTGCATTTCTTCAGCGCTGCCGTCACCTTCGGCTGCCGGACCACCTCCGGAAAATGCGTCGAGCCAATCTCTTCTTCACCTTCACAGACCAGCACCAGATTCACAGGCAGTTTTTTCCCCGCCGCCTTGAATGCATGAAGTGCGCCAAGGAAGGCCGTTTCGGGCCCTTTCTGATTCACCGCGCCACGGCCCACGCAGATTCTGCCCAACCCTTCCTTCTCTACGATCCGCCCTTCCAGCGGAGGCGACGACCACTCTGAAGCGTCGAACTGCTTCACGTCGTACATAAAGTAGATGCCGACCGTAGTCGGCGCTCCTGCATCCAGAATCCCGAAAACTCCCGGCTTGCCCGAAGTCGGCACAATTTCCACATTCACAAATCCGGCGTCCCGAGCCAGCTTTGCCATGTATTCCGGCCCCTGCGGATAGTTCCGGTTCTCGGCCGCGATCGAGGGCAACGCGATCCATTCCTGCAACCGCTTCACATTCTCCTCATGCATCTTCGGAATCTGGCTCAGCACCGCCTGCAGGTCTGGGTTGCCCGAAGAATTCTCCATCGAAAATGCGGACGCCGGCAGCGCGGCCAAAGCCGCTCCGGCAATCGCGTCCTGTATGAAATCGCGGCGACTATATGCGCTGTGCTTCGAATCAGCCACTCGATCCTCCGTTTCGTGCAACAAACTACGGCTTGGATTCTCTTAGAAGAACGACGTCCGAATCGGTGTGCCCCCGCAGAACGCCAAGGTTTTTGCCATCGGGCGACCATTGGAATGACAAAATCTTCTCCGCATCGAACTTCGTAATCTGGTGCCCCGAAGATCCATCCACAGGTTGAATCCACACGTTGTCGACACCATTCTCGCGCACTGGATAGGCGACCGCTTTCCCGTCCGGCGTGAATTGTGGTCCCGCGGAAATGTGCGGATTGGGATCAAGCAGGCGGGGATTATTCAGCGTCGCCAGATCCAGAAGCGCAACCTTGATGCTTCCACCCCCGGTGTCGAGGTACAAATACTGGATCATATAGGCAAGTGTCTTCCCATCCGGTGAAACGCCCAGCCCACGCCCCGCCTGGAAGGTTTTAGGAACGGCGCTGCCAGGAATTGCCTCAGCTTTCCCGGAACCATCCAGCGGAACCCTCCACACAGTCTTGACGTCCCTGAAAAAATAGACCCAATGGTCATTGCCGGAACAAGCCGGCGGGTGGCCGGTATTAGCGTCATATCCATCTGTCAACTGCGTTGCGTGCGAACCATCTGCGTTCACGCGCCAGATCCCGACGTTATCCGTGCCGCCACGGTACGCCCACGGGAAAACGAAGTACTGCGCGCCGCATGGAGCGAACCCCAGAATTGCAGCCGCCGGATCGCTCACCAGCACAGTAGGATTTTTTCCGCTGGCGTCGGTGGTCAGAAGTCGCGCGTGATCGGATGTCACCAGAGTCCCATCGGCGCCCCAATTAAAATTGCCGATTTGTTCTCCGTCCACCGTCGTCTGCGTCCAACCCGTGGGCCCGCTCCCCTGCCCCGGCAAAATATTAAGGTTACTCACTGTTTTCTGTTGGACGGTCGCCAGCGTCTTGCCATCGCCCGACAGCGTCAGCGTCGAATACGTGCTCGTGTCGTGCGAGATCGGACGCACCTCTCCATCCCCCAGCGGCAGGTAACCAATCTGGATGCGGCCGAGGTCCGGCCCCTTTTGCCGGTACGTGACGAATAATCCATTGCCGTCCGTCGTCCACTGCAGGGCGGTAAAATCTTTGTCGGCAAAAGTCAGAGTTGTTATTTTCCCGCCCTCCAACTCGAACAAACTCACCGCTCCAAACGTTCCAGGCCGTCCGTCGGGATAGGCGATCTTCTTGCCGTCCGGGGACCACGCCAGCCAGCGCGGCAGGTAGACCAGCGGGTGATCGAAAAGCACCTTCTCATCGCTCCCATCCAGCTTCGCGCTCAGCAGGCGGAGTTTGCCCGTCTCCGGATCGTTGGCGCGGAAATACGCCATGCGAGTTCCGTCGGGAGAAAACGCCACCGAACTATCCACGTTTCCGACCACCTTCCCCGGAGTTCCTCCCAGCACGGGCGTGCGGTAGATGCTGAAATCGCTGTTGATCGCGTTCTCGGCCCGGCGGAAATAAACATAGTTTCCATCCGGCGAGAACGCCACATTCGGAATCGGCAGCGCCGGCGCAACAATCTGCGTGTCGCTACCGGTAGCCACATTGCGCAGCCACAAACTGTTCAGGCCCTTGTCATCCATGACGGTCAGCAGATACTTTCCGTCCGCGGATATCGCGGTGACCACCGCTTTGTTGGAATTGGTCACCTGCGAGATCCCAAAATTCTGAAACGGCGCGGCCGCGGTGCGGTGCATCATCGAGTAAACGCCAAAAGCAGCAGCCGCCAGGATGGCCAGCCCCACCAGCGCTCCTCCCGCCAGCCCGAACTTGTGTTGCTTCGCGACGGCCACAACCGCCGAACTGCTGCCGAGCGACGGTTGCGCCGCACCGCTGCCCGATGCGCTGCCCACGCTTGCAGCCAGACGGATTCCGCTCGCACCCGCCGCCCCGTCATCCATCCCGCTCGACGCAGCCGGACGGCTGGATTCGGTCTCTCGTTTCAGCCGTTTGAGGTCGGCGCGCATATCCGCCGCGTGCTGGTAACGCAGGTCGCGATCCTTCTCCAGCGCCTTGCTGATAATGCGTTCGAGTTCGGCCGGCAGGTCGGGATTCATCCGCGCTGCAGCCGTCGGAGTGCGATCCAGAATTTCCCGCTGGATCACTCCCGAGCTTTCGCCTCGAAACGGCAGCATGCCCGTCGCCATCTCATACAGCACCGCCCCAAATGAAAACAAATCCGTCCGCGCATCCAGTTCCCGCGCCCGCACCTGCTCCGGCGACATATAAGCAATCGTCCCCAGCGCCATCCCCGGACTCGTCAGGTGCGTCTCGACCGCCCCCGTTTCCGTGGCCTCGATTCCGCGGCCTGCCCCGGCTCCAGCGACCGTCACTTTGGCCAGCCCGAAGTCGAGAATCTTGGCGTGTCCGCGCTCGGTCACAAAAATGTTCGCCGGTTTAATGTCCCGGTGCACGATTCCCTTGGAGTGCGCCGCATCGAGCGCGTCGGCAATCTCGATCGCAAGCCCCAGCAAAACACCCGTCTCGACTGGCCTTCCGGAGATCCGATGCTTCAGCGTCACGCCGTCCAGAAACTCCATCGCAATAAACGACTGCTCGTCCGTCTTGCCGATGTCATAGATCGTGCAGATGTTGGGATGGTTGAGCGCCGACGCGGCGCGGGCTTCGCGCCGGAAGCGCTCCAACGCCTGCGGATCGCGCGACACGTCATCCGGCAGGAACTTGAGCGCGACAAAGCGGCCGAGTTCGGCGTCTTCCGCTTTATAAACAACCCCCATACCGCCGCCGCCCAGCTTCTCGACAATGCGGTATCGCGAAATAGTCTGCCCGATCACGAGACGATCCCCACCCTCCAGTCGCTACATCTTACGGTGGCCATACAGACCCGTCAACGAACGGCGCGGGTTATACGCATTGCGAGCATTTGTGCTACAGGCGAACCTTGAGCTGTCTTTAGGATGCGCTGTTATAGGTTTAAAGAAAGGGGAACTGCAGCCGATGATGTGATCGAGTGAGTCGGTTTCCCGTGAAGCCGCTGGCAGCCAACCGCAAGCAAGGGGGACGGCGAAGAGGAATCCTATGCCTGAAAAAATTCTTCTCGTGGACGACGATATCAACATCCTTGACGGGTACCGGCGCGCCTTATGCCGCGAATTTCATGTCGAAACAGCCAACGGCGGCGAAGCAGCTTTGAGGCTGGTTGCTGAGGCCGGTCCCTACGCGGTTGTAGTGTCCGACATGCGCATGCCCGGCATGGATGGCGTTCAGCTCTTAAGCGCTATCAAGGCCCGCTCGCCGAATACCGTCCGCATCATACTCACCGGTCAGGCAGACATGGCCTCCGCCATCAGTGCCATCAATGAGGGAGCCATCTTTCGCTTCCTCAACAAGCCCTGCGCCAAGGAGGCAATGGCCAGGACCCTCACCGCAGCGCTGGTACAGTACCGCCTGGTCATCGCTGAAGATCAACTTCTCGAAGAAACCCTGAGCGGCAGTATTCAAGTCCTGACCGAAGTGCTCAGCCTCGTCAATCCCGCTGCCTTCGGCCGGGCTGAGCGCGCCCGCCGTTACATCCACCACATCGTGACAGCGATGCACTTGGGCAACCCCTGGCAATACGAAGTCGCCGCCATGATGTCCCAACTCGGTTGCGTAACTCTCGCTCCGGAAACAATCGAGGCCGTGTACAACGGCGAGAAGCTTTCTGCCAGTGAACAAGCCCAATATGACGCGCATCCGAGTGTCGCCTACGGGCTGCTCTCGAAAATTCCCCGGCTCGAGGCCGTTGCCTGGATGATCGAACACCAGAACCGGCCCTTCCACGAAACCGACGACCGGGCTGATCTGCGCGTGGGAGCGGAGATTCTACGATTGATCCTGGCTTATGAACAGATGATCCACAAGGGAAAGTCGCGAATCGAAGCAGCCCATCTTCTGGCCAGTCAAAATAAACAATTCAGCAAGGAATTTTTTGCAGCTCTGGTCACATTGGATCCTAACGCGGAAAGTGGCGAAATAAGGAAGTGCCGCGTGGAGTTACTTGCGCCGGGCATGATCATTCAAGAGGAAGTGCGCGGCGCCGATGGCGCGCTTGTCGTCTCCAAGGGGCAGGAGGTCACCGAACCCCTCATACTCAAACTTAAGAACTTGCACGCCCGCCACGTTATTAGCGCGCACGTTACCGTTTCCTCGCCAGTAACCATGCTCTCTTATGCAAAAGGCGCGTCCTAGGGCGGTGTCTCCGGTTGCGATGTGTCGGCTTCGTCACCACCCGCCAGTACCTTTTAAACGCGCAAGGGTGGCCCGCCCTTGTCGCGCCTTGTGCGACAGGGCGGGGATTTTGACTTCCTGTTCCCCCACCTCCGCGCAGTATCAAGTGTCCCATTCAAGCGCTTTGCTGGCTTGAGTGGGGACGTGGGACCAACTCACAGTCCGATCCGAACTCGAAACAATGCGCCACAAGCTGTTCCCGGTCACGGGACGCTTTGGTCAGGCATTCATGTCCATGCGTTGAGAATCACTCCTATCCGCCACCGCCATCACCCTCTCTCTCTACGGAGTCCAAACAAAGCCGTGGGCCGAGTTGTTCGCGTCATAGTAGAAACCAGGAATCGCGCCCGCCGCGTTGATGGCTTGTGGGAACGTTCCAGTTGAGCCCGAAGGGTCGATAGTCGTGAAGACGCCTTGCCGGGTGCGCACAAACCCGTGCACCACGTTGATCGGATCGGTGTAGATCCCTGTGCTTGTCTCCCCGGGGTTTACGTCATAACCCACAGTACCCTGATATGCGCCGCTGCCAGCGAGCGGATCATCGAGCGAAATGACGACGCCAGACCGGCCTCTAAGGAAGCCGTGATAAACATAGTCCCTGTCCTGGTCGAACCCCGCGATCGTCTCATTGGTCGTGATGCCTTCGCACAGGGTTGCGATCGACTCGTAGATATCGATCCTGGTGATTGCGCCTTGCGGAGAGCGCAGATATCCGTGAGTCCCATACTGATCGTAAAGAAATCCGGTGATCGCGCCTTCTTCCGTCATTCCCGTGAACAGCACGTAAGTGTCCACCGCTCCCGGAGCATCGAAGGTCGTGAACGTGCCGTCCGCGCTGCGCACAAACCCGTGGTACTCATATCGGAAGTCTTCGTAGTCTCCGGAAATCGTTCCCGCATTATTGATGTTTTCGCCGAAGGTTCCCTCGCCCGCTTGAGGGCCCGCGCCCGGCGCATCGTAGGTCGTGAACGAGCCATCGGTGGCACGCACAAAGCCATGGCTCACATTTTCGGAGTCGGTGTAGTATCCCGTGATCGTCCCATGATTATTGAGTCCCTGCGGAAATGTTCCCTGGTTGGAACCCTTTCCCGCGCCGGGGGGATCGAACGTTGTTATGCTGCCATCGGTGGCGCGCAGGAAGCCATGGCTGGCATTTTGTGAATCCACGTAGTATCCCGTGATCGCTCCGGCGGTATTGTTGATGACCGGGATGGTGCCCTGAAAATAGCCTTTGCCGGCGTGCGGAATGTCGAAAGTTACGATGTGCGGTGAAGGAGCGCCCTCGGCTACCTTTCGAAAAGCGGAGTCTGGTGTCCTCGTCTCTTGTCCCGTTACCGATCTCCCGGCATTTTGCTGCCACCCTAAAGTACCGGGCAAGGAGCCTCGAGTCCCTCGCGGGGTTCGTAAAATTGCGCCGGGAGATGACACGGTGGCTTCAGAGCCGCCATGTTGTTCCTGGGCCGGCAGTGGAACTGCGACTGCCATCGCTGCCAACAGTGTCATGCCAGAAATCATCGTCAGTGTTCGAGAGTGCATGTTGCCTCCTTGGGGATCAACGGGAAGTCAAATCGGTAGCTGGCTGGAACCGTGAGAAGAACAAGTGCGGTCATGTGCTGCCTGATCGGGATTCTATTCGAAAAACGGCGTCTGTCAAAGGTTTTCGCGGATTTTCACCGCGCGATTCCGATCAAAGCTCAAACCTTTTATGCCAGCGTAGGGAGAACGACGCCCAAGCGACGCGTCCCGGCACAATGCAGGCGCCCCACCATCGCGCACTTTGTGATGTTTCAGTTTCGTCACCACCCGACCGCATCTTTTCAACCTCCGAGGGTGCCCTTTCCTTGTCGCGTCGCGTGCGACAGGGTGGGGATTTTGACTTCCTGTTTCCCCCCACCACCACGCAGCACCAAGCGGAGCAGTGCCGGATTTCAAAGTCGTAAACAGCGAAGTCAAGGGCGCGAAGGCACGGAGTGGTCGTTCCCAACTTTCCCTCCCACGCGGCAAATTTGACTACCGTGTGCTCAATTGTTGGCCACTATTCGTAGCGCAAGGCTTCGATCGGATCTAGGCGCGACGCTTTGATGGCGGGCAGCATACCGCTGACGACTCCCACGAATCCGAGAATGACGGTTGAGGCAAGCAAGGTAGTGGAGTCGATAGCCAGATGAATATCCCCTTCGGATCCGTTTTCGAAGAAGGCGCTCCACAACGTGAGAGAGCCGACGGACCAGGAGACGATATAGGCGAGTGCTACGCCCGCGAGGCCACCTAGTAGCGTGATGACCAATGCCTCAGCCAGAAACTGGACGAGGATGTGCCAACTCCGCGCTCCTAGAGCTTTCTCTACGCCGATTTCGCGGGTGCGCTGGGTCACGGAGACCAGCATGATGTTCATCAGGCCTACTCCGCCGATGCCGAGCGTGAGCAGTCCTATGAAACCGAGCATGATCTTGATGCCGGTGGTGATTACGCGCAGGTCAAGCAGGTCGGCGAAAACGTCGAAGACGAAGATGGCGCGCTTGTCTTTCGGATCGAAATCGTGGTGGAACGCCATGGAGCGGCGGACAGCCTCGGCTACTTTGGCGTGATCGCCCTCGTATTCCATGGCGATGCCGTTGAGGTAATAGGTATTGATTAAGTCGTTCATGGAGGTGAACGGGATATAGACCTTGCCGTTCATGTTGTCGTCGCCATCCTGAATTACGTGCTTGAGCACGCCGATCACCTCGTAGGAAATGCCATCGAGGCGGACTTTTTCACCGAGGGCTTCCTGTCCGGAAAACAATTTCTTTTTCACGTCGGCGCCGAGGACGGCTACGCGGCTGCGATTGTTCTCGTCAAGATCGGTGAAGAAGGTGCCGTCTTCGACTTCCATGCGGCGCATGTGGCCGTAGTAAGGATAGACGCCACTGACCCCGTAACTGGCGCTACGCGATCCCCAAGCTATGGTGCTTTGTTTGAAGGCTTCCGGGGAGATGCGTTTGAGGAGCGGGACCTCGGCCTGCAGGTAATCGAGATCGTTGACGGTAAGTTTGATTTCGCTGCCGGCCTTGGTGCCTCCAGCCTGAAGCGACGTGCGTCCTGGAAAGATGAAGATGAGGTTGGTGCCCCAGGAGCGGAAGGCGACCCAGAGTCCGCGCTCGAAGCCGGAACCGTAGGCGAGCAACAGGACGACGGTAGCGATTCCCCAGGCCATGCCGAGCATGGTGAGGATGCTGCGTCGGCGATTGTGCTTGAGCGCCTGGTAGGCTTGGCTTCCGAGTTCTAGGATCATCGTTACTCCTGACGCAGGGCTTCGACCGGCTCCAGCAGCGCGGCTTGCCTTGCGGGATAGAGTCCAGCAGCGATGCCGGCGAAGGCCAGCAAGAGAATGGCGACGACCGCCGACGAGAGAACGATGCGCGGCGTATCGAAGCCTTCGGGGGCCGGTAAGGCCGCCAGAATCGCGACCAGGCCGCTCGTAATCGCCAGGCCGATGCCGCCGCTCAAGGCAGTCAGGAATGCGCCCTCCACAAAAAATTGCGTGAGGATGGCGCGATGGGTAGCGCCCAGCGCTTTGCGCAATCCAATCTCGCGCGTGCGCTCGGTGACCGAGACGAGCATGATGTTGATGATTCCGATCGCGCCCAGAGCCAGCGTGATCACTCCTACTACTCCGAGGAACCAGTCCATGCCGTCAAAGATTCGGCCGACCCGTTGATTGTTTTCGATGGTGTCCCAAGCCTCGAATGACTCTTCGAGTTTGGGATCGAAGCCGTGCTGGCGGGCGAGGATCTCGTGTACCTCCTGCTTGGCGGCCAGATGTTCGGACGGCTTGAAGGGGCGGTAGTTCAGGAAGGAGATGGCATCTTCGCTGTTCTGCTCCTTCAGCCGGAACAGGTTGCGCATGGTCTCGATTGGAATGAAAATGCGGGCGTTGGTTCCGTTGTTGCCGTCCTGCCCGACTTTGGTCACTACTCCGATCACGTCGAAACGGATGCCGTTCAGGAGAACGGTTGAGCCCACGGCGGGCCGGCCGGGAAAAATATTCTTGAGCAATTCCCAGCCCACCACCGCAACCCGGCGCGTTTCGTTGTTGTCCTCGTCATTGAACCAGCGGCCCGTCCCAACCGGGACGTTGCGAATCTGGTTATATTCGGGAGCCACGCCGAAGACCTGTCCGTTGGTCGAGCCGTAATCGCTGACGGCGCGGATATCCTCGCGGTTCAGCACCGGCGATAGATATTTCAGCGTACGCGCCTGCGCGCGGATCGCCAGGTAATCCTCATAGGTGAAATGGTAGGTTTGTCCCGATTGCGTGCTGCCTTCGACGGCAGGAATGCGGCCGGGAAACGTGAACATAATGTCCTGGCCAAGATTCTTGAGCTGCCGGGACTGTCCGCTGCGGAAGCCTTCACCGAGGCCGACCAGCAGCAGCAGAGAGCCCACTCCCCAGGCAATGCCAAACATGGTGAGAAACGAACGCAATTTGTGCGCCCAAAGCGTGGCGAGCGACTGGCGCACGATTTCGGTCAGCATCCGCATAGGTGCGTGTGGGGCCGACCTCCGCGCAAGACGATACCGGGCTGCCCTGCCCCTTGATACGGATCAGTGGTGCACTGAGTTCCATGAAAAGATGCGCGGTTGACCCTGCAAGTTAGACGCTGAAGACAGAGGAAGGGTTAGCACCTTTATTTAACACGGAACCCCGGGCTCGCGGAGCTCGAAGCAAAGTCCAAGCCCCTGCTCACTTATCGCTGCGCCCTCCGTCTAACCCGTCGACCAGGTGTGGGCTCGCGATTCGTAGCCCGATTCGTAAAAACTCAAAATGACATCGAAGGAGGCATTCCCCATGCTGCGAGGAATCTCGAAGGCTGTTGTTCTGCTTGTAGTGGCCGCTGCCCTTTCCACAATCGGCTTTGCGCAATCTCTGGTGCTTGATCTGCCCCTGCAAAGCCAGCACGCGAAGGTAATCCAGAGAATCGGCATCACCGACATCACCATCGACTATCACCGCCCACTCGTAAACGACCGCAAAGTCTGGGGCGGACTGGTTCCCTACGGGCAGGTATGGCGCGCTGGCGCCAATGAAAATACCACGATCACTTTCAGCGATCCGGTCACCATCGAAGGCAAGCCGCTCGACAAGGGGACATACGGATTGCACATGATTCCGAATGCGGACGAGTGGACTGTCATCTTTTCGAAGACCTCGACCGCGTGGGGATCGTTTACCTACGACCAGTCCGAAGATGCGCTGCGCGTGAATGTGAAGCCGCAGACAGCCGAGATGCACAACGCTTTGACCTATGACTTCGATCAGGTGAAGCCGGATTCGGCGGTCGTCGAACTCGAATGGGAAAAAGTCGCAGTGCCCTTCAAAGTGGCGGTCGATGTGCATCCCATCGTGGAAGCCAGCCTGAAAAAGCAGTTCCGCAACCTCGCGCAATACACGTGGATCAGCTGGGATGATGCGGCTACCTACTTGCTTGCGGAGAAAGTCGACTTGGGCGATGCGCTCCAGTATTCAAACAAGTCAATCGAAAATGAAGATCGTTTCGAGAACGAGATGACCAAATCGAAGGTGCTGCTGGCGATGGATCGCAAGGATGACGCGAAGGCGGCGGAGAAAAAGGCGCTCGAACTGGCTACTCCCCTGCAGATTCATATCTATGCGCGTGGCTTGCAGGGGGAAAAGCGCAGTGATGAAGCATTCATAATCTTCCGCGACAACGCTCGCAAGCATCCCGACATGTGGTTTGTGCATTCCGGCCTGGCGCGCATTTATTGTTCGCAGGGCAATTTCGACGATGCCGCCAAGGAGATGAAGCTGGCGCTCGCCGGGGCTCCGGATAATCAGAAGTCCTATGTGGATGGCCTGGTGAAGAAACTGGAATCCAGGCAGGACATCAATAATTAGGCAAGAGCACTGGCCGAACCGGTCGGCTTGTGGTGGCGGGGTTCCCAGCGTGGACCGGGCAAAACCCCGTCCCACCACAGTCGTGCGCACGATAAACTCTCCTGATGACCACCCATGCTCGCAATTCCCTCGCCCGAGCTTCCTCCTCCTATCTGCGATCGGCCATGCATCAGCCGATTCAATGGCACGAATGGGGCGAGGATGCGTTCGCGGCGGCTCGCCGCGACGACAAACCCATGCTGCTCGATATCGGCGCCGTCTGGTGCCACTGGTGCCACGTGATGGATCGGGAATCGTACGACGATCCCGAAGTGGCGCAGATCGTCAATGAGAATTACATCGCGATGAAAGTGGATCGCGACGAGCGTCCCGACATCGATAGCCGCTACCAGGTTGCGGTGAGTGCGCTCACGGGCCAGGGTGGATGGCCGCTGACCGCTTTTCTCACTCCCGATGGCAAGCCGTTTTATGGCGGCACATATTTTCCTCCGAAGGACGGGTACGGCCGCCCAAGTTTCAAGCGCGTGTTGTTGTCGATCGCGCAGGCTTATCGCGAAAAGCACGGCGACGTGGTCGAACAGGCGTCCATGGTCGAGAGCGCGATTGCACGGGCCGAATCGTATGGCGGCGGAGGGACGATTTCCGCGACCGTGATCGACGCGATTGTCGAATCGGCTCAGAAGATGTTTGACGAAGCAAATGGCGGCTTCGGCAACGCCCCGAAGTTTCCTCACCCCGCCGCGCTCGACCTGTTAATGGAGCAGTACACGCGGACAGAAGACGAGACGCTCCGCCATATTTTTGTCCATACCTTGCAGAAGATGGCGCTGGGCGGAGTGTATGACCAGCTCGCGGGGGGCTTCCACCGCTACTCGGTGGACGAGCGGTGGATTGTGCCCCACTTCGAGAAGATGAGCTATGACAATTCCGAGCTGCTGAAGAATTATGTGCACGCCTGGCAGGTCACGGGAGACGAGTTTTTTGCGGACATCGCGCGAGACATTATTCGCTGGGCCGACGAATGGCTGAGCGACCGCGACCGTGGCGGCTTCTACGCCTCGCAGGATGCCGATTATTCGATGGACGACGACGGCGACTATTTCAGCTGGACTCTGGACGAGACCCGCGCGGCGTTGAGCGAAGATGAGGCTCGCGTGGCCGAACTTCGTTACGACATCGGCGAGATTGGAGAGATGCATCACGATCCGGCGAAGAACGTGCTTTATGTACGCGCGGGGGTGGAGGAAATCTCCCGGCGGCTTGACCTGACCGAGGATCCGGTCCGCGAGTTGCTTGCGTCGGCGAAGGCGAAAATGTATGCCGCACGCCTCCAGCGTCCGACGCCGTATGTCGACAAGACGGTGTACGTGGGATGGAATGCGATGTTCATCTCCGCGTACTTGGAGGCGGCGAACGTGCTCGATCTTGGCGATGCCCGGCATTTTGCGCTGCGCTCGCTCGACCGGCTGCTGGCGGAAGGCTGGAATGCAGAGCGTGGATTGAAGCACGTGATCGCCTATTCAGATCCCAAAGCCCAATGCCGGGAAACCACAGGCGTGCTGGATGATTACGCTTTCACGGTGATTGCGTGTCTCGATGCATACGAGGCGACGGCCGATCTCAGCTACTTTCGTTTTGCGCGCGCGATCGCGGACGCGATGGTAGCTGGATTCTTCGACCCGGAAGCAGGCGGCTTCTTCGATACCAATACAAGCGGCACGGCGACGGGCGAAGCGGAAAAACATCAGGCCCTCCAAGGCATCCTGGGCACGCGCCGCAAGCCCTTTCAGGATTCGCCGACTCCTGCCGGAAATTCGGCGGCGGCCGTCGCATTGCTGCGCCTGCATGGATATTCGAACCGGGCGTCAGACCGCGAACTGGCCGAGCGCACGCTCGAAGCCTACGCCGGAGTCGCTGGTCAACATGGAATTTTTGCGGCGACCTATGGGCTGGCCGTGGCTCGCTTCACTGTGCCTCACACCCAGGTCGTCGTGATTGGAAAGGACCAGGCTGCGGCCGAGTTATATCGAGCGGCGCGCCAGGGCCTCTCCTTGAATCGCGCGGCCGTGCAGATGGACGCCGACAAAGCGGTCGCGCAGAATCTGCCTCCCGCCTTGGCAGAGACCATTCCTCACCTTCCCGCTCTCAAGGCGGGCAGATCGTTTGCGGTGGTCTGCTCTGGAGCTACTTGCCAGCCACCAGTGTTCGAGGTGGAGGAACTGGTCCGCTTGCTCGGGCAGCGGGCTGAACACGCCGCGTAATAAGGTCGCTCTGGCGGACCCGCGATCGGGGGCTGCCTTCCGGGTTTCCGGGGGCGCGTAGACGCCTCTGCTCGATCGTTGAAGTTGCCTCCTGTTCTGCCGATGGACTCTATGGCGGAGTTCGCCGGCTATGCTCTCCAACTTTTTCGACAACCCGGTATTTTTCCGCACCGCCCTGGAAGAACTGCCGATCGGCATCTATGCGGTCGATCGGGAACAGCGAATTCGCTTCTGGAATCGCGGGGCGGAGCACATCATCGGCCACCTTGCGCACGAAGTGGTGGGCCGCATATATAGCGAGCATGCCGCTTGCGATCAGCACGGACGCATATTGTGCAGCCGGGACTGCCCGGTGGGAACAACTTTGCGGGACGGCAAGCCGCGAGGATTATCTGCCTTCTACCTGCACAAGCTGGGCCATCGCGTGTCGGTGAAAATCCGCAGCCATCCGCTCATCGCGAACGGCGACACGGTCGAGGGCGCGATCGTTCTCTTTGAAGAAGCGCTCGAGCCGCAGACCGAAAGTGCGCCGGAAGCGGGCACTCCCTCACCATACGGCTGCCTGGACGCGGTCACGGACGTTCCGTCCCATCGCCTGACGCGCGCCGTGCTGGCGGAATGGATCGCGGGCATGGAGGAGTGCCGCCATGGGTTCGGAATTCTGCGGGTTCGAGTGCTCGGGCTGGATGAATTCCGCTCGAAGCACGGGCCGCTCTCCGCAATACCTTTCATGCAGACGGCGGCTCGAACCCTGCGCCACAGTCTGCATCAGGAAAATTTTCTGGGGCGTTGGGGCGAAGACGAATTCATCGCGGTGCTGCCTTCCGCGAACCCGGTGGCGACTGCTGCCGCGGCGGAGACCATCTGGAATCTGGTGACCAATTCCGAAGTCCGCTGGTGGGGCGATATTTTTCCCGTGCAGGCGGTGGTAACTCATGCCGTGGCACAACCCGGCGACAAGCTTGAGAAGTTGCTCAACGGGCTGGAGCCCACGCACGCAGCAGCAGCCGGTAGGGCGGTAGATGCGGCCCATACCCATGCGCAGCAGGCGCCCGCTCGAGGATAGCGTTCTTATGTTTGCAATCATTGGCATTGTCGTAGTTTTCGGCTGCATCGTGGCCGGATACCTGATGGAGCATGGCAACCTGCGCGTGCTCATCCAGCCGGCCGAGCTGATCATCATTGGCGGGGCAGCCGCGGGCACGGTTCTGATCGCCAACCCGCTGCACATCATGAAACAGATCGGGGCGGGAATCGGAGGCGTGTTCGGGTCCTCGAAATTTACAAAGCAACGCTACATCGACTCGCTGAAGATGATGTACGAGTTGCTGCAGAAAGCGCGCAAGGAAGGACTGGTCGCGCTCGAGAACGATATTGAGGATCCATCCAAGAGCCCGTTGTTCTCGAAGTACAAACACTTTGTCGCCAACCATCATCTTCGCGACTTCGTGTGCGACACGATGCGGATGGCCGTGAGCGGGGGAGTGGAGGTATTCGATATCGACCAGATGCTCGACGGCGATATGGAAGTCCATCACCATGGCGCATCGGAACCAGTCTCAGCGCTGAGCACGACCGCCGACTCGCTGCCCGGGTTGGGAATTGTGGCTGCCGTGCTGGGCGTAGTCATCACCATGGGCGCATTGGGCGGACCGCCGGAAGAAATCGGACACAAAGTGGCGGCTGCGCTGGTGGGAACGTTCCTTGGGATTCTGCTCTGCTACGGATTGGTCGGCCCGGTGGCGGCCCGGATGGGGAAAGCTGCGGAAGAGGAACACGCATTCCTGATGGTCATGCGGGTGGTGATGGTCGCTTTTCTCAAGGGCGTCGCGCCGATCATGGCGGTGGAAATCGGACGGCGAGTCGTACCGGGACACGTTCGTCCCTCGTTCAAAGAAGTCGAGCAGGCTTGCCGGAGCAAGGGTGGAGCATCCGAGGCTGCGCCCGCGGCAGGGGGAGACGCCGCAGCCGCAGCGGGAGGCGCGGCTTAAGGCCCATCCATGCCGACCCCGCCCATCATCGTCATCAAGAAAAAAGGAGGCCATGGGGGCCATCATGGCGGGGCCTGGAAGGTCGCTTACGCCGATTTCGTCACCGCCATGATGGCGTTGTTCATCGTGTTGTGGCTGCTGAACACCAACAAGCCAGTGCAGGAAGCGGTCGCGGGATACTTCCGCGATCCTACCGGAAAATCCAAAACATTTGGTACGAGTAAGAAGGGCGAGGGAGCGGGCGAAGGCCCCCAAGCCACACGCCAGGACCTGCAGGAGCTCAAAGTCAGCAAACAAAACATGGCGGACCTCAAGGAGCAACTGCAAAAAAGCATCGAGAAGATTAATAACCTGGAGAACCTGCGCAAGAATGTGGAGATGACTCTGACCACCGAAGGCCTGCGGATTGAGTTATTGGAGTCGGAGAACGCGACGTTTTTCGAAAGCGGCAGTTCAGCGCTCAATCCAATCGGCAAAGAAATGGTCACGCTGCTTGCCGCGGAGTTGGGAAAGGTTCCCAATCATATTTCCGTCGAAGGCCACACCGACGCCAAGCCATTCGTCGGCGAAGGCAGTTACAGTAACTGGGAGCTTTCGTCCGATCGAGCCAATGCCGCCCGGCGTTTGATGCAGCAATCCGGGTTGCGACCCGACCAGGTCTCGCAGGTTCGCGGCTTCGCGGATCAGCACCTGCGCAATAAGAGAAATCCCCAGGACCCGTCTAACCGCCGTATCTCAATCATCGTGCAGTACATCGACCGGGATGCGGAACCACCGGAACAGGTGGGAGCGGGAGCGATGGGCAGTATCGACGGGAAACTGCCAGCCACGCCGCCGTCAAGCGCGCCTCCAAAAGAAGAAACAATCCTGCCGGCTCAAAACAAAAAATAAGGCTGGCCTATGCGGCCAGCCTTGAAAATTTGTTTTCTTTCTTTTGCTTCTGTTACGTCATCGTACTCGTGTAATGCCGAATTGCGATTAGTCGCCGCAATCCGGATTAGCGATAGGGCAGATCGCGATCGGGCCATGCGTGTGTTTCGGCACAGCGGCGAACGCGAACGTCCCTACCAGACCTACCAACAGTAGTAACGCCCTGAGCGAACGTTTCATTTTACTTGTCTCCTTAGGGTCTGCCGAATACTCGTCTTTTTTCGACGAGTATTCGACCCGGCATTATACACAGGAGGCAAGCTTCTGATTCTCGGGGCCTTATCTTTCTCACCTTGAGACGCGCCACCCTGCAGAGTGCCGACCGCGCTGTCAGGTTATTCCGGACACCGAAATACAGGATCTTCCCTACAAAAAGTTAAAGTTATGGTTTCACTTTGTGAGGGTTAAATGCAGATGAATTGGAGAGGACTTGGAGGCAAAAAAAGCTCTTGACAAGGTTTTTCACAAGCCCCCTGTTCCGCTTGAGAAGCCCTACTGCGGAGTCTTCGCTCCCACGGCAGCCGACTTGGCACGCTTGGGTTCCGACGGCCGCGGAAACGGAATATCGTCTTCGACCTCACTGCTCGAGCTCCGGGAGAACGCGCGCTCGACCATGCCTTCAAACATGGGTATCAGGGAATTGCTGGGCGCCGCCTGGGTGAGGTCGGCCAAGCTCTTTTCCCAACGCTGCGTCTGGAGGTAGTTGGCCGCCTGGTCGCGCGATACCTTTGGCGACAGCGAGTAGGTAAGCCAGATAATTACGGCCCCATTGTAGGACAACATGTTCACAAGGTTGTAGGTGGCGTGACCCACCAGGCCGCCCGCATTCATGGCCAGTAACATCAGTTCCGTGCCGGCGAAGAGGCCAAAGCCGGCCGCGATGCCGAAACTGGTCTGCCGGCGCGACACTCCCAGGTACCGGGAAAATAGAATCAGAAAGAGAATGAGTCCGAACTGGACCATGAAGACCGCGCGCTCCAGGGTCGTAACGGCGTGCAAAATGGGATCCTGCCGGAAGGAGTTGGAGGCGGCCACCACAACCGACACCAGCAGCATGACGGCACCCGCCCACTGGAAAACAACAGTTCCCAGATCTTTCAGAGCATGATAGGGGCGGAACACGTCCAGGAAAATCTCATGAATCACCTTGAACCCGAGAACGGCATTGGCCGCCTCGCCGATCCAGTACGCACAGAAATACCACTTGTAGGTGGAGTCGTGATAAAGCGGGTAAGTGACCGCAAAATTCAGAACCTGGGCCACCAGAAAATAGAAAAAGAATGGGAACTGCTTGTGAATCTTCCGGCGCCACAACACTCCGGCCACCACCAACTGCAGGGTTGGTTGCGCCCACCATAAGAACATTGCAGTTGCGTGGCTGTGCAAAGACATGGGAATCTTCGGGGACAGAGAAGGCGCACCCCACACCAAGGGCTCTCTCAATCCTCATTTGCTATCCTCAGCCCCCATGCCCTTTCGGGTCAATCTACTTAGGTAACCTTAGTAACCATTACCCCTGCCCAAAGGTGCTATGACAATCCCTTCGACGAGAATTTGGCCGAAAGCCGCTTCGGCCGCCAGGAGGACGAAAGCCGGCAACTATCTGGAGAGGTGGAAAGGTCTATTGCGTGGGCGTCTGGCCGACAGAGATCACGTAAGAGGAGGTCGAGAAGGCGACCGGAATGCCTTCCCGTTCGCGTGCGGTCACGATCACGTTGTAGTCCTCGCTGGCGCGAAGGCGCCCGAACACGGGTGTTGCGTCCTGGGGTTCAACGAGCGCGAGGTAGCGCAGGAAATCAAAGACGTCAGCCGTCGGCTCCAGGCCGGGGGCGACGAACGAAACGTCGACATCCTCGTGGTGAAAATGCCAGGCCAGGGAGGCGGCCACCCGCACCGCTCTCTCGTACAGGCCGGGCTCGAGCACGCCGGGAGCGGGATTGTCGAACACGATGCGGAGTTTGCGTTCGTCTTCACGGCTGAACTCGCGAACCTTGAGAGCTCCGGTGCGCGCGGTCGCCTTCCAGTCCACATGCCGGGCCGAATCTTCGGGCATGTACTCGCGTATGCGGTAAAGATCGTAGCCGCGGCCGCGCACAAACGTTTCGAACTCACCTGTAACCATGGGGAGAACGTCCAAAAACTGTTCCGTCGGCTCGACCACCGGGTAGACGATAATCTCGCGGGCCAGATTGATACGCCGCGTTTTCAGCAGGAAGGCGAACGGAAACCGCGTCGCCAACCCGAAATTCTTCTCCTCATAACGGCCGCGCGCGGGAAAACTCATCTCGATGTCGGCGCACAGTTCCTGCCCCGTAGCCAGAAATGGAAAGTAGACCGGATGCTGCAGAATCGGACGTTCCGCTTGCGTGCGAACCCGGCGTAAACGCCGGTCGGGCAGACGAAGCCACTGCCGCTCGGGCGCGCGATTCGAAGGTACACCGATCGTGTGGGGCTCCCAACGCCAGCGCTGAACTGGTTTGCGCTTCCCCGGAACCACGCGCACGGAAAAAGACGGCATCCACGAACTGGAATTGCGCACGCGCAGGCGCGCCATGATCGGCCGGCCGGCAAAAACGTGCTCCGGCAAATGCACGTCGAGCGTCAGACTGCGCAGCACGGCGGCCGAGGCGATTCCGGAGACCACGATGGCGGAAAGCAGCGCCGCAACGATCACGTAGAGCAGGTTGTTGCCGGTGTTGATGGCGGCAATTCCGATGACGACGCTGATCAGCATGTAGATCATGCCGGGGCGCGTCACCTCGTAATCCATTGCCTCCCGCACGCGCGCGGCCACCACCCGCCGGGCCAGGTAGGGGACGGTGGTCAATCCGACGAAGGTGGCCAGAACCAGCGCGGCCGACGCGAGGATGATCGTGCCCCAGACGTTCCCCGACTCCTGGGACACCGTAGAGAACAGCGCCGCGCCAAAAGCCAGCACCAGCCCGACAATCGCAAACAGGAAGCGCACCCAAACCTGGGAGAGTCCCACTCTCAACAGGGGCGAGGATGATTCGGGAGCGCTTTTCGGGATCATGATGTTTCAGGCTTCGGTTCTAAGTTGGGACTGTATCCCGTTAGAACCTCGTATCAGCATAAGCCGGGAGCGCCGCCGCGTGGAAGTAACCGAAGACTGTCACGACCCGGACAAGCCCCAAGCCGACGTCGTCGGCTATCCCGATCGCCCACCCTATTGTTCTGGCAGGGCCTTACGGTGCTGTCTCCACCAGGCATAAAGGGCCGCGACCGCGATCAGGATGAGAAGGGCTACATTGAAGCGCCGGACAGCCCGCGCCAGGCTGCGCCATTGCTGCCCGAACAGGTATCCGGCGCAGGCGATAGAAGTCACCCACGTCACCGCGCCCAGGAAATTAAAGAGCGTGAAGGTACGCCAGCGCATGCGGAGAACGCCCGCGAGCGGCCCGGCGATCACGCGCATGCCAAAGATGAAGCGGGCAAGAAAAATGGTCCAGGCGCCATAGCGGGCAAAGATCGCCTCACCACTCTTGACCGAACTCTGCGAAACGCCAAAGAAATTCTGATAGCGAAGGACGAGCGGGCGCCCGCCATAATAACCGAGGGCATAGCCCAGATTGTCGCCGACCGTAGCCGCCAGGGTAGCGACCACGATGATCCATCCGAGATGAAGTCGGTGTTCCGTGTAAGCGAGGAAACTAGCCAGCAGGAGCGTGCTCTCTCCCGGAACAGGCAAGCCGGCGTTCTCGCACAATAGCGCCACGGCCACCGCCCAGTAGCCATAGTCGGCGACAAAAGTGCGCACGTAGTGGGAAACGCTGTGGCCCATTAGCCGCAAGCCTGGTTCGCTGAGAACCGACGACTAGTCATTTCCCACTTTCATTTAGGAACTCGATCAGTGCCTGGTTGAATTCCTCGGGGGCTTCTTCGTAGGGCAAATGTCCTACGCCGTCGAATGCCACCAACTTTACATCATTGAAATTCTGGCGGAGCGGTTCGGCGGACTGAAGTTGCACGGCGCGATCCTTTGTCCCCCACACCAGCAAAGTGGGATAGTCGCGGATTTTGGGAAGGACCGCTTCCAGTTCAGCCAGGTCCGCCGTCCAGCTCTGCAGGATGTGCGAAGCGTGGCGGAACCCGTGATTTCGCAGGACAGGAATCCGGTAACCGTCCAGCGAATCCGGAGGAATTTTGGCGCCATCACTGAAAAGACGGCGCAGCCAGAGGTAGTCGAGCGCGCGCCAGCGCTCAATCGTGTTGCGGAAAAATATAGAACCGAGCGGAGTCACGAGGAAGGGCGCGAGCCGCTTGCCGTGCGCCGACCACGGGTTGACAGGCGCCACCAGTATTAGCCGTCGCAGGCGTTTGTCGTGCCGTTCGGCGCAGAGCGCTGCTGCCATGATGGCCACACCGCCGCCGTGCGAGGTGCCCAGCAGGTCAAATTCCGCGAGTCCCATGGCATCGGCGAACTCGAGAACGCGTTCGGCAGTGCCGCGCACGGTGCAATCCAAACCCTCGGGAGCGATCGACAGTCCCGCTCCCAGATTGTCGATGGCATAGACGGTGGCGTAGGCTGCAAGGGCAGGCATGGAAAAGCGCCAGGAAAACGAGTAGCCCATCAGCCCGTGGACGAGAATCAGCGGCCGTCCGGAACCCGCTTTGAGGTAACGCATGCGTCCGCCGGCGAGATCAATCCAATGTTCTTCGATTGGATACGTCCCAACCGGGTTCTGTTCCACCCAACTCTTATCCATCTCTGATTCGGGGCGGTACTTTCCGGCCGTTTTCTGCGCTTTTACGGGCAACTTTTTCCTCGCGATTTGTGTCCTAATGATTATTAAGTGATAACGCCTCTGTCGCTTGTGTGGGAGCCGAAACTGGCTCCCACTTCTTTATTGATTGAGGGTGCCGCCTCGGCTGGATAGCTGGCGATTTTCGCAGCGGCGCAATCGCCGTTAGTGAGACATCGCCCCAACGGCGGCTGAGATTTTGTTCTGATCTTTTCCACGCTTCTTCCCGAGCAGTTTCTTTAATACGCGAATTCCCTTGTCCACGTGCTTTTCTGGCAGCAAGAACGGCGGCAGGAAGCGCAGAACAGTATCCTGCGTGACATTGAGCAGTACGCCCTCCGCCAATCCCTGCTCCACCAGCGGACGCGCCGGAATATCGAGAACCAGGCCTTGCATGAACCCGCGGCCGCGGGCCTCGCGCGTAGCGGCATACGTGCCCACCAGGTCGTGAAGCTGCTGTTGCAAGTAGCCTCCAACCTTTGCCACATTTTCGAGCAGGTGCTCTTGTTCGACGATGGCCAGATATTCCAGCGCGACGCGGCAAGCCAGTGGACCGCCGCCGAAAGTGGTGCCATGCTGTCCCGGAGAAATAGCCGAGGCGAAACTCTCCTTGGAGATGAACGCCCCGAGCGGCAGTCCCGCCGCAATCGGCTTCGCGATAGTGACGATATCCGGCACAGTGCCGAATCCCTGGAATGTGAAGATCGTCCCCGTTCGGCCCAGCCCGCACTGGATTTCATCGAGGATGAGCGCCGCCTGGTGCTGATCGGCGAGCGCCCGGCACTCCCGCAAAAATTCCCGTGTGCACTCCAGAATTCCGCCCTCGCCAAAGATTGGCTCGAGCACGATGGCGCAGGTGTTGGCGTTCACGGCTGAGCGCAGCGACTCGATGTTGTTCTGTTCGACGAAGCTGACGTTCTCAAGCAGCGGCTCGAAGCCCTTGCGGTACTTGTCTTGTCCCGTGAGCGACATCGCGCCAAAGGTCCGTCCGTGATAGGAGCCCTGCAGCGCGACCAGCTGGCACTTGGCATCGCCGCCGGCTTTGTGCCCGGCGAGGCGCGCTAGTTTGATCGCACCTTCCATCGCTTCAGTGCCGCTGTTCGAAAAGAAGACGCGATCCAGTCCTGACAGTTGGCACAGGCGCTCCGCAAGCTGTCCCTGATACTCGTTGTAGTAGAGATTTGAGACGTGGATCAGACGGGCGGCCTGCTCGCGAATCGTCTTGACGATTCTGGGATGCGCGTGGCCGAGCGCGTTGACGCCTAGGCCGGCCACGAAGTCTAGATACTTGTTGCCCTCGAAATCGAACAGGAAGACGCCCTTGCCGCGCTCGAAGGCGACCGGATAACGATTGTAGGTAGGCAGGAGAAAACGCTTCTCGAGATCGGCGACTTGTTGCAGATTCGGCATGAGGAGATTTTAGAACGGTTGGCGGGAAGTTGCAGTGGCGGGCAAAAGTAAAAGGCCTCGTTTTCGATGCCTGATTTCTTTGCAGTTTTGCGCCAATTGAAACCACTCCAGAGCGGAGCCTGCTTCACAACTTAAGCAGCCGAAGTCATCCTGAGCGGAGCGGGGTAAGCGAAGCGCCCCACGGAGTCGAAGGCCCCCTTACCCCTCCCCCTAATTTCTGGGACACCACACTTAGCATGCTTTTCGGCACCCGCCGAAGGTAGACTTCCAGACTACCCGCTCGATTCACGTCAAGGCACGAAAGCCTTAACAACCGCCGCTCTGCTAAAATTCTTGCCATTCCTGTGGGGGATCCATGTTTAAGACCATTGTCCGAGTTATCGCTCTGCTGGTTGCACTGGGCCTGACGTCTGCCGCGAAAGATGCCAGCAGCGATCTGCGTTTGAAGAACAGTTTCCGCCTGCCCGAAAAGAATGGCTGGACCTTTGTCCATCTGCAAGGGACGCCTTCCGAGATCGGCTATCAGAACGGCTATCTGCTGGCCCCGGAGATTGAAGACCTTCTAAAAGTAACGGCGCTCGAAGAGTCGCATGAGGACCAGAAAGACTGGCAGTTCTTCCGCGACGCCGGGCGCACCATGATGTGGCCTCACATCGAGCAGCAGTACCGCGAGGAATTGCAAGGCATCGCCGATGGAGCTAGCGCCCGGGGTGTGAAACTCGATCTGTGGGACGTGGTTGCGATCAACGCCGCCGAAGAGTGGGAATACTACGTCAAGCAATACGACAAGGAGCACGGGATCAAGTCATCGGCGTCGCTGGTCGCCCCCGAGCACTGCAGCGCGTTTGTCGCGACCGGCAGCTATACCAGGGATGGCAGGATCGTCATCGCGCACAATAACTGGACCAGCTACATGGATGGCGCGCGCTGGACAATCATCTTCGATATCGTCCCCGCCAAAGGCTACCGCATGTTGATGGACGGATTGCCCGGGGTCATCCACAGCGCCGACGATTTCGTCATCAACTCGGCGGGCATCGCGATCACCGAAACGACGATTGGACATTTCTCGGGCTACGATCCGAACGGCATTCCGGAATTTATACGGGCGCGCAAGGCGGCGCAGTATTCCAATTCGATCGACGATTTTGCCCGCATCATGAAAGCCGGCAACAACGGCGGCTATGCCAACAACTGGCTGCTCGCGGATGTGAAGACCAACGAAATCGGCAGCCTCGAACTGGGACTCAGGAACGTGACATTGGAAAAGAAGACCGACGGGTATATCGTCGGCTCGAATTTCCCGGTCGATGAAAAACTCATCCTTGAAGAAACCGATTTTGATCCAAAGGACATGAGCGCGAGCGCCAATGCCCGCCACGTGCGCTGGGAACAGTTAATGTCGGAGAACAAGGGAAAAATTGATGTGTCCGCCGCGCAGCGGTTTCTGGCCGACCACTACGATACCTATACCAGGAAAGAAGAAGCTGACGAGCGCACCCTGGATGGACACATCGATCTCTCAGCGCGCGGCTCGCAGCCCTGGCAGCCGCCCTACGGAAACGCGGGAGCGGTGCAGAACAAAGCTGCCGATGCCACCATGGTCGCGCATATGTCACTCTCGGCTGCGGCCGGTCATGCTTGCGGGATGAACTTCAAGGCGCAACAGCATCTGCAGGAGCATCCGGAGTTCGCATGGGAGCATGGATTGTTGCGCGATATGGATGCCTACCCGTGGACGGTGTTTTCGTCGTCGAAATAGCGCGGCGTGAAAGCCTAGTCCCTGGGGATCGTAGCGCCGGCGCCCCGCCGGCACGCTCGCCCTCGGATGGAGCGCAGGTCAATCGGATGGTGAGCGGGTCAACCCGAGTGAGTCGATGCTACGAGAACTTCCTCTAGCTGACCGCCTTCCGCTGAAACTGGCGAAGTCCCACTACCAGCAGCAACACGTCAAACAGCGTCAACGCCACCAAAATCCACGGCAGGGAGAGATGTTCGAACTGGGGCGCGAGGGTCGCGCGCAGTCCCTCGCTCGCGTACACCAGCGGATTGATGAGCACGAGTTTCTGCATGATCGGGAACTTGTTCAGCGCGCTCCAGGGATAGTATGTGCAGCCGAAAAAAATCATCGGAGTCATTACCATGCTGAACATCAAGCCGATGTGCTGCTGATCGACGCTGCATCCCAGCGCTAGTCCGCCGCAGGCCGAGAATCCCGCCACCAGCAAGGTGATGCACAAGAACAGCCAGGGCCTCGTCAGATGCAATTCCAGCCCGCGCCCAAGGATGATCCACGCCAGTGGAATCACCGTCAGGCCCGCTACAAGTCCCTGAATCAGCCCGGCCACGACTTTTTCTATTGCGACCCAGGCGATGTCGATCGGGGCCAGCAGGCGGTCTTCAATCTCGCGCGTGAACTGGAATTCCGCAATCAGAGGCATGGCGACTGCCCAGATCCCGGTGAACACCATACTGATAGCCATGATTCCGGGGAGCAGCAGGCTCTTGTAAGCGGCGGGGAGATAGCCGCTGCCCACCATGACGCGTCCGAAAATGAAAACGAACAACAATGGCTGCAGGAACGTCTGCAACAGCAGGGCAACCAGATTGCGCCGCGCCACGTGAGCGTCACGCGCCAGTAGTGCCAGGAAGGTCTTCCAGTTCATTCGCGCAAGCTCCTGCCGGTGTGATGCAAAAACAAATTTTCCAGGCTCGGTTCGGAGATGTGAACATCGGATAGCTCGACGCCCAAAGCCGCGGCCGCGTTCACGACCTCGGGAATCAGCGATCCGCCGCGGCCGGCATAGAGGTCGGCTCCGCTTTCGCCGAAGGCCCGGACTTCGGTAACTCCCGCCAGCGTGCCGAGGCGCTCCAGTAGTGGCGCGGAGTGATGCCCGAAGCGCAGGCGCAGCAGATATCCGCCGGGGATCGAGGCCTTCAGCTCGCCGGGCGTGCCCTGCGCGATGATTCGACCGTGATCGATGATCGCCAGCTGCTCGCACAATGTGTCCGCCTCTTCCATGTTGTGCGTGGTGAGTAGAATCGTGCGACCCTTCTGGTTGTACTCGCGGATGATCTCCCACAGCAGCAGCCGGGTTTGGGGATCGAGGCCCACGCTGGGCTCGTCGAGAAACAGCACCTGGGGGTCGTGCATCATGGCGCGCGCAATCGACATGCGCTGCATCATCCCGCCGGAGAACCCGCGCACCAGTTGGTCGGCGCG
Source organism: Terriglobales bacterium (assembly GCA_049521375.1). Taxonomy (GTDB): domain Bacteria; phylum Acidobacteriota; class Terriglobia; order Terriglobales; family Acidobacteriaceae; genus Acidiflorens. Next base: position 30,862 of record JBEKOW010000013.1, read on the forward strand.
ATCGGTCAGCTTGAAGCGGTCCAGCAACGCATTGGCGCGTTCGGAGCGTTCCTGCGAACCGATCCCGAAGTAGGCTCCGTGAAAAAGCAGAATCTCGCGAGCGGTCAGGGCGAAATCCAGATTGGGGCGCTGGGCGACCACTCCGATCTGGCGTTTGGCCGCAGTCTGATCGTGCCAGACGTCGTATTCGCCAATCCAGGCCGTGCCGCTGGTAGGACGGACGCGCGTAGTCAGGATGCCAACGGTCGTGGACTTCCCTGCCCCATTTGGGCCAAGCAGTCCGAAGATCTGTCCCGGAGCAACCTCGAGGTCAATCCCGTCGAGGGCTTTGATCTCAGGCTTGGGCTGCGACTTGGAATTCCTGCCGCGCTTGTCCGCCGCCGAAGCGTCTCCTCGCCCGGCGGCGGCCGGGGGCGCGGTGTTGTAAACCTTGCGCAAACCTTGCGTACGAATTGCCGTGTTCATGCCAGATTTTCCGTGTCGGAGCGCCCCACGCGCTCATGGATCGCGAAGCTGGAAGCTTCGTCGAAAGTATACACAGCAGGGACGGCGAATCGAAAGCGAAACACCACGATCAGGTCCAGGAAGTCTGTAGCAACAATCTGGAGCACCCAGGAAAATGACAATTACATCGACCCCGTCAGGATTCGTCGGGTAGCTTTGGATTTGACTTAGGATTTTTCGGATCGAGCCCGGCGGCCATCATGATGGCGCGCCCGAGGTCCTCGGGGGAAACCATGAAATCATGGCTGGGCGCGGCACCCTCCTCAACCACGCGCGCAACGAAACGATAGCCCCGCCCGACAACTGTCTGCAGGTATTGCGGTTGGTCGGCGTCATCGGCCAAAGCCTGGCGAACCTTGCGGATCGCCGTATTGATCCCCTGGTCCACGTCCACGAAGACGTCTTTACTCCAAAGTGCCCCCGAGATTTGTTCACGGGTGACCAGCTCGCCATTGTGTTCGACAAGGAACATGAGCAACTGCAGGGGCAGACCTTCCAATCGCACCGGAAAGCCCCGGCGGCAGAGTTGAAAACGAACAAAGTCAACCTGGAAGTCGTCGAACCTGACCTTCTTTTCCGGCACCACACACCTCTACCCGCAACCAGCAAATAGTCGAGTATGAGGATTCTGGTCTGCTCCACCGGGTGTGTCAAGATCAGATTTTTCTTCAGATCAATTCAGACAATCTTCATTCCCTCTCCATGGACGCCGCAATCGATCGGGGGCATGATGACACTCACTTGAGGGAATTGCTCACCTCTCGAAGAATGAGTCTGGGGGGCGCCCTGATAAGTGGGAGGCTCAGGAAATGGGAAGTTCCCGAGCCTCCCCATTCAACAATAAGGGTCGGCCCGCTCAAAATCCCGCGATTGTTGCGCCACTGAATCCATCGCTTTAACCCCGGGATTCCACCTCTGGAAACCCGTTCCAGGCGATAAGCGAGCCATCCTGAAATCAGGAAGCACATTCCATATTTCATAGTAAACCTACCGCAAGATCTTTATAATTGCGGAAGTTGTTCTATCCGAGCGGGTTATCGACGACCGCGCAAATTGGGATGGTGGCAGTGAAGTTGCACACATCTAGGCAGCGGAGAATTCAGCCGACAGGAGTCTCCCCGCCCCCGGCGCGTCCCATGAACCGCGAATTTCAGGCCCGCTTTACCGTCATCGTGCTGGGTCTCCTGACCTTTGCGGCCGTCGTCTTTGCCGGGTTCAATTACAAGCAGGAGCATCAGTCCCCGATCCCCGACGATGGTGTCTGGTGGCTGGAACGCAAGGGCCAAGTGGTGGCGGACCGGCTCGATCCCAGCGGCCCGGCCGCTCTCGCCGGCATCCGCAACGGAGACGTAGTGGTCAGCGTCAACGGGCGTCCAGTCGATAGTTCGGCCGCCGTCACTCGCCAGCTCTACTATTCCGGAGTCTATTCCAAGGCAACCTACTCCCTGATCCGCAACTCGGTTCCGCTGGACGTCGAAGTGGTGCTCGTGCCGGCCGAGCGCTCGATGAACGATTGGCTGCGGCTGATCGCGCTCATCTATCTTGGCATCGGGCTTTATGTGCTGTTGCGGCGCTGGACCGCGGTCGGTTCCCTGCACTTCTACATCTTCTGCCTGGTCTCGTTCATCTTCTACTCGCTCCACTTTACCGGCAAGCTCAACACATTTGACTGGATTGTCCTGTGGAGCAACGAAGTCGCGTGGTTGCTGCAGCCGGCGTTATTCCTGCACTTCGTGCTGACCTTCCCGGAGCGGCGCGCCTTCATCAGTAAGAACCGCTGGTCGATTCCCCTGCTGTATCTGCCGGGAGTGATTCTGCTCGGCGTTCAGATTTCTGCGCTGCAATTTCTGCAGGCGAGTGCGCGGCTGCTGTGGAATCTCAACCGGGTGCACTGGGCTTACCTGACGATCTTCTTCGTCTCCGCCGCCGTGGTCTTGTGGAGCAACTACCGGCACGCAACCACGCCCATCCTGCGCCAGCAACTGAAGTGGATTACGCGCGGCACTGTGATGGCGATTACGCCCTTCACGCTGTTTTACGTCATTCCCTATCTGTTCGGCGCGATGCCTTCGCCGGCCATGAAGGTGACGGTACTTTCTTTGGGACTGCTGCCGCTCACCTTCGGATACGCCATCGTCCGCTACCGACTGATGGACGTAGACCTGATCTTCAAGCGCGGCATGGCGTACACGCTGGCTGCGGCGGCGATCGTCGGATCGTACTTCGCAGTGGTAGCCGCAATTGCCGAACTGGTGCACGCCCGCATTCCGAGTACCGGCCCTTACGGACTCATGGTCGCGGTAGTCGTGACGGCGCTGCTCTTCGATCCGGTGCGCAAATGGATTCAGGAGAAGCTGGATCTATTCTTCTATCGCACACGCTACGATTACCGGCGCACGCTGGTCGAGTTCGGGCGGGAGTTGAGTTCGGAGACCGATCTCGACAAGATGCTTTCGTCGCTGGTAGACCGCCTGGCGCGCACATTGCTGGTGGATCGCCTCGCCATCTTCCTCGGCAACAACGACTCATCGCGCTTCGAACTTTCGAAATCATTCGGCCTCGGAACGATTGGCGCGGTCGACCTGGCTTTTCTGGCCAAGCCCCGAATTGAGGATGCGGCCGGGCACATCTTCTTCGAAAACACCCGCCAGTTGCCGCGCGAGACGGGCGCCGCGCAGGAAGCGATCTCACGCCTTGATTTGAATTATTACATCCCATGCCACGCCCGGCAGAAGACCATTGCCTTTCTCGGCCTTGGCAAGACCATGGAAGGCGATTTTCTCTCCAGCGAAGATGTCGAGTTGCTGGAGACTCTCGCGGGCTACATTGCCATCGCGATCCAGAACGCGCGCCTGTACGCATCGCTCGAACAGAAGGTGAGCGAGTACGAGCGCCTCAAGGATTTCAACGAAAACATCGTCGAGTCCATTAACGTCGGCGTGCTGGCCGTCGATCTGCAGGATCGCGTCGAGTCGTGGAACTCCCAGATGGAAGTGATGTATGCCAAGCCACGCTGGCAGGTGGTCGGACGCTCGTTGAGCGAGGTTTTTCCGGCGGCCTTCGTCGAGGAGTTCTACCGCGTGCGGCAGAATCCCGGCATCCACAATCTCTACAAGTTCCGGCTGGCAACGCCGACCGGCGAATCCCGTGTCGTCAACGTGGCCATCGCGCCGCTGGTGACGCGCAAGTTCAACGTCGTCGGCCGCCTCGTCATCATGGACGATATCACCGAGCGCATCGAACTCGAAGTCCAGCTCACCCAGGCCGACAAACTTTCTTCCATCGGCCTGCTGGCTGCCGGCGTCGCGCACGAGGTCAACACTCCGCTGGCCGTAATCTCTTCCTACACGCAAATGCTGGCCAAGCAACTGCAGTCGGATGCGCCGAAGGCCTCGCTCCTCGACAAAATTACCAAGCAGACGTTCCGGGCCTCCGAGATCGTCAACAATCTGCTGAATTTCTCGCGCACCACCGGCACGGAATTCGCCGAAATCAGCCTACCTTCCCCTGATTCAGGGGAGCGCTGGACGACTGCAGCAGGTTTTTCTGAATTTATTCCTGAACGCGAAAGATGCGATGACCGGGGGCGGAGTCCTGAATGTCGCAACCATGAACGGCGATTTCGTGAGCGTCCGCGTGAACGATACCGGTTCCGGCATTGCGCAGGAACATATCCACCGTATCTACGACCCGTTCTTTACTACCAAGACTGCGCCTGCACCCGGCCAGAATCGCGGTACCGGCCTCGGACTCTCGGTGTCTTACGGGATCATCCAGGAGCATGGCGGGAACATCCGTGTGGAGAGCCGCCCCGGCGAAGGAACAACATTTACCCTTGATTTCCCGTTGGTCAGGAAGGCAGCCCATGTCTGAAGTAGCAGTCATTTCGCGCCGCAGCGCGCCCGAAAGCACTCCGCAGAACGCAGGCAGGATTCTCATCATCGATGACGAACTGGAGATCCGCGAGTCACTGGAGACTTTGCTGGAACTCGAGGGCTACGCGGTTGTGGTAGCGGGCACCGCCCG